>DATHPQ010000188.1:0-33693 GCA_035483735.1 Xanthobacteraceae bacterium | reverse complement strand
CAGTGGCGCAAGACGCCGTCGCACCTCATCGGCAATCATCAGGCGCAGACGCGCTATGTGACCAAGCTGCGCTTCATGGCGGGGCTGGCGCAGCGCATGAACGAAATGACCGGCAATATCGCCAACCCGGCGGTGACGATCATGATGGGCGAGCTGGTCGCCTTCGTGTCGATCTACGAGGCGATGCTGCACGCGCATGAAACCATGGGCACGATCGAGGACGGCGTATTCTGGCCGTCGCGCACCGCCTATTACGCCGCAAGCGCCATGCAGTCCGAATTCAACGGCCGGATGCTTGAACTCATCCGCGAAATGGCGGGCGCCGCCTTCATCACGCTGCCGTCGTCCGATGCCGATTTCGGCAATCCGGAGAGCGCCGCCGATATCGAGCGCTATATGCCCTCAGGGTCGACGGACGCGAAAAGCCGCATCAAGCTGATGCGGCTCTTGTGGGATTTTCTCGGCTCCGAATTCGGCAGCCGCCATCAGCAATACGAGAAATTCTATGGCGGACCGTCGTTTGGGGCGAAGCTGAACCTTTATCGCAATTTCGATTTCGAGCGCGCCGGTGCGCTGGTCGATCGCGCGCTCAACATGCCGCCGATCGACTAGAGCGCGATGTTTCAGATTGAATCGTCGCTCTAAGATTTTGATTGAGCATGATCTTTTTGGAAAACCGGCTTCTGCTTTTCCGGATCATACCCTAACCGTCACGCTTCCGCGCCCGCAAGCTCCGGCGTAGCCGCCTTCTCTACCGAAGACTTCTCGGTCGCAGACTTCGGCTCCAAAGCATTGGCGACCGCTTCCTCGACGCGCTCAAGCCAGATGAACTCCATCTCCTTTCGCGCGGTCTCCGGAATATCGTCATAGTCCCGGCGGTTGCGCGCCGGCAGCATGACGCGCTTGATGCCGGCCGAATGCGCGGCAACCACTTTCTCCTTGATGCCGCCGACCGGCAGCACCAAGCCGCGCAGACTGATCTCGCCGGTCATCGCCGTATCGCTGCGAATGGTGCGATCCGTCATCAGCGAGACCAGCGCCATGAACATCGCCACCCCCGCGCTCGGCCCGTCCTTGGGCGTCGCGCCCGCCGGCACGTGGATATGGATGTCGCTCTTCTCGAAGCGCACCGCATCGATGCCGAGCGCGCCGGCGCGGTTCTTGACGATGGAGAGCGCGGCCTGCGCGCTTTCCTTCATCACGTCGCCGAGCTGTCCGGTGAGGATCAACCTGCCCGAGCCCGGAATCCGTGTCGCCTCGATGAAGAGGATGTCGCCGCCCACCGGTGTCCAGGCGAGACCGGTCGCGACGCCGGGCACGCTGACACGCATCGCCACTTCGCTCTCGAACCGCGACGGCCCGAGAATCTCCGTGACGTCGGTTTTCGCGATGCGGATCGGCCCGGCGCCGCCTTCGGCGATGCGTACCGCGGCATTGCGCAGCACTTGGCCGATCTGCCGCTCCAGCCCGCGCACGCCCGCCTCGCGGGTGTAGTTCGCGATAATGTCGCGCAGCACGTCTTCGCCGATCTCGACCTGATCGGGCTTGAGCCCGTTCGCCTCCAATTGCCGCCGCACCAGGTAGCGCTTGGCGATTTCGAGCTTCTCGTCGGCGGTGTAGCCCGAGAGGCTGATGATCTCCATGCGGTCGCGCAGCGGCCCTGGAACAGTGTCGAGCATGTTGGCCGTGGTGAGGAACACCACGCGGCTCAGATCGAACGGCACCGCGAGATAATTGTCGCGGAACGTATTGTTCTGCTCAGGGTCAAGCACTTCGAGCAAAGCCGCACCCGGATCGCCCTGAATGCCGGCGCCGAGCTTGTCGATCTCGTCGAGCATCATGACGCAATCCCGCGCGCCCGCCTTGCGGATCGCCTGGATGATATTGCCCGGCAGCGCACCGATATAGGTGCGCCGGTGGCCGCGGATCTCAGCCTCGTCATGCACGCCGCCGAGGCTGACGCGCACGAATTTGCGGTCCATGGCGCGCGCGATCGACTGGCCGAGCGACGTCTTGCCGACGCCGGGCGGGCCGACGAAGCACAGGATCGGCGCCTTGCCTTGCGGCGCGAGCTTGCGCACGGCGAGATATTCGATGATGCGCTTCTTGATCTTGTCGAGGCCGTAATGGTCGGCATCGAGAATGCGCCGCGCCTCGTTGATGTCGATCGGCTTCTCCTCGGGCAGTTTCCACGGCAGTTCGATCAGCCAATCGAGATAGGTCCGCACCATGCCGTATTCGCCGGCCGCTTCAGGCATCTTCTGCAGGCGGCGCAATTCCTTGCGCGCCTGATCCTCGACCTCTTTCGGCATGCCGGCATCGGCGATGGCTTTGTCGAGCTCGGCGATCTCCGCCGCCTTGCCGTCATCACCCTCGCCGAGCTGACGCTGGATCGCCGCCATCTGTTCGCGCAGCAGCACCTCGCGCTGGCGCTCGTCGAGCGCCGCCTTGGTCTGCTTGCCGATCTCCTGCGACAACCGCAGCACCTCGATGCGATGCGACAATTGCCGCGACACCTTGTCCATGCGCGCGGTGATGTCGACGGTTTCGAGGATCTCCTGCTTCTCGTCCGGCTTGACGTCCATGTAAGCGGTGGCGAGATCGGCGAGCTCCGACGGCGTCTCGATCGATTGGATCGCGGCGAGCAGATCCTGCGGCACCTGCGGCAGCAACTGGATGGCTTCGACGGTTTGCGCCTTGAGATTGACGAAGCGCGCCTCGATCTCCGGTGTCTTGGCGTCGGGTTCGGGGATGCGCAGCACGCGCGCGACCAGGAACGGCCAGCCGCTCAGATATTCGACGATCTGGAAGCGCTGATCGCCCTGGCAGACCAGGTGATTGGTGCCGTCGGGCGCGGTGAGGTAGCGCATGATATTGGCGACCGTACCCATGCGGTGCATATCGATCCCGGTCGGATCGTTCACGTCGGCGGCGCGCTGCAAGAGAATGCCGACCTGGCGCTGGTCGCGCACGGCCTGCTGCGCGGCGGCGACCGATTTCGGCCGGCCGAGCGTGATCGGCAGTACCAGCCCCGGAAACAGGACGGTGTTGCGCACCGGCACGATGATCAGCGCGTCGGGAGGCAAAGGCGGCAATGCGCCGCCGCCCTCGACCGGCGAAGCCTTCAATTGCAATTCGTCAGCCACGATGAGCCCCTGCTTTCTGCAACGTGATCACCAGACATCCGTCGGCGACGGCGCGGCGGACGCCGTTATAGCGCCCGGGGGGCAGCCGCAGCCGCCGGAAGAACTGCCCCTGCGGCAGTTCGAGCCGGTGGATCGTTGCGGTACGTAATTCCGGCGGCAGCACACGCGTGCCGGCGATCACCAGATCGCCGCCCTCGATCGCGACTTGTGCGCCGTCGACATCGACGCCGGGCAGTGCGACCAGCACCAGAACCTCGTGTTCAGTCTCCAAAATGTCGACGGGCGGCTCCCAAGCTACCGACCGTGCCGGCAGCCTTTCCTGCGTACCCGACGGCCGAAACAGCTCGCGGTGCATACGCTCAGCCCGTGCGAGCATTTCGCACGCTTCCGACCACATCCAATCGCGAGCCACGTCACGGGCCATAGGTTCACAGGCGGTAGGACGCCCCTCCAGTTTGGTTTGGTAATGTGTGGACGGATGCGGCGAAATGCAACGGCCGCCCAGAGGGATACCAGCGACCCGCCGGCCGACGGCGACGCTTTTGCCCGGGCCCAGCGCGCTATTGCGTTACGCCGAGCGCCTTGAGTTCGGCGTTGCCGCCGGCCATTCGCGCAGCGATTTGGGGCGGACTGCGACCACGGCGGATCAGCTGGGATCAATTGAAGGCGTATCTGCTGGCGCCGTCACGGCTGGCATGGACAGTCGACAGCGCACGGGGATCGAGATGCGGCACGACGACGAGACGGCTCACCTCGCCCTTTTTGAAGGCGCGCAGGAACGCCTGGTAGTCCTTGAATGACACGCAGCCGAACGATTGACCGTTGGGGCCAAGCATATAGGGATGCGCCAAGATGCCGTCGCGGCCGTACATGCTGGTGTCGCCGACCGGATTGAGCCGAAGCGCCTCGACGCCATGGAACAGCCCGTCACGCATCGCGAGATCGTAGACGTTCGGCGGCGTCGCACCGTGCATCTTGGCGTTGACGTGATGCGGATCGTCTATCCACTCGCCCAGGCCGGAATGCGCCTCTATCTGCTCGCCGTTCGGCAGATAGACGACATGCGCCTCGATGTCATAGATCGCGGTACGGCTATCGACGCTGGCGAGGAGCGGAGACAGGTTGTTCACCGATTGCGGCGCGATGACCCGCCGCAAAGGATTGCCGGAGACGGACGCAGCCTGCGAAGGAATCGAGCCCGTCGTTTCAGGCTGCGCTAACGCCACATGCACGCGGCCGGTTTCACGCGCCGCCGGCGCTGCGGCCGGACGCGGCGCCGGCATGAGATTTGTTTGATCGGGGCCCAAGAGGGCCGCGAAGCGCTGCGCGACGGTAAGCTGGGGAACGTCGGACTGTGCAGAAACGGATTGTGAGGCCGGCGCCCTGAAGATCAGAACCTTCACCGTGTGAACGGGGTCTTCCTCGATCAGCGTGCGGGCTGCGGACGAGGCTTCAGCGGACGATGCCTCAACAGCGCCGGCAACGCCGCGATAGCCTGTCTCCAACGCCGCCGTTTCGAGTTTCGTCAAAGATGCAGCGCCGAGCGCAAACGGCCGCTTGAAGTCGAGATTGGAATTGTCCGTGTGCAGTCCGGCAACGATGCAAGCCGCGGCGACGGTCACGCAACCGATCGTCGCGCCAATGGCAACGATGGATCCGACACCGATAAAGAACGTGCCAAAAACCGCCCGGCGGAATTCGCCGAACGCAAAATCACGGCCGCGAAATGCCGTGACGTCAGCGACCGATGCGGTCGAATACGTCATCATGCGCGCTGAATAGATGAAGCTGTCTAGATGGAAGCCGTCATCGGCAGCTGCGGCCTATGCCGCATGCCGAACGATTTCGTTGGCCCAAACGAAATGGAACTTGTTTTACGCATTACTCTCCCCACCCGCTTCACGTCCCCCGAGCGGACTACATTGCAGGAGGCAATCTTAAGCGGCTGTAAACGGCGGCAATGCGGCAAGCGCGTGCCATAGTGATGTTTGTTCGAGTCACGCATGACTTCCAACATGACGCACAATATGCAGCGTCCCGGTGCCGCATGTGGCCGAACTGTGACCACGATCATCTTGGTTAACGCGCGCTCTCCACTGCGACGCGGCTCGCGCCATGCACGCCGTCGGCGAGCGCGCGCACGAGATCGGCCACTGCCGGAACGGTCGCCGGCGTGGGCTTGCCGTCTGCGCTGAGACTCTTGCGGACCGCGTCCACCAGCGCCGACCCGACGACCACACCGTCGGCGCCCTGCGCGATCGCGCGCGCCTGCTCGCCGCTGCGCACCCCGAAGCCGACGCAGACCGGAAGCTTGGTATGCCGCTTGATGCGCGCGACGGCAGCGGCAACTTTATCGGGCTGCGGCGCCGCGGCGCCGGTGATGCCGGTGATCGAGACGTAATAGACAAAGCCCGAAGTGTTGGTGAGCACGACCGGCAGACGCTTGTCGTCGGTCGTCGGCGTCGCCAAACGGATGAAATTGAAACCGGCTTGCATCGCGGGCAGGCACAATTCGGAATCCTCTTCCGGCGGCAGATCGACGACGATCAACCCGTCAACGCCGGCCGCCTTGGCATCGGCCAGGAATTTCTCGACGCCGTAAATGTAGATCGGATTGTAATAGCCCATCAGCACGATCGGCGTCGTGTCGTCGCCGGCACGGAATTCGCGCACGGCGGCAAGCGTCTTCTTCATGTTCTGGCCGGCCTTGAGCGCGCGCAAGCCCGCCGCCTGGATCGCCGGCCCATCGGCCATAGGATCGGTGAACGGCATGCCGAGCTCGATGACGTCCGCGCCGGCCTTGGGAAGTGCTTTCAGGATCGCGACCGACGTCGCGTAATCCGGATCGCCGGCCATTGTGAACGTAACGAGCGCCGCGCGGCCCTCTTGCTTGAGCGCGGCAAAGCGCCGATCGATGCGTGTGGTCATGGCGTCTTATGTTCCAAATGCCGCGCCACCGAATCGAGATCCTTGTCGCCGCGGCCGGAGAGATTGACCACCATCAGGTGATCCCTCGGCTTCTGCGGCGCGAGCTCGAGCACTTTGGCGATCGCATGCGCCGGCTCGAGCGCCGGAATGATGCCTTCGAGCTTCGACAACAGCTGAAACGCGTTGAGCGCTTCGTCGTCGGTCGCCGAGAGAAACCTCACGCGGCCGACATCACTGAGCCAGGCGTGTTCCGGCCCGATGCCGGGATAATCGAGGCCGGCCGAGATCGAATGCGCTTCGTTGATCTGGCCGTCCTCGTTCATGAGCAGATAAGTGCGATTGCCGTGCAGCACGCCGGGCCGGCCGCCGGCGATGGACGCGGCATGCATGTCGCCGCCCAGGCCGTGCCCCGCCGCTTCGACGCCGTAGATCTCGATGTCCTTGTCGTCGAGGAACGGATGAAACAGGCCCATGGCGTTCGAGCCGCCGCCGATGCAGGCGACGAGCGAGTCCGGCAGCCGCCCTTCGGCGTCCTGCATCTGCACGCGCGTCTCGCTGCCGATGATGGATTGGAAGTCGCGCACCATCATCGGATAGGGATGCGGGCCGGCGACAGTGCCGATGCAATAGAATGTCGAGCCGACATTGGTCACCCAGTCGCGCAGCGCCTCGTTCATGGCGTCCTTGAGCGTCTTGGCGCCGGATTCCACCGGCACCACTTTGGCGCCGAGCATATTCATGCGAAACACGTTCGCCTTCTGCCGCTCGACATCGACCGCGCCCATATAGACGATGCATTCAAGGCCGAACCGCGCACAGAGCGTGGCGGTGGCGACGCCGTGCATGCCGGCGCCGGTCTCGGCGATGATGCGCTTCTTGCCCATGCGCCGCGCCAAAAGAATCTGGCCGAGCACATTGTTCACTTTGTGCGCGCCGGTGTGATTGAGCTCTTCGCGCTTGAGATAGATTTTCGCGCCCCGGCAATGCGCCGTGAGACGCTCGGCAAAATAAAGCGGCGACGGCCGGCCGACATAGTGGGTCAGATAACCGTCCATCTCCTTGCGGTAGGCCGGGTCGGCCTTGGCCTCGGCATAGGCCTTTTCCAATTCAAGAATGAGCGGCATCAGCGTCTCGGCGACAAAGCGGCCGCCATAGATGCCGAAATGGCCGTGCTCGTCGGGCCCGGTCCGAAACGAATTGAGTTGCTGCACCGTCATCACGACACTTTCTTACGCCACGCGATCGATAAGCTTACCCGCAGCATCGCGCGCCGCGCGGATGAAAGCGCGTATCTTATCAGGGTCCTTCTCGCCGGGCGCGCGCTCGACGCCGGACGAGACATCGACGCCGGGCACGCGGGTGATGCGCAGGGCATCCGCCACATTATCGGCATCGAGCCCGCCCGACAGCATGAACGGCATGCCCGGATCGATATTTTCCAGAAGGTGCCAGTCGAAGGTCTTGCCGAGCCCGCCCGGCCGCGTCGCCTCGCGCGGCGCGCGAGCATCGAACAACAGACGATCGGCAATTCCAGCATAGGGGACCATGGCGGCAAGGTCGGCCTTGGTCTCGACCGCAATCGCTTTCATTACCGGCAGGCCGAAACGCTTTTTCAGCGCCGTGACCCGCGCCGGGCTCTCCTTGCCGTGAAGCTGCAACAGATCGGGCTGCAGGGCCTCGACCAGCGCATCAAACACCGCATCGTCGGCATCGACTGTCAGCGCCACTTTCTGGGCACGGCCGCGCACGCGGCGGCCGAGCGATCGCGCTGCCTGATGAGACAGATGCCGCGGCGACGGCGGAAAGAACACGAAGCCGACCATGTCGGCGCCCGCGTCGAGTGCGACGTCGAGAGCCTCGGGTGTCGAGAGGCCGCATATTTTGACGATCAACGGCATGGCGCAGTTCGGTCTCGGAATGCCTCGCTGGGAATTTATGGCGCCCTTCTACAGCCCCGCGGGCGCTTTGTCTCGGACGTGTCTTGGTCGTGTCTTGGTCGTGTCTTGGCTGTCTTTTGGGCCGCAGCGTTAATGGATTGGCGGCTTGAGCTGAAGCCGTTCGGCCGGCTCGACGGCCTGCGGGATGCTGACGGGGACGCCAGAGCGCTTGAGCGTATCGATCTCGGCCCGCAGATTGGCGACCTCCCGCTCCAGCCGCCGCGCGGTGCGCCGCCATTTGGTTTGGCGCAGCCAGGCCGCGATGCCGCCGACGATCACACCGAGGATCAGGACGCCAAGGATCACGACAAACAGCGGCTTGGTCACCGAAGCGGCCGGGACAGCCGGATTGAACGGGTCAAGCGAGACCGTCACGTCCTGCCGGTTCGCGACCGCAAAGGCGACGATGACGATGGCGAGAGGAACCAGAGTGACCCACGCCACGACCTTGCGCAGCGTACTGCCTGTCGAATGCGGCTGGTCTCTCAACCTTCCGACGACGGCCGATTGAGCCGTTCGCGCATTTCCTTGCCGGTCTTGAAGAACGGCACGCATTTCTGATCGACCGAAACATGCGCGCCGGTGCGCGGATTGCGCCCGGTGCGCGCCGGCCGCTTCTTCACCGAGAAGGCGCCGAAGCCGCGCAATTCCACCCGATCGCCGCGCGCCATCGCGGCAATGACCTCGCCGAGGATAGCGTTGACGATGTTCTCGACGTCGCGCTGATAGAGATGCGGGTTCTGCGCCGAAATCCGCTGAACCAATTCAGACTTGATCATGTCAGCCGCCAATAAATAGCCGAGTGTATCGGGGTCGCCCACCGGCCCAAGATCACATCGGATCGAAGCAAAAAAGCCTCGCAGATCAATCAGTACCGGCAGGGTGCCAAAGGGCCAATAGACCGTCAAGGTTGAAACGGTCGACGGCGCCCATGGTACCCGATTCATCGAGGTGGCGCGCCAGGGTCTCCAGACCCGCGGCATCGAGGGCTGCGACCGCCGCCGCGTGCAGGAACGGCAGGTCGCCGAACCGGCTGCGCAGCTGGTAGTCGCGGACCGGCAGCTTGGCGTCGACGTCCTTCTCCTTGGCGAGCCAGGCCAGCGCCGTCCGCTCGTCGCCGAGCTCATCGATGAGCTTGAGATCGATAGCCTGATGGCCGGTGAACACCCGGCCATCGGCCGCCGTCGCCAGCTCCTGGTCGGTCATATGCCGCCGATCCTTCACTAGGCCTTTGAACCAGGCATAGGAGTCCTGAATGATCGAATTCAGGGCCGCGGTGGCTTCCGGGCTGGTCGGCTCATAACCGTCGGGCGCAGCCTTCAGCGGCGTCGATTTCACCGCCTCCATCTTCACCCCGATCTTGCTCAGCAGGTCGGCGAAGTTCGGATACTGAAACAGCACGCCGATCGAACCGACCAGCGAGGTTTGCTGCGCCACGATATGATCGCCGGCAAGCGCGGTGATATAGCCGCCGGACGCCGCCATGCTGTCGACGACGATCACCAGGGGTTTGCGCGCCCGCAGCCGCGACAGCGAGTCGAACAACTGTTCGGAGCCCGCGGTGGTGCCGCCGGGGCTGTCGACATGGACGATGACGGCGCGCGCCGTCGGCGAACGTGCAAGCCGATCCAGTTGCTCGACGCGGTCGCGATCGCCACGAATGAGCCCGGAGATGGTCACCCGCGCGATATAGGGGCGAACGCCGACCAACCCCATGCGATTGCTGGTTATCGCAGCACCCCCGGCAATGCCGAGGACGATGAGGGCGATGGCGGTCACGCGCCAGAACGTCAGTTTGCGCCGGATGCGGCGGCGGTCGGCGATCAGATCGGCGTCAAGCGACATGCTGTGGTCCTTGGTTTGGTCCTCATCCCCGCTCTCGCCCCGTCTTGTCACACATTCACGTGACGCATTCCGGGGCGGCCGCTGCACGGTGCCCCGGAATGATATGCGTTACGTGCTCGCTCATTCTTTGACGTCTTCGTCACCCTCCTCGCCCTTGCGCTTGAGCGCGTGGCCGAGAATGTCGCCAAGTGTGGCACCGGAATCGGAGGAGCCGTATTGCGCGATCGCCTCCTTCTCCTCGGCGACTTCGAGCGCCTTGATGGAGACCGTGACACGGCGCGAGCGGCGGTCGAACTGGGTAACGCGGGCGTCGACCTTTTCGCCGACGGCAAAACGATCCGGGCGCTGCTCGGAACGATCGCGCGCCAGTTCGGAGCGCTTGATGAAGGACGTGTAGTCGGTGCCGACGACTTTCACGTCGATGCCGCCTTCTTTCACTTCGATCACCTCGCAGGTGACGACGTCGCCCTTCTTGAGTTCGCCGGCGGCGGTGTCGTCGCCGGCCGCAGCCGCACCGGCGCCAGCGCCGGACAACTGCTTGATGCCGAGCGAAATGCGTTCCTTCTCGACGTCAACGTCGAGAACCTGGGCCTCGACCTTGTCGCCCTTCTTGTACTCTTCGATGACCTGCTCGCCCGGGCGTTTCCAGTCGAGATCGGACAGGTGCACCATGCCGTCGACGTCGCCGTCGAGGCCGAGAAACAGGCCGAATTCGGTCTTGTTCTTGACCTCGCCTTCGACGGTCGAGCCGACCGGATGCTTCTCGACGAACAGCTCCCACGGATTGCGCATGGTCTGCTTGAGCCCGAGCGAAATACGGCGCTTGACCGGATCGACCTCCAGGACTTGCACCTCGACCTCCTGGGACGTCGAGACGATCTTGCCGGGATGCACGTTCTTCTTGGTCCACGACATTTCCGAAACGTGGATCAGGCCTTCGATGCCCGGCTCGAGCTCGACGAAAGCGCCGTAGTCGGTGATGTTGGTGACGCGGCCCTTGAAGCGGGCGCCAACCGGATATTTGGCCTCGATGCCCTGCCACGGATCGTCGAGCAATTGCTTCATGCCGAGCGAGATGCGGTGGGTCTCGTGGTTGATCTTGATGATCTTGACCTTCACCTGCTGGCCGATATTGAGCACCTCGGAAGGGTGATTGACGCGGCGCCAGGCGATGTCGGTGACGTGAAGAAGTCCGTCGATGCCGCCGAGATCGACGAAGGCGCCGTAGTCGGTGATGTTCTTGACGACGCCGTCGATGACCTGACCCTCTTCGAGATTCTGCACCAGTTCCTGGCGCTGCTCGGCGCGGGTCTCTTCCAGCACGGTGCGGCGGGAGACGACGATATTGCCGCGCCGGCGATCCATCTTGAGGATCTGGAACGGCTGCGAATTGTTCATCAGCGGCGACACGTCGCGGATCGGGCGGATGTCGACTTGCGAGCGCGGCAGGAAGGCCACCGCGCCGTCGAGATCGACGGTGAAGCCGCCCTTGACCTGATTGAAGATGACGCCCTGCACCTTCTCGTTATTCTGAAACGCCTTTTCGAGCTTGCCCCAGCTCTCTTCGCGGCGCGCCTTGTCGCGCGACAGCACGGCTTCGCCGAGCGCATTTTCAATTCTTTCGAGATAGACCTCAACGGTATCGCCGACCTTGATCTCGTTCTGGCGGCCCGGTCCCTGAAACTCGCGCATCGCCACGCGGCCTTCGGTCTTGAGACCGACATCGATGACGGCCAGATCGCGTTCGATCGCAACCACCGTGCCTTTGACGACGGCGCCTTCCTGGACGTGACCGTCGTTGAAGGATTCATCGATCAGCTTGGCGAAGTCCTCGCGCGAGGGCGCGCCAGCGCTAGTTTGAGCCGCAGCTTGAGCCATAAAAAACTCCCGACCCCGCGAATGAATATGATCCCGAACGTGCGGCAGCCGCCGGTTCGACCGGCGGGTGGGGCCAAGGCCATAGGTTCAGGACGAAGCTTGTGCTCCGGACACTATCGCCATGGAGACGAGATCATGCGGACGAGACGGTGAGCGGGCTTACCTCCAATGACGAAAGCGCAGGTTAACGGCGCTTTCGGCCCGCTCGAACGGCCTCGATGATATCGACGGCGGCCCGGAACGCCGCGTCTATACCCAAATGCGTTGTATCGAGCAAGTGCGCGTCCGGCGCCGCCTTCAGTGGGGCCGCGGTGCGCCTCGAATCCCGCTCGTCGCGGCGGAGCAGGTCGGCGAGCACGTCCTTTTCCTCGGCCATTTCGCCGCGCCCCCGCAGTTCCCGGGTCCGGCGGCTGGCCCGCACTTCGGGGGTGGCAACGATAAAGAGCTTAATGTCGGCACCAGGCGCGATCACGGTGCCGATATCGCGGCCATCGAGCACGGCTCCCGGAGGTTTGGTGGCAAAACCGCGCTGATAGTTGATCAGCGCCTGCCGTACCTGGGGGATGGCGGCAACCACGGAGGCGGCTTCGGTGATGGTCTGCAATTTCAGCGCATTGTCATCGAATTTAGCCGGATTGAGCATGACCGCGGCTTCGGTCGCGCGCTCGGCATCATCGGGAGAATGCCCGGCGTCGAGCACCGCCTTGGCCACCGCCCGGTACAAGAGCCCGGTATCGAGATAATGCAGCCCGTAAACGGCCGCGATCTGCCGCGCAATCGTGCCCTTGCCCGAAGCAGCCGGCCCGTCGATCGCAATAATCATGACAAATCCGCGCCCAATCCCCGCATCAAGTCGACGAATCCGGGAAAGCTCGTTGCAATGAAGGTGCCGTCGTCGATCTGTACCGGCCGCTCGCTGGCAAGCCCGAGAACGATGGCCGACATCGCGATGCGATGATCCATATGCGTGGTGACGGTGCCGCCGCCTGGGGCTCTGCTCTTGCCATGCACGATCAAATCGTCGCCCTCGATGTCGATCGTAACGCCATTGACGCGCAACAGATCGGCGGTGGCGGCAAGGCGGTCGGATTCCTTGACCCGCAATTCTTTCAAGCCGCGCATCCGCGTGGTGCCTTCGGCGAAAGCCGCAGCCGCCGCCAGCACCGGATATTCGTCGATCATGGAGGGAGCGCGTGCGGCTGGCACCTCGACGCCGCGCAACGCGCTTGCGCGCACTCGAAGATCGGCGACGTCCTCGCCGCCTTCGTTGCGCTCCCCAAGCTTCTCGATCGCAGCGCCCATTTCCATGAGCGTCGTCAAAAGGCCGGTGCGCAGCGGATTCATCATCACGCCCTGGAGGATCACGTCCGAACCGGGCACGAGGAGTGCTGCGATCAGCGGAAAAGCGGCCGAAGACGGATCGGCGGGGACCGCGACCGGCTTCGGCACGAGCTCGGGCTGACCGACCAGCGCGATGCGGCGGCCGCCGGTTTCGGTCGGCTCGACCCGCACTTGGGCGCCGAAATGGGTGAGCATTTTCTCGGTGTGATCGCGCGTCGCCTCAGCTTCGATCACCACCGTCTCGCCGGGCGCGGCAAGGCCGGCCAACAGCGTCGCCGACTTTAATTGCGCCGAAGGAACCGGCGGCTCGAACACGATCGGCATGGGGTCGCGGGCACCCTTCAGCGTCAACGGCAGTCGGCCATTGGCCGACACCGCGGCATGCGCGCCGATCCGCTCCAGCGGATCGAGGATGCGGCGCATCGGCCGGCTGCGCAGCGAGGCGTCGCCGTCGAAAGTCGCCGTGATCGGGCAGCCGGCGACGGCGCCCAGCGTGAGCCGGCAGCCGGTGCCGGAATTGCCGAAATCGAGCGCCGCTTTGGGCTCGGCAAAGCCGCCGACGCCCGTACCGTGGATCGACCACGCCTGTTCGCCGGTCCGGTCGATGCGGGCGCCAAGAGCCTGCAAGGCTTTGGCGGTATTGAGCACATCCTCGCCCTCGAGCAGGCCTGAAACCTTGGTCTCCCCGACCGTGAGCGCCCCGAGAATCAGGGCCCGAATCGAGATCGACTTGTCACCCGGCACGCGGACGCGACCGGCCAAAGGGCCGTTGCGGCGGGCAGTCAGTGGAACCGAAGCAGGGTCAGATTTCATGTTTGGGATCCGGCCGGAGAGGTAATACCGGTTCTGTGACCGCCGTCTATCACGGGCCGGAGCAACCCGTCATCCCGCGGTTTTTCCGGACCGGACGGCCGGGGATTGGAGCCAATCAACTATTGACAGCCGCGTTTCGACTAGCCAAGTGAAGCACCCGAATTACGCGAAGGATCCGACCGTGGCCAAACCCGAACTGGGTACTAAGCGGCTTTGCGCCAGTTGCGGCGCCAAGTTCTATGACCTGAACAAGGACCCGATCCACTGCCCGAAGTGCGGTACGGTCTATGAGGTCGCGCCGGTCGTAACGCGTGGACGGCCGGAAGCTGCGGCCGCCGCCCGGCCTGCGCCGGCCGAGGAGGTGGCGGCGGCGCCCGAACCGCAGGAAGTCGAGACCGTTTCGCTCGAGGAGGCTGACGCCGAGGCGTCCGGAGCCAAAAAGCCCGCAGCCACCGAGGCCGAGGCCGGCGACGATGATGTTGAGGTCGACGAAAGCCTCGATGACGATGACGACAGCACCTTCATCGAGGAACAGGAAGAAGAGGATGCCGATGTCACCGACATTATCGGCGGCGATATCGAGAACGAAGAGGAAGGATAATCGGGCCGTTAGTCATCGGTCCCGTCATCGGAACGCTTTGCCGATTACTGACGATCGACACCTGATCTCGATTTGGGGCCATAGCTCAGCTGGGAGAGCGCCTGCATGGCATGCAGGAGGTCGGCGGTTCGATCCCGCCTGGCTCCACCACCACCCGCACAGATAACGCGACCAAAGGCGTGCGGCCGTCCCCCATTCGGCTGCCCCATCCCGCGTCAGTCCAGCACCGCCGCCATATTGTTTGCGCGCCCTGTTGTCGTGCTAATATTGTGCGGGCGCGGCTACGGAGATGGGGTATGCGGAGAGTAACGATGCGCGCGGCGCTGACTGCCGCGATCGGGGCGGCGACATGTGTCTTGATTGCGAGCCTCGCAAGCGCCGGTCCGGCTGCGGCCCAGCAGCAGCTGGCGCAGACACAGTCCGCGGACCCCAACGAATCCGATCAGGCCGCTCCGCCGCCGGCCGCCAAGCCGCACCGTAAAAGCTCAAAGCTCACCACGCCGACCAATCCCGACCTCGACACCGACGATCAGCTCGCGCCGTCGCAAATGCAGCAGCAGATGCCCGCGGCGGTCGCGCAGCCGATGAGCGCCCCGGTCAAGCCAACCAAGCCAGCCGTGCCCGTGGCTGCGGCCGGCGCTCCCGCGGCCGCAGCCGGACCAAAAGCCGGCGCAGCGATCGCGAACGCCCGCGTCGTTGCCTGCAGCGGCGCGTTTTCCAAAGATTCGAGCCATCTGCGGCTCGCGATGACTTTCGACACCAAGAACGTCACCTATACCGATGTCGATTCCAGCTCTGGCAGCAAGGTCCCGGCTTCCGTTCTGTTCGCCAGCGATCCGAAGCGGCGGCTCGAAATCTGGTGGGCCAATGCCGCCGCCCGCAATCAGACCTATCTCATCGTCATCAACGGCAAATCGACCTGGACCGCCCCCGGCGGCATGAAGCTTGGCCTGACCTTGGCGCAGCTGGAAAAGCTCAACCACAAGCCGTTTAAGCTGAAGGGCTTCGACAAGGACGGCACGGCGACGGTAAGCGACTGGGACGGTGGCCTGCTGGCGACGCTTGCCGGCGGCTGCAAGTCGGGGATGAGCCTGCAGGCCGATCCGAAGGCATCGCCGGATGAGGTCACCGCACTCGCCGCCGACAAGGAATACAGTTCGTCAGACCCCGCGATGCGCGCGGTCAAACCGGTCGTCAGCGAAATCCTGATCGGTTATTGAGCAGCGGCCTTTTGCGGCCGAGCTTATTGCGCCTTAGAGACTCATTGCGCCTTGGCTTTGACCGGTGCCGGTTGCGCTTGCGTCGACCTGACGTCGCGCGCCATTTCCAGGCAGGTGTAGCTCAACTCGGCACGCTGTCGGCGACCGGCATCATCAAACAAATGACGCGCAAATTGCAGAAAGACTATGCTCAACAATCAGCGCATGCGTGACGTGATATCGCTGCGCGCCGCCTTGCGGGGGGCGCGCAGCGCAGTCACTTCCGTAACCGCCTTCAGCGCGGGATCGACTGGATCGCATCCCCGGTGGCGGGATCGATCACCAGGATACGGTCGCTCTGATAGACGTAGCGATAGAGATACGGTTGCGTCGCCAGGATCGAACCGTTGTCGATCACGGTCGCCGCCGCAGGCTGCGTGACCACTTCGTCATAGAGCGGGCGCGAGACCGGTCCTGAATAGTCGTAGAGCGGCCGCGAGTAGTTGTAGCCTGACCCCGCATAATCGTAGAGCGGGCGCGAATAGCCTGGTGTCGTTGCGATCACGTCCTCTGTCGGCGTCACCTGATCATAAAGCGGTTGCGGATAGCTCGGGACCGAACCGGCAATGATCGCGGCCGAGCCCGGCAGCACGCGCCGCGTCACCGTGCGCGTGGTTATCACTTGTTGTCGGCGACCCGGCAGCGGCTGCACGGTGCGGACGGTGTGAGTCGTCACCTGGGTCGCCGCCGGCACCGTCACGACCTGTTGCGGGCCGATATAGGTCTGTGCGCTTGCGGCCGATGCGCCGGCGATCATCGCCAAGCCGAGCACGGTTCCAAACGCCGCGTATGAGACTGAAAATTTCAGGGCATTAAACTTCAAGGGTCTCGTCGTCAGGGCTCTCGTGCTCAAGGCTCTCATGGCCTACTCCTCTTGGGCCGACACCCCTCCCGTGCGGGCGCAACGACTGTTGCCCCGGTCCGACATTGTTAACGCGCACAAGTTCCTTGCGTTCCTTGCCGTGTTTGTTCGCGGGCGGCGAATAGCGGCGTGCCGGATCGCAAAACACTGGCGTAGCGGATGTCTTTGTTCCGGCGCCGCAAATTTGACGCGCTCAGGCCTTGCTGCAATCTCAGCCGGCTTCGCCCCGGACCCGGAGCAAACCAGGGCTCGATTGACCGTCGTGACCGCTAAGTGCAGTGTGCGGCCGGGGCGCGGGAATCACCACGCGGGATGAGTCGGGGGTTGTCATGTTCGGTCTGGGCGATCTGTTCCAGTGGGAGCGGTTCGTAACGCCCACCGTCATCAAGGTGTTTTACTGGCTCGCCGTCCTTCTTGCGATCCTGCTCGGCTTTGCCGGCGTCGTCAGTGCGCTGACGACCATGGCGTTTAATCCGTTTGCCGGCATGATCTTTCTGATTGCCAGCGTGCTTGGCGCCTTCATGGGCGTGATCGTGGCGCGCATTGTCGCCGAATTCGTGCTCATCGTCTTCCGCATCAACGAGCATCTCGGCGCGATCAGGAATCAGGGCAATGGCATGCGGGGCTAGAGCATGATCCCGAAAAGCGGAAACCGGTTTTCGGAAAAGATCATGCTCAAAGGAAAAATCCGTATCAGGTAGCGAAGCGAAAATGCATGACGTCGCCGTCATGCACGACATAATCCTTGCCTTCGAGCCTCATCTTGCCGGCGTCGCGCGCGCCCGCCTCGCCGTGGCAGGTGACATAGTCGTCATAGCCGATGGTCTCGGCGCGGATGAAGCCGTGCTCGAAATCGGTGTGAATGACGCCGGCGGCCTGCGGCGCTTTGGTGCCTTGGGTAATGGTCCAGGCGCGGGCCTCTTTCGGCCCGGCGGTGAAATAAGTGACCAGATGAAGGAGCGCGTAGCCGGCGCCAATGAGCCGGTCGAGACCTGCTTCCTTGAGCCCGACAGCGTCCAGATAGTCGGCGCGCTCCTCGCGCCCCAGAACGGCAATCTCGGCTTCGATCTTGGCGGAGATGACGACGGAGGCCGCGCCTTCCGTCTTCGCGCGCTCTTCGACCTTGCGGGAAAATGCGTTGCCGGTCGCGGCGGAGGCCTCGTCGACATTGCACACATAGAGCACCGGCGGCGAGGTCAACAGCCCGAGCGAATGAAACAGCTTTTCTTCCTCGGGCTTGCGCTCGGTCAGTCGCGCCGGCTTGCCGTCGCGCAAAAGCAAAAGCGCCCGATTGACGAGGTCAAGCGTCTCCTTGGCTTCCTTGTCGTTGCCCTTGGCCTTTTTGCTTAAAGCATCGACGCGCCGCTCCAGGCTGTCGAGGTCGGCGAGCATCAATTCGGTTTCGACGGTTTCGATATCGGCGGTCGGATCGATGCGGCCTTCGACATGGGTGACATCGGTATCCTCGAAGCAGCGCACCACATGCGCGATGGCGTCGACCTCGCGGATATTGGCGAGAAACTGATTGCCGAGCCCCTCGCCTTTCGAGGCGCCGCGCACCAGGCCCGCAATATCGACGAAGGTAAGCCGCGTCGGCACGATGACCGCCGATTTGGCGAGGGTAGCCAGCGTGTCGAGCCGCTTATCCGGAACCGCGACCTCGCCGACATTCGGCTCGATGGTGCAGAACGGATAATTCGCCGCCTGCGCGGCGGCGGTTTCGGTCAGCGCGTTGAAGAGAGTCGACTTGCCGACATTGGGCAGGCCGACGATGCCGCATTTGAAGCCCATTGGATATTTGACCTGTGACGTTCTTTATCTGTTTGCCGGCGCCGCGCCGTCGTCGTTGTCGGTACCGTTATTTTGATCGCCAAAGCCCTTGGCCACCATGGCGAGATGAACTTTGTTCTGAAACGTCGCATCCTCGCTGCGCGCGATCAGATCGGCATTGTCGGCAAGGATGCCGATCAGCGCCTCGACCCAAGCCTTCTCGCTCTTGGCGAAATCGCTCAGCACATAATGCTGCACCATGTCCTTGTTACCGGGATGACCGACGCCGATGCGCACCCGCCGGTAATCGTTGCCGATATGCTCGGAGATCGACCGCAGGCCGTTATGACCGGCAATGCCGCCGCCGGTCTTCACGCGAACCTTGGCCGGGGGCAGATCGATCTCGTCGTGAAACACGGTGACGGCGTCGAGCGGCAGCTTGTAGAAATGCGCGGCTTCCGCGACCGCGCGGCCCGATTCATTCATGAATGTGCCGGGCAACAACAACAGCGCGCGTTCGCCGCCGATCGGCCCCTCGCAGGCGACCCCTTGAAAGCGCCGGCGCCACGGTCCGATGCCGTGGCGCTTGGCGATCTCTTGCAGCGCCATGAAGCCGATATTGTGCCGGTTGCCGACATAACGCTCTCCCGGATTACCAAGTCCGACCAGGAGCAGCATCGGCCTTATCCCGCGCTAGTGCGGCAACCTCACTTCTTCTCGCCACCGGCGGCGGGTGCGGCAGCAGCCGCAGCACCACCAGCGGCAGGAGCGGCCCCAGGAGCACCCGGCGCGCCTGTTGCGGCGGGGGCCGCAGCGGCGGCAGCGGCCGCGGCGGCTGCGGCGGCAGCGGCTTCGGCAGCGGCTTTCAACTCTTCCGCATAACCCGACGGCGGTACGACGGTGACCAAGGTCACGTCGCGGTTCGACACCGAGCGCACGCCTTCCGGCAGCTTGATATCGCTCAGGTGCTTGGAGTGATTGATGTCGAGCGAACCGACATCGACCTCGATGCCGGTCGGGATGGCTTCGGCCAGGCAGCGCACTTCGACGGTGTGGGCGACGATCGAAACCGTGCCGCCGCGCTTCACGCCGGGCGATTGGTCGGCATTCTTGACGATGATCGGAATATTGACGCGGATGGTCGCGCCCTCGCCGAGCCGCATGAAGTCGACATGCAGCGGCAGATCGCGCACGGCATCGAGCTGAAAGTCGCGCGGAATGACGCGATGCTTCACGCCGTCGACTTCGACCTCGTGAATGGTGGTGAGGAAGTGGCCGGCATAGATGCGCAGCTTCAGCTCGTTATAGTCGAGCGAGATCGGCAGCGGCTCCTTGCCGTCGCCATAGATGATTCCGGGTACGCGGCCGGCACGACGTTCAGCCCGGGCGGCCCCCTTGCCTGCCCGCGAACGCGCCGCCGCTTTGATCTGATTGACGGTCGCCATAGGATGTTCCTTGTCTAAAACCTTGTATGCTCAAGGGAAATTCCGCGCGCAGCCTCCAGGGGTGCTGTAGCGGCCGCGGAAGCGGCGCTTATAGCGGCGCAAATCCTGAAAAACAAGGAAAGTCGAAGCCAGCTTGCGTTTTTTGGCGGCGTTTTAGTTAGCGCCCGGATTCATGTCGCCGCCGGCGGCCGAAGACGCCGAAGCACCCGTTTTGCCGAGCGCGGCCTCGAGCGCGGCAACGCGGCTCTTGAGCGCCTCGTTTTCCTCACGCGCGATACGGGCCATGTCCTTGACTGCCTCGAATTCCTCGCGCTTGACCAGATCGAGGTCGCGCAGCCAGCGCTCCGCTTGCGTGCGGAACAGCGTCTCGAACTCGCGCCGCACACCTTGCGCGACACCTGCTGCGTCATTCATTAAGCGCGCAACCTCGTCGAAAAACCGATTCGTCGTTTGCACCATGACCGCCTCTGAAGCCGCTGCCGATAAAGCCCTCGCCGGCATCTGCCAACGAGTCACAGCACCTGCCCGCTTGCTATGGGTTAAGACAATGGCGATGGTGCGGCGGCGCCGCAAGGGGCTTTCCTGTAACTCTATCGCCGCAATGCGACGTCACGATTAAGCGTCGACGCGGCGGACCAAGAACCCGCGTTAAGGATCCGCGCGATACACCGCCAAAGCACGCAACAAGCAAGCCCATTCATGTTGGTTCTGCCGGTCATACCTTATCCTTCCATCAATCCGATCCTGATCTCGATCGGGCCCTTGGCGATCCGCTGGTACGCGCTCGCTTATATCGTCGGCATCATCGCCGGCTGGTTCTATGCGCGCAGAATTATCGCCACCGAGAGATTCTGGGGCGGGCCGGCGCCGTTCACCGTGCTCGACTTCGACGACTTCGTTGTTTGGATCACGCTCGGCATCATTCTCGGCGGCCGCATCGGCTATGTGCTGTTCTACAATCTGCCGCATTTCGCCGAGCACCCGGCCGAGATTTTTCAAATCTGGACCGGCGGCATGTCCTTTCACGGCGGCGTCACCGGATGTGCTGTCGCCGTCATCCTGTTCGCGTGGCGAAAGCACATATCGACCTTGTCGCTCGGCGATGTGAGCTGTGCGGTGGCGCCGATCGGCTTGTTTCTCGGCCGCATCGCCAATTTCATCAACGGCGAATTGTGGGGCCGTCCGACCGATGTGCCCTGGGCCATGATCTTTCCGCACGGCGGTCCGCTGCCACGCCATCCGAGCCAGCTTTACGAAGCCGCGCTCGAAGGCGTCGTGCTGTTTCTTCTCCTCGGGGCATTGGTGCGGGCCGGCGCCTTGAAGCGGCCCGGCGCCGTCACCGCGACTTTCTTCATCGGCTACGGCGTCGCGCGCACGACATGCGAATTCTTTCGCGAGCCCGATATGCAGCTCGGCTTTCTGTGGAGTTCGGGCTGGCTCACCATGGGCATGCTGCTCTGCATCCCGCTGGTGCTCATCGGTCTCGTGCTGCTCGCCGTCGTCCTTCGTCGCAAGCCGGCATCGGGTCACGCGCCCGTCGTGAAAAATGGTTGAGCGCACGCCGCTCGACGCCGAGATCCGCCGGCTGATCGGCGTCGCCGGCCCGATGCCGATTGCCGAATATATGCGGCTCTGCCTGACGCATCCGCAGCATGGCTATTACGTCAATCGCGATCCGTTCGGCTCGGGTGGCGATTTCGTCACCTCGCCCGAGATCAGCCAGATGTTCGGCGAACTCATCGGTCTATGGATGGGGTCGGTCTGGCAGCAGATGGGCGCGCCGGAAAACGTGCGTATCATCGAGCTCGGCCCCGGACGCGGCACTTTGATGCACGACGCGCTGCGCGCCGCGAAGATCGTCAAGGGATTTCGCGACGCGCTGGTCGTGCATCTCGTTGAAGTCAGTCCGGCGCTGCAGCAGGTGCAACAGCGCATGCTCGAGGACCTCGACGCGGCGGTCCTGTGGCACAGCACGGTCGGGGAAGTGCCGCCCGGTCCGAGCATCATCGTCGCCAACGAATTCATCGATGCGCTACCGGTGCATCAAGCGGTCAAGCAAGCCGGCGGCTGGCATGAGCGCGTCATCGAGATTGCGCCCGACGGCCACTACGTCATCGGCGCGGCGCGAGAGGCTTTGCCGCATTTCGAGGCGGCAATGCCGCGTGGATTGCGCCAGGCGCCCGAAGGCGCAATCTTTGAATGGCGCGACGATGGCGTTGCGCTCGAGCTCGGCAGGCGCACCCGCGAGGAAGGAGCGGCTTTGATCATCGACTACGGCCATGCCCATTTCGGCCTGGGCGATACGCTGCAAGCCGTTGCCGGACATTCCTTCACCGACCCGCTGCGCGCGCCGGGCAAGGCCGATTTGACCGCGCATGTCGATTTCGAATCGATCAGCCAATGCGCCGAGAGCATGGGCGCGCGGATTCACGGACCGATCCGCCAGCGTGATCTGTTTCTGCGGCTCGGCATCACCCAGCGCGCGGCGGCGTTAAAAGCAAGCGCGCCGCCGGACAAAGCCGCGGAGATCGATATCGCGCTGGCGCGGCTCATTGCCGAGGGCGCCCGTGGCATGGGCGAACTGTTCAAGGCGATCGGCATTGCCGCGCCAAAGCTCGGTGCGCTTCCGGGATTCGAGGCGGCGTCATGAAGTTGCAGGCGCCGTCGCTCACCTTGACCGGCATTCAGCACGCGTTCTTCACGCGCGCCGGCGGCGTGTCGGACGGCCTCTATGCCAGTCTCAATGGCGGCACCGGATCGAACGACGATGCCACCAAGGTCGCAGAGAACCGCGCCCGCATGGCCGCCGCGCTCGGTGTCGAGCCGCACCGTTTCCTCACGCTCTATCAAATCCACTCGCCCAACGTCGTCGTCGCCGAAACGCCGTGGCCGGCGGGCGAACGGCCGCGCGCCGACGCCATTGTCACTCGCATGCGCGCGCTCGCCATCGGCGTGACCACGGCGGATTGCGGCCCGGTGCTGTTCGCCGATCCGCAGGCCGGCGTGGTCGGCGCGGCGCATGCCGGCTGGCGCGGCGCGCTCGGTGGCGTCATCGAGGCGACAATCGCGGCCATGGAGCGTCTCGGCGCGGCGCGCGGCCAGATCCGGACCGCGATTGGACCGATGATCCGGCAAGCCAATTATGAGGTCGGCTCCGACCTCATCGCCCGCTTTGCCGCCGAGGACCATGCCTCGAGCCGCTTCTTCGCCCCCGCCCCGCGCGAAGGGCATGCCCTGTTCGATCTTTCCGGCTATGTGGCAGCCCGCTTGGCGCGGGCCGGCGTCGGCCATGTCGAGGACCTCGGCCTGTGCACCTATGCCGATCCGGAGCAGTTTTTCAGTTACCGCCGCACCACCCACCGCGCCGAGCCGGATTACGGCCGGCACGTCAATGCGATCGTTCTGACCGACAAATAGGCTTCTATTTGCTGTCCACGGCGCTGAGGCTTTAAGCCGGCGATTAACCCTGATGCACGGAAACCATTGGAGTTGCAGCGGAAAAAGCTGCGGGGAAACTTTTTGAATCGTATTGCCAGCGTGGAAAGCGGCTTGTATCAGGTCCGGCTGAGCGTCGGCGCGCGAGGAGAATGGGGAATGGCGGGCAATAACGGAGCAATCAAGCTCGTCTCCGGCAATTCCAACCCGACGCTTGCACACGCGATCGGCACCTATCTCGGCAATCCGCTGACCAAAGCGGTGGTGCGTCGCTTCGCCGATATGGAAGTATTTGTCGAGATTCAGGAAAACGTCCGCGGCGCCGACGTTTTCGTCATCCAGTCGACCTCGTATCCCGCCAACGACCATTTGATGGAATTGCTGATCATTATCGACGCGCTGCGCCGCGCGTCGGCGCGGCGCATCACCGCGGTGATCCCCTATTTCGGCTATGCCCGTCAGGACCGCAAAGTCGGGCCGCGCACGCCGATCTCGGCCAAGCTCGTTGCCAATCTCATTACTAACGCCGGCGTCGACCGCGTGCTGACGCTCGATCTGCACGCCGGCCAGATCCAGGGCTTTTTCGACATCCCGACCGATAACCTGTTCGCCGCGCCGGTGATCATGCGCGACATCAAGGAGCGCTTCGAGCTCGCCAAGGTGATCGTGGTGTCGCCGGACGTCGGCGGCGTGGTGCGCGCCCGCGCGCTCGCCAAGCGCATCGATGCGCCGCTTGCGATCGTCGACAAGCGCCGCGAACGGCCGGGCGAATCCGAAGTCGCCAATGTCATCGGCAATGTCGAGGGCGGCATCTGCATTCTGGTCGACGACATCGTCGATTCCGGCGGCACCCTGGTGAATGCCGCCGATGCGCTGCTCGAGAAGGGCGCCAAGGAAGTCTACGCCTATATTACCCACGGCGTGCTGTCGGGCGGCGCCATCGCCCGCGTCGGCAATTCGCGGCTCAAGGAACTGGTGATTACCGACTCGATCATGCCGACTGAGGCGGTAAACGAGTCCAAGAACATCCGCGTCTTGACCATCGCCAAGCTGATCGGCGAAGCGATCAACCGCACCGCCGCCGAAGAGTCGGTGTCGAGCCTGTTCGACTGATCGTCCGACGGCTTTGCCGCGCACCGAGGTTGCCGAAGTCTCATTGAGTCAACTTGTCGCAGTCACGACTGTGGACGGTTACAAAACGAATATTGTCTGCACCGGCCAAATCACTTCATGAGTGCCGGTATCGATGCTGATTGAAGCTCTTACTGCTCTTGCGCACACTTTGGCGGAAGGAAATAAGCTGATTATAGTCGGCGATGCGACTGATTCGTTTTAGTGAGTCAATTCGCAGATAAAGATTGTTCCTGCGTCAAATCGTTCCGTGCGGCGGCGGATTTTCCCCCTGCCGTTCCGCAGCCGGGCCGCGATTTGAGTCCTTTCGGAGTTCCCGTGGCGTGCGCATTTCCACTTCAAGCGGCATCTGTGGAGGCGGCATGTCCCTGATCGAAATCACGAATGACCAAGAAACCAGCAATCCCCTCGACGTCGTCGAGCACATGGCGGCCGGCAATAACTGGCCGTTCGAGCGCGCCGGCGAGGATGAGATCGGGCTCTCGGTCACCGGCCGCTGGACCAATTACCAGGTTTCCTTCACTTGGATGAGCGACATCGAGGCGCTGCATCTGGCTTGCGCCTTCGACATGAAGGTGCCGGAGCAGCGGCTGCCTGAGGTGCAGCAGCTCATCGCCATGATCAACGAGCAATTATGGATCGGGCATTTTGACGTCTGGATGCAGAACGGCATGGTGATGTTCCGCCACGCGCTGGTTCTCGCCGGCGGCGTCAGCGCATCGGGCCGGCAATGCGAAGCGGTGCTCGGCACCGCGCTCGATTCCTGCGAGCGCTACTTCCCGGCCTTTCAATTTGCGATCTGGGCCGGCAAATCGGCTCGCGAGGCCATCGACGCCGCCATGTTCGACACCGTGGGCGAGGCGTGACGGCCGGTTCGGAAGCCTTGCGCGATTTTTCCGGCGTGCTCGTTCTGGTCGGCGCCGGCAAGATGGGTAGCGCCTTGCTCGAAGGCTGGATCCGCCTCGGGCTTGATCCGCAAAATATCGCGGTGATCGAGCCGGCAATACCGCCGCAAATTGCCGCGCTGACGCAGCGCGGGCTGCAGCTCAATCCGACCCCGCGGGCGCTCAAAAACGTCGCAGCGATTGTGCTGGCGGTGAAGCCGCAAGTGGCGCCGCAGGCGATCCCGCCGCTCGCGCCGCTGGTTTCGCCTTCGACGGTCGTCGTTTCGATCATGGCCGGACGCACTTTGAGATTTCTCTCTGACGCGCTGGCGAAACCCTGCGCCATCGTGCGCGCTATGCCGAACACGCCGGCCGCGATCGGCCGCGGTATCACCGTCGCCGTGCCGCTCCACGCTAACGAAGCACAGCGCGCGCTCGCCGACCGTTTGCTGTCGGCGACCGGCGCAGTCGAATGGACCACCGACGAGGCTTTGATGGATGCGGTAACGGCGGTGTCCGGTTCGGGCCCCGCTTACGTATTTCTGCTCGCCGAAGCTCTGACCGAGGCCGGCGTCGCCGCGGGACTGCCACATGAGCTCGCGGCCAAGCTCGCACGCGAAACCGTCGCCGGCTCGGGCGAATTGCTGCATCGATCGCCGCTCGACGCCGCGGTCTTGCGCGAGAACGTAACGTCGCCGGCCGGCACCACCGCGGCGGCCCTCGCGGTCCTGATGGGGCAAGACGGACTCGCTTCGCTCATGGAAAAGGCCGTCGCCGCAGCGACCAAACGATCGCGCGAGCTAGCCGGCTGACGCTTCGCAAGCCCCTTTCCAAAGCGCCTTGGAACCGACAGTAGCCGGGCCTACATGTAAGGCTGAGTGCAGGGAGTAAATCATGGCCCGTCGTCCCGCCCGCAAATCAGCCGCCAAAGCCGGCCGCGCCTCCGCAGACCGAGCTGTGCCTCCGGACGCCAGCACCCGCGAAAAGATCATCGCGGCCTTCATGGCCCTTCTCGCCGAGAAGCGGTTTGAAGAGATCGGTCTTGTCGAGATCGCCGAAGCGGCCGGCGTGTCGCTCGCCGAGTTTCGCGGCGAGTTTGCTTCGCCGCTCGCAATTCTCGCCGCGCATATCAAGGATACCGACCGCGTGGTGCTCGCAGCGGATTTCAGCGACATGACCGAGGAGCCGCCGCGCGAGCGCCTGTTCGACGTCCTGATGCGCCGCCTCGAAATCCTGGCGCCCCACCGCGACGCGGTGCGGTCGCTGATCCGCTCGGCCTCGCGCAATCCGCCGCTGGCCATCGCCTGCAACGGGCTCGCCGTGCGCTCACAACAATGGATGCTGACCGCCGCCGATATCGGCGCTTCCGGCCCGCGCGGCATGGTGCGCGCGCAAGGGCTGGCGCTCCTGTTCGGCTCGGTGTTGCGCACCTGGGTTAACGACGACGATCCCGGCCTGGCGCGAACCATGGCGGCGCTCGACCGGGCGCTGGGGCGCGGCCAGCGCTTTGCCGGCCTATTCGAGGATTTGCTCAATGTCCCGGCACGGCTCTGCCGGCTGCGGCCACGCCGCCGGCGGCGGTCCGAAGACGATTCCGAAGAAACCGCCGCTGCGTAATCGCAGCCTTTTGCCGGCCGATTCCTAAGTACAGAAGCCTGAATTTACCCGCGCGCAGCGGGAAATTGCCGGATAGCGCAGCGTGGCGGTGCTCTAAAATGCATCCACATCTTTTTGTTCTTCACGATTCTTCGTCGGGCAGCCAAGATGATCTCAAGTCTTTGACCAATATCGGTATCGGATATTTTGAATTGTCTGGTTCCACTTTGAGGTTTACCGAAATTTACCTAAGCATTGACGGCGTAATCGAAGATTAGAACGCCTATAAACAGTGTTTTTCTCTTTGCAAAGCCAGTTTGCGTCCGCTAGTGAACGAGCAAGATAAAACCAAGACTCGAACCAGATCGTTGCCGGACTTTCCGTAAATGATTGTTTGCTCCTGTAACGTGCTGACCGACCACGACGTACGCTCGACGTTGTCGGACAGCGAGGACGCCCCACGCACAACGGGCCAAGTGTATCAGTGCCTCGGCTGCAGCGCGCAGTGCGGGCGCTGCGCGCGCACCATCCGCCGCATCATGAACGAAGCGCTGGATACGGCCGAAACGACGTGTTGCCGGCAAGTCCGCTCCGAGCCGTCATCTTAGATCGCAGCCATAGCTGACTTCACGAAGCATGGAACCGGCTCGCGTCGGCGCCCTATCGTCCTTTGCGCGCTCATTGGAATGGTTATAATCGGCGCGCCGGCCGAACGCGGTTCGGAAACCAAGATCAATGCAGGAGTGAGAAAATGAAGGGCGAGCCCGGCGTCATCGATTACCTCAACAAGGCGCTCCGGCATGAATTGACGGCCATCAACCAGTACTGGCTGCATTATCGGCTGCTCGGCAACTGGGGCTACAAGGATCTCGCCAAGCAGTGGCGCAAGGAATCCATCGAGGAAATGGAACACGCCGACAAGCTGGTCGACCGTATCATCTTCCTCGACGGCTTTCCCAACATGCAGGTGCTCGATCCGCTGCATATCGGCCAGACGGTCAAGGAAGTGCTCGACTGCGACCTTGTCGCCGAAATGTCGGCACGCGCGCTTTACGAAGAAGCCGCCACGCATTGCCACGGCGTGCGCGATTACGTCTCGCGCGACTTGTTCGAAAAGCTGATGCATGACGAGGAAGAGCACATCGACTTCCTTGAAACGCAGCTCGACCTCGTCGCCAAGCTCGGCGTCGAGCTTTATGCCCAGCATCACATCGGCGAACTCGAGCACGACAAGGACTGAGCGGCGCAAGGACTGCGCAGCGCAAGGCCGGTTCCGGCCGGCCACAATCCTTGACGAATCCTGAACAAGCCGCGACGGCGTGCGAAGCCGGACTGTGACGCGCGCGACACGCCCGTGCGGTCTTGGCCGCTGTTCCACAACGCGCGGACGTTAATCTTCATGGTTAAGCGTTAAGGTTAAGACCGGTTTAAGCATTTCCTGCCTACCTTCGCCCGACCTCCAACGACGGTGCGCTGACTGATGCGCGCCTCGTCGCAGAAAGGACGAAGCCATGTTTAGCGTCAGAACCCTTTTCGCCGCGCTGGCCGCGGTGATGATCACCACTGCGGCATCCGCCGCCGATTTGCCGCAACCGCCGCCCGTTTATCAGCCCATTGCGGAACCTTGTTGTGCGGGCGCCTGGTACCTGCGCGGCGAGATCGGAATCGGCATCTCGACCCGGCCCCAGCTCATCTACGAGCCGAGCGCGGCTGACGTCGGAAACGGCTTTCAGTTCCAACACTGGTCGATGGACGACACCACCTTCTTCGGCGTCGGCGTCGGCTACGAGTTCAACAACTGGTTCCGTGCCGACGTAACCGCCGAATATCGCAGCAAGGCGGAGGTCCGCGCGTATGGGATTTTCCCGAGCGCCGTGTCCGGCGACATCTATACCGGCTCGATCAGGTCGGTGGTTGTTCTCGCCAACGGCTATATCGATCTCGGCACCTGGAATTGTCTCACGCCCTTCATCGGCGCCGGCGTCGGCGCTGCGTTCAACACGCTCGATGACTTCGTTGATACCGGCCTCGGCACCACCGGAAGCGGCAGCGGCGGCAATCCGACCGAGACGCATCTGGCCTGGGCGCTGCATGCCGGCATTTCCTATGCAGTGACGCAGAACTTCACCGTCGAACTCGCCTACCGTTATCTCAACTACGGCTCGATCACCGATACGGTCAATTGTATCGGCGGCTGCCATCCCGACTCCTACAAGTTCAACGATCTGACTTCGAACGACATCATGCTCGGCATGCGCTGGCGGTTCCCGCCCACCGGCTTCGTAGCTCCGGCCCCGCCGGCGGCGATCTCGACCCGCGGCTGATCTAATTCGCTGCATCAAGAAGCGGAAACGGCGCGGGCAACCGCGCCGTTTTCTTTTGGGGGGAACCGACCGGCCTTGCGGGTCGACCGCAGCCCGCTCCAGCCCTCGCCAGCGGCTCCTCACCGGCCCGAGCTAACACTCCATTAAGGTTAATGCCTGATGATCGCGCCCCGTGGCCGCTGGATGCGCGCCAGAGAATGAAAGGGCGCGGCTGATGCGTTGGGTCATCTGTGCTGCATTCGTGCTAGCGCTGGCGCCGAGCGCGTTCGCGGACGATCTCGATATTCTGCGCGGCTCGCAAACCGTCGGGCCGGCGGCGTTCACGCGTTGGGCCGGCTTCTATGCCGGCGGCCAGTTCAGCTATTCGAGCACGAATGTCGACTTCTCCAAGGCAACCCAACCGCTGATCTCGTCCAGCCTGCAGCAGACCGCAGTGCTGACCGTCGCCGAACCTGACCAGTGGCAAGTGCTCAGCAACAACAGCAATTCGACGACGACGGGCTGGGGCGGATTCGCCGGTTACAACACGCAATGGCAGGATCTGGTCCTGGGCATTGAGGGCAATTACACGCACGCACCCACGACCGTCGTCGCCGGCACCACGCCGCTCACCCGCACCACTGCGGCCGGCGGAAATACATACTTGATCAACCTTGCGTCCACGGGGCAGTTCGGCGTCACCGACTTCGGTTCGCTGCGGGCACGCGCGGGCTACGTCTTCGGCAGTTTTCTGCCCTACGGCTTTGCCGGCTTGGCGCTGGGACGCGGCAGTTACAGCATAACTACGGATGTCTCCGGCCAGCAGAATTCGGCCGGCAGCGTGCCGTGTACCGTGAACGGCACGACCTGTATTGATTTCGACTTTCCAAGCTCCAGCGGCAAGACCTCGACATTGCTCTACGGCTTTTCGGCCGGCGGTGGCTTCGACATGGCGGTGACGCAGAACATCTTCCTGCGCGCCGAATACGAATTTGTACAATTCGCCCCGGTTGCAAATATCACGGCCAAGATTTCCACCGCCCGCGTCGGCGCCGGCTTCAAGTTCTAACAGCGCCCATTTCCAAACAGATCCGGTCCGCCGTACTACCTTTTACGTCCCTCGCATGCGTGCCGCTTGACGGCGCACCCGCGAATCCTTAATTCCGACGGCGGGACACCCCTCCCCAACGAGGGGCTTCTATCTGGAAGGATAGATCATGACGCTGAATATGCCCGCCGTGCGGCCGAAAGTGCCGCATTTTTCGTCCGGCCCCTGCGCCAAGCGCCCCGGCTGGGCCTCGCAAAATCTCAAAGACGCTCTGCTCGGCCGCTCGCATCGCTCGAAACCGGGCAAGGTCAAGCTTAAGCGCGCGCTCGATCTCACCCGCGAAGTCCTTCAGGTTCCGGCCGATTATCGCATCGGCATCGTGCCGGCGTCCGATACCGGCGCGATCGAAATGTCGCTGTGGTCGCTGCTCGGTCCGCGGCCGGTGACCATGCTGAGCTGGGAATCCTTCGGCGAAGGCTGGGTCAGCGACGTCGTCAAGGAACTCAAGCTAAAAGACGTCACCGTGCTGAAAGCGGGCTATGGCGAATTGCCCGATCTCGGCAAGGTCGATCCGGCAAGCGACGTCGTCTTCACCTGGAACGGCACGACCTCGGGCGTGCGGATTCCTAACGGCGATTGGATCGCCGCCGATCGCGCTGGACTGACGATTTGCGACGCAACCTCGGCCGCTTTCGCGCAGCCGCTCGATTGGCCGAAACTCGATGTCGTCACCTTCTCCTGGCAGAAGGCGCTCGGCGGCGAGGCCGCCCACGGCATGCTGATCCTCTCGCCGCGCGCGGTGGCGCGGCTTGAAAGCCACGAGCCGGCTTGGCCGATGCCAAAGATTTTCCGCATGACCAAAGGCGGCAAGCTCATCGAGGGCATCTTTGTCGGCGAAACCATCAACACGCCGTCGATGCTGTGCGTCGAGGATTATCTCGATGCGCTGGAATGGGCGAAGTCGGTCGGCGGCCTCGAGGCGCTGCAAGCGCGCGCCGATGGCAATGCCAAGACCATTGCCGATTGGGTCGAGCGCACGACGTGGATCGATTTCCTCCCCGCTGATGCGAAGCTGCGATCCAACACGTCGGTCTGCTTGAAGGTTGTCGATCAGGGCATCGCCCGGCTGCCGGCCGACGCGCAGGCGGCCTTTGTCAAAAGCATCGCGGCCGCGCTCGACAAAGAAGGTGTCGCCTACGACATCGACGCCTATCGCGATGCGCCGACGGGACTGCGCATCTGGTGCGGCTCGACCGTCGAACGGTCCGATGTCGAAGCGCTGACGCTGTGGCTCGACTGGGCCTACGCCAAGGCCAAGGACGCGCTCGCCAAAGCTGCGTGAGGCCACTTTCGGCCTTCCCCTGATGGGGAGGGTTCGCCTTCCCCATTCAACATTTTGCGGACGCCAAAACCATGACTGCCAAAGTCCTCATCTCCGATGCGCTGTCGCCCGCCGCCGTCGCCATCTTCAAGGATCGCGGCCTCGAGGTCGATTTCCAGCCCAATCTCGGCAAGGACAAAGAGAAACTTGCCGAGGCCATCAACGGCTTCGATGGGCTCGCGATCCGCTCGGCAACCAAGGTGACGCCGAAAATTCTCGAAAAGGCCAAGAGCCTGAAAGTGATCGGCCGCGCCGGCATCGGCGTCGACAATGTCGATATTCCGGCCGCAACAGCGCGCGGCATCATCGTGATGAATACCCCGTTCGGCAATTCGATCACCACCGCCGAACACGCCATTACGCTGATGCTCTCGCTGGCGCGGCAAATCCCCGAGGCCGATGCGTCGACGCGTGCTGGCAAATGGGAGAAGAACAAGTTTCTCGGCGTCGAAATCTTCGGTAAGACGCTCGGCATAATCGGCTGCGGCAATATCGGCTCGATTGTCGCCGACCGCGCCATCGGCCTGAAGATGAAAGTGATCGCCTACGACCCGTTCCTTTCCGCCGAACGCGCGCTCGATCTCGGTGTCGAGAAGGTCGAGCTCGACGAATTGTGGCGGCGGGCCGATTTCATCACCTTGCACACCCCGCTCACCGACAAGACGCGCAATATCGTCAATGCGCAGACGCTCGGCCACACCAAAAAAGGCCTGCGCCTGATCAATTGCGCCCGCGGCGAGCTCGTCGAGGAAGCCGCTTTGATCGAAGCGCTCAAATCCGGTCATGTCGCAGGCGCTGCGCTCGACGTGTTTCGCGAGGAACCGCCGCCGCCAAGCCCGCTGTTCGAACTGCCCAATGTGGTCTGCACGCCGCATCTCGGTGCCTCGACCACGGAAGCGCAGGAGAATGTCGCGCTGCAGGTCGCCGAGCAGATGTCGGATTATCTGCTGCGCGGCGCCATCACCAACGCCATCAACTTCCCCTCGATCAGCGCCGAGGAGGCGCCGAAGCTGAAGCCGTTCGTGACGCTTGCCGAAAAGCTCGGCTCGTTCGCCGGTCAGCTCACCGAGACCGGAATCAAGCAAGTGCAGATCGCCTATGAAGGCGACGTCGCCCAGATGAACACCAAGGCGCTGACCTCGTCCGCGATCGCCGGCCTGCTGCGCCCGATGCTTCAGGACGTCAATGTCGTTTCCGCCCCGACTGTCGCCAAGGAGCGCGGCATCGCGGTCGAAGAGACGCGGCGCGAAGCGCAGAGCGATTACGATAGCCTGATCACCGTCACGCTCGTCACCGACCGGCAGACGCGTTCCGTATCCGGCACGGTCTATGCCGACGGCCGGCCGCGCATCATCGACATCAAAGGCATCCGCATAGATGCCGAGTTCGGCCCCTCGATGCTTTACGTCACCAACCAGGACAAGCCGGGATTTGTCGGCCGCTTCGCGACATTACTGGGCACCGCCGGCATCAATATCGCGACCTTCCATCTCGGTCGTGAATCCGAAGGCGGCAACGCCATCGCGCTGGTCGAAGTCGACGGCACGGTGCCGCCCGAGGTGCTCGCGCAGGTGCAGAACATTCCCAACGTTCAGCAGGTCAAACCGCTGCGGTTCTGATTATTTCGGCCGCGGCCACATTGTCGCTCAGTTATCCACAGCGGCGCTGGCGCGTTGATTTACGCCTGCGTCAGGCGGCGGCCGGCTTCGCGGTGGCGGCATGCCGCTATCGGCCCGGCCTCTGATAACCGGCCTAGGCCTGCTTTATTAGGCTCTCGGACGGATTCCCGGTCCGTAAGGCTAACGCTGAATTTGGCGTCAAACCAATAACTTGCAGGACCGGCCCGAGGCCCCACGGAAGCCGCTTTTTCTTGCTTCCGGAAGCCGCATCCATTATCCGAAACAGTCGGCTAAGGCCGACATCCTATTAATCGCAACTCTTATCGGCCTTTTGGGGATATCTCCTCATGGCGAATGTTGTCGTGGTCGGCTCCCAGTGGGGAGACGAGGGTAAAGGCAAGATCGTCGACTGGCTCTCCGAGCAGGCCGACATCGTCGTGCGCTTTCAGGGCGGCCACAATGCCGGCCATA
>DATHPQ010000187.1:0-22063 GCA_035483735.1 Xanthobacteraceae bacterium | reverse complement strand
GCGGTGACGATCTCGTTGGTCACCGTCTTCACCACGTCGGGCCCGGTGACGAACATGTAGCTCGTGTCGCGCACCATGAAGATGAAATCGGTCATGGCCGGCGAATAGACGTCGCCGCCGGCGCACGGCCCCATGATCACCGAGATCTGCGGAATGACGCCCGAGGCGATGACATTGCGCTTGAAGACTTCGCCGTAACCGCCTAGCGCCGCCACGCCTTCCTGGATGCGGGCGCCGCCGGCATCGAACAGGCCGATGATCGGGGCGCGGGCCCGCATCGCCATGTCCTGGATCTTGATGATCTTCTGCGCATGGGTCTCCGACAGCGAGCCGCCGAACACGGTGAAATCCTTGGAGAAGACAAACACGGTGCGGCCGTTGACGGTGCCGAAGCCGGTGACCACGCCGTCGCCGGCGATGTGGCTTTTCTCCATGCCGAAATCGGTCGAGCGATGCTCGACGAACATGTCGAGCTCCTCGAACGAGCCGCGGTCCATCAGCAGTTCGATGCGCTCGCGCGCGGTGAGCTTGCCGCGCTTGTGCTGGGCCTCGATGCGGGTGTCGCCGCCGCCCTGCCGCGCGCTGATGCGGCGCTCCTCAAGCTTGTCGAGAATGTCCTTCATGATCCGCTATTGGCCCCGCAACAGACGGCCGCCCCTGCAGCAATTGCCGGCCGGACAAGTGTCACGGGAGTCATAGCAAGAGCCGGGCCAAGCGTCATCTTTCCGTCCTGCCTGCCCCACGAGGAAGAGGGGCACAGCGGCTAATTGTTCGGCAAAATACCGGTGTGACGCCCTTTCTCTTGCCGGCGAGGCGCGGGCAGTCGGGGGAGCCGTCATATCGATAAAATTTTAACGAGAACCGTAAGTCAAAGTTTCAAGAAGCTGAGGTATGCAAGCCCCCGTGAATGAATGGGAATTGGAATGGGAATGGGAATTTTGAGGTGGAAAATGCGTTTCAAAAGGGGTGATTGCCATGCAGAAGGGCGTGCTGATTGAAGGGGCCGAAATCCCCGCGAATGCAGCGGAGCCAAACGGCGGCTCACGAAGCCTGACGGCGTCTAGCGACGAGGTCCGGGCTTTTCTGGCGCTGTGTCTGGCGGCGTGTTTGCTGTCGGTCTATGCGGTCGCCTGCGCGACCGGAGCTGTGTCTCTCTGAAAATCGGCGACGAGAGCTGTCGCTCTAGCATGCCGGCCTTTCGCTTAGGTGCTCTGCGTGATGCTGCTCACGAACTTGGCGCCGACATCGTTATCTTTGCGCCACGCCAGCCGGTAGATGCCGTCGGCCGCCGGCCCGCCATTGCCGTGGAATAGCAGGACGAATTCCTCGACTGCCTCGATGCCGTTGAGGAGAAGGCGCACGCCGTCCTCGGATACATTGGTGACGAGCACGCATCGCGGCGGCATGCCGGCGCCGAGCTTCATGGTGGCCAATCGGCCCAGACGCTGACGGGGATTGCGGCGCTTCTCGTCACTATCGAGCGAAGTCATGTGGCGGGCTCCAAAACCTGAACAACAACGGCGCGAACAACAAGCGCCGACAGGTAATCGGTCCGAAATTACAAAGGACCTAAGTAGCTAGGTCGAATAATCTTTAAAAACGCGGCGAATGTGAAATCGCGTCGCGGCCGATCCGAATCTTCCGGACAGCTTTCAGGTTGCGGACCGGTCGCGGCCCGTGCGATGATTTTGCACGGATGGATGGGACACCCGCACGCGACAGGAGAGGCACGTGACAAGACGCATCTGTGCATCGGCTGTTTTTGGACTGTCACTGATCGCTCTTGTGTCATCGGCTCTTGTGTCATCGTCTGTGCTCGCTGCCGATCAGGTCCCCGACATCAAAGGCAAGTGGACGGGCAAGACCTATACGATCGTCGCCGGCAGCGGCGGCCATTGGCCAAGCAACAAGGGCACGTTCGACAAGCCCGGCCTGTTCGAGAAAGACCTGACGATCGAGGTGACGAACCAGGAAGGCCGCCGCTTCTGGGGCAATCAGACCTTCATCGGCAACGGCGAGACCACGCAGGAGCCGATGATCGGCGAATTGACGGGCAAGGACAATAAAACCGTCGTCATCGTCGATACCGACGGCTATTTGAACGGCCAGCTCGTCGGCAAGGACACGCTGACCTTCTGCTACACCCAGGCCGGCGGCCGGGGCCCGTCCAGCGTCGTGAGCTGCACCGAAGTCAAACGGCAGCGCTAGAGCATGATCCCGAAAAGCACGCCCTTGGTTGATCCGAGGGTGGATACCGGTTTTCGGAAAAGATCACGCTCCAACAAAGAATCTAGCCGAAGCGCCAGATCAGAACCCAGAGCGTGTAGAGCGAGAGGCCGATCGGCAAAGCGGCGAACGGCGCGTGGTCGCGCCGCATCACCACCATGACGGCGCAAGACATCAGCGCGAGCCCTGTGCTGAGCAGCATCGCCATGATCCGCGCCCAGGCGGCATGGTGGCCGATCCCGCGTCCGGTCAGGAACAGCAGCGCGCCGAGCAGCAGGGTCAGCACCGCCGCGATCGCCAGCATCACCAGGATGAAGCTCGCCACGCCCGCCAGCGCGTGCACGAGGTAATCGGCGCCACGTGCGGCGTTGACGATGAGCGCGACAAGACCATAGGTGCCGATGTCGAGCGGCGCGCCGGTCTCCGATGGCGGCAGCCGCCGCATCACCAGCGCCGTGTCCGCAAGGTCGACGAGCGCCGCAATCGAGGCCAAGGCCAGCAGCAAGCCGGCAAGACGAAATCCGGTCGCGACGATCAGCAGATGGCGGACCATGGGCGGCCTGTGCTCTGTCTGTTATGTGCTGCCGCCCGGCCGGCGGACTTGCACCGCGAGTGCGATGAACAGCAGCGAGGCGATGACAGCCATCAGCGTCAGCGAGGCCGTTTGCATGACTCCAGCAAGTAAAAGGCCAATCATTCCCGGGATCGAGCCGGTAACCGCGATGCCGCGGCCGATCAGAGCAATGCCGGCAAGACCGGCGGCAAGCCAGGGAATGAGGGCGAGGACGAAGATCACGAAAATGCGCAGCACATAGCCTTTGGTATCCGCCAAGGCCGGCGCCGGCCGCGCGCCCGGAGCGCCGACCGCAATCGCCGGCGGCAGGATCGATAGCCGCAGCATCAGCACAAAGGCGACAATGACCGCGACGACGAAGGCGGCCGTGCTGGCGACGACCGAAACATTGAGCGCCTGCATCAGTCCGAGAAAATCGATCGACAATCCGCCGAGCAACTCGATGACGAACAGCCAGGCGAAGAAGCGGCGGAACTCCGCCTCGCCGAGCGGAAGCGCATAGGCTTTGGTGATTTCCTCGAGAATAATGAAGCGATGGATGGCCGCCACAACCGGCGCCAGGAGCAGCGCGCGCAGCGCGGCTTCAAGGAGCGTGATGATGGTGCCGGACAGCTCCGGCTCGGACAGCTTGGCAGGGATGAACTCGTCGAGCGCCGACATCGCCAGCACGATCAGAAAGGTATTGATAACAAGCGGCCGCAGCACCGGCAGCATGCGCCACCATTCGCGGTAGGCCGCAGCAAGCGTCGGCCAGATCGGTAAGGCGTGCGGATGTGCAGGGGTCATGTCGGCTGCGTTTGGTTGTGATTAGACGCGCCGAACGGGCTGGCGGTTCAAAGCGCGGCTGTGACGCGCTTTATCACGGCACGGATTTCGCGACCTCTTCCACCGCAGCCACAATCCCGGCATAGCCGGTGCAGCGGCAGATGTGGCCGCTCAGGACGTCGCGGATTTCTTCCGTCGTCGGCTTGGGATTGCGCGCGAGATAGTCGGTGAACGACATCAGGATGCCCGGCGTGCAGAAGCCACATTGCAGCGCGTGATTGTTGCGGAAGGCCTGCTGCAGCGGATTGAGCGTGCCGTCGGGCGCGGCCAGTGATTCCACCGTCTGCACCTCCCGGCCCTCGACCTGCACCGCGAGCGTCAGGCAGGAGCGCTGCGCGACACCGTCGATCATCACCGTGCAGCAGCCGCAAATACCATGCTCGCAGCCGACATGCGTGCCGGTTGCGCCCAGCGCATGACGCAGGAAGTCGGACAGCAGCAGGCGCGGCTCGGCGTCGGCGGAAAGTTTCCTGCCGTTGAGCGTCAGCGTCACGCGCGTCCTCTGGTCGCGGCTCACCCGGCGCATCACGCTTCTCCCTTCCTGGCCGCTTTCGTGGCCGCCGCAATCACATGCGGCCCGAGATTGCGAAACAGATCGCGCCGCAACGCTGCGGAGGCCTGCAAATCCTCGTAGCCTTCAAGTTCTTCCGCCCATTCGCCCACGAATGCACCGATGGCTGCGCCGGCATTGCCGTTGATGCTGCGCACCATCGGCCGCCCCGCCATGCCGCCGACACCGACGCGGATCGCCTTGTCGTTCTCGACCGCTGCCGCCACCGCGATGATGGCAAAGTCGCCGTGCCGCCGCGCCACTTCGTGAAAGCCGACGCCCTGCCCGGCCGCGACCGGAAAACGCACCGCCGCGACCAACTCATCGGCCTCGCGTGCGGTGGTCAGCATGTCCTGTTGGAATTCACTTGCCGGCAATATGCGGGTGCCGCGCGCCGAGCTCAGCACCACCTCGCCCCCGGACACGGCGAGCGCCAGCGGCAGTTCGGAACTCGGATCGGCATGCGCGATCGAACCGCAGACCGTGCCGCGGTTGCGGGTCTGGAAATGGCCGACATAAGGGAGCGCGGCGGCGACCAGCGGCAGTTTTTGTCTAAGCTGTGGCCACGCCATCAGCTTGTTCTGCGTCACCGCGGCGCCGATTTCGATCTTGTCGCCGAGGTCGCGGATGACGTCGAGCTCTTTGATGCGCGAAATGTCGATCAGCAGCTGCGGATCGATCAGCCGCAGATTGAGCATCGGCAACAGCGACTGGCCGCCGGCCAGCACCCGCGCCTCGTCGCCGTATTCGGCGAGGAGCGCAATCGCCTCCTCCGCGGTATCGGGCTGCGCGTAATCGAAGGGCCGCGGTTTCATTGATTTGGTTTCATGATCGTTTGTCGGCCGCGCCCGCCGCTTCCATCATGTCGTGAATGCGCTGCGGCGTCGCCGGCAGTGGCACGTCGTCAACGCCGAGAGCGTCGGCAATGGCATTGGCGATGCAGACCGGCGTGCTCATGCAATTGCCCTCGGCGAGCCCCTTGGCGCCGAGCGGCGTCAGCGGCGACGGCGATTCGTAATGCAGAATCTCAAGCGGCGGGATTTCGCTCACCGTCGGCACGAGATAGTCGGCGAAAGTACCTGAAAGAAAAGCGCCTTCCTCGGTGTAGGAAAACTCCTCGTAGAGCGCAGTCGCGACCCCCTGCGCGAAGGCGCCGCGGATCTGGCCGGTGGCAATCATCGGATTCATGATGCGGCCGGCATCGTGCATCGAGACATAGCGGTCGACGCGGACCTGATAGCTCAACGGATCGATCTCGATGCCGCACATGTCGAAGATGAAGCCGTAAGTGAGCGACGTGTTGATCTTGTCGTCACGGGTCGGCGCTTCGAGTTCGGGCGGCGTCCACACCCCGGTTTCGCTCAAAGCCGGCGCCATGCCTTCGGGCAGCAGCGTCGGCGCCCAGTTCGACGTGGCGGCGACGCGCGAAAACGGCAGCGCGTTGTCGGGGTTGGAGCGGCTCCTGACTTTGCCGTCGCTTAGCTCGACGTCTTCAGGCAGCACATTAAGCTGTTTGGCGGCGATGCCTTTGATCTTTTCCCGCATTTGGCCGGCCGCCATATGGGCGGCAACCGCGGGGCCGCCAGCAAAGCGACTTGAATAGGTGCCGGCGGCGATCGACCACTGATCCTTCGCGGTGTCGAGTTCGAGCACCACTTCGACATCGTCGGTGGACAGTCCGAGTTCGTCGGCCACGATCTGCGCCAGCACAGTCTCGTGGCTTTGCCCCTGCACCGTGACGTCGGCGGTGACAGTGACAGCGCCGAGCGGATCGATATTCACCGTCGCGATCGACACCGCGCCGTTCTTCGGCCCGGTCTTCTCGCGCACATCCGGCGTGAGCAGCGTGGACAGATAGCCCATATTCGACATCGCCGGCTCGACCACAACGGCAAAGCCGATGCCGTATTTGCGCCCCGCCGCGCGCGCCGCCTCACGCCGCCGCTTGAGCGCGTCGAGCCGGCCGGCGCCGACGGTCGCCGCGACGGCACGCGCATAGTCGCCGGAATCGTAGAGCGCACCGGCGGCGGTGCGATATGGAAATTTTTCCGCCGGAATGAGATTCTCGCGGATCACGTCGAGCGGATCGAGTTTCAGCTCGACCGCAATGCGCTGCATCAGCCGCTCGACGGCGAGATAAAGCTGCGGCCCGCCGAAGCCGCGGATGAGGCTTGCCGGCATTTTGTTGGTGAGCACGCAGCGATTGACGACGTCGACATTGGCGATGTCGTAGGCGCCGGTCACCGCGCCGTGCATGCGATAAAGCGGCCCCGGCATCGGCGCGCGCAGGAAGGCGCCGTAATCTTCGAGCTGATCGAGTTTCAGCCCGAGAATGCGGCCGTCTCTGGTGACCGCGGCTTCGATCGCGGTGACGCGGTTGGGTCCGGAACTGGCGGCGACCAGATGCTCGATGCGGTCCTCGACCCATTTCACCGGACGGCCGGTGATCTTGGCGGCAAGCGCCATGAGCACGACATAAGGAAACACCGAAAGCTTGATGCCGAAACTGCCGCCGGAATCGGGGGGAATGCGCAGCCGCAATTTCGGCCCGGTCACGCGCAGCGCCCGCGCCATCACCGGATGCATCGAAAACGGACCCTGGAAATTCGCCAGCACGTCGTAGCTGCCCTTGGCCGCATTGTGCTGGGCGACGACGACATAGCATTCGATCGGTGTGAAGGATTGCCGCGGAAAGGTCACCGTGGTGGCGATGCGATGGTCGGCGCGGGCGAAGGCAGCTTTGGTATCGCCATAGGCGAATTCGCGCACATGGATTTCGTTGGTCTTAGCCAGCGGATGCAGGAGCGGCGCATCGCTCCCGCAGGCCGCAAGCGGATTGATCACCGCTTCGAGCGGCGCATATTCGATCTCGACCAGCTCGGCGGCGTCTTCGGCGATATAGCGGCTTTCGGCGACAACGAGCGCCACCGGCTCCCCGACATAGCGCACCCGCTCGACCGCGAGCGCCCATTGCTGGATCGGCGACTTCACCACCGCCATGAACGGATCGGAGAGCTTTCTGATATCCTCGCCGGTGATGACGGCCCAGACGCCGTTATGCGCCAGCGCCGCCGCCGTATCGATGCGCACGATCTCGGCATGCGCATGCGGCGAGCGGATCACGTGCGCCTGCAAGGTTCCGACCGGAACCGGCAGATCGTCGGCGTAGCGGCCGCAGCCCGACAGCAAAGCCGGGTCTTCCTTGCGCAGGATCGGTTTGCCGAGCTGAGCCGCCATTTTTCTTGCGCCCGCCTCCCGGATTTATTGTGTATGTCGTATCCCTGTGTACAAGAGCGGTCCAATATTGTCACACAGCCTTGAGACGTCCGGTTGATTTACAACGGCACGGCCCTTCGCCTAAGAAGGAGCGACGCCGCGAGTCCGCCATCTGATGGGAGGCTCATCGAGCTTGCAACCGGAAGACCAGCAAGGCCAGCAAACCGGCGATTTCGCCGGCCGCGAGTTTCAAAGAATCCTGCTGATCAAGCTGTCGGCCGTGGGCGACGTCGTGCACACTTTGCCGCTGCTCAATAAGCTGCGCCGGCGCTTTCCGCAGGCGCGCATCGACTGGCTGGTGACGCCGGGCATCGCCGAACTGCTGACGCACAATTCCGCGATCAGCAACGTCATCGAATTCGAGCGCCAGGAATGGACGGCGCCGTGGCGGCTTGCGCCCTATGCCGGCGCGGCGCGGCTGATCGCGCAATTGCGCGCGGTGCAATACGATCTGGTGCTCGATCTGCAAGGCCAGTTGCGCAGCGGCGTGTTCGCCTTCGCCTCCGGCGCGCCGGTGCGCATAGGCTTCGACAAGCCGCGCGCAGCGGTGTGGAATGCGTCGCCGCGCAAGATCCCCGACGAGGCGCGGCGCCATGCCTGGCAGGGCGCGCGCGAGGGCAGCTTCCTCGCTTATACGCATCACGTCGAATTGCCGACGCTCGATATTCATCCCGTCGAGCGCTATCTGCGCTTTGGCGCGCTGATCGGCCTCGATGCCGAGAGCGCCGATTTCGCGTTTCCGATTCCGCCGGAAGCGACCAACCGCATCGACGCGCTACTCGACTATTACGAGATCGCGCGCGCGCGGCTCGTAGTCATGGCGCCGGGCACCAATTGGGAAACCAAACAATGGCGCACGGAGGGTTTTGGCGAAGTGGCACGGCATTTTCTGCAGAAGAAATTCGCCGTGGCGCTGATCGGCTCGGCGCGCGATCATGAGGTCTGTGCCGCGGTGGCAAAGCTTGCGCCGGGCGCGATCAATCTCGCCGGCGAAACCACGCTGACCGAGCTCGCGGCCTTGATCCGTCGCGGCACGATCTGCGTCAGCAACGATTCCGGGCCGATGCATTTGGCGGTGGCGCTCGGCCGGCCGGTGGTCGCCGTATTCGGCCCGACCGATCCAGTCTGGGCCGGGCCGTATCGGCAGGACAATGCGGTGCTTCGCGCCGACTTGCCCTGCTCGCCGTGTTATCTGCGGCAGCTGAGCCGCTGCACGCATAACCACGACTGCATGAAGAATGTCGCGGCCACTACCGTCATCGAGCGCGCGGAAAAGATCATCGCCGCCTTGCCGGCGGCCCGGCCGAAGCCGCCGTCACCCGGGCGAAGCTAGGGGGTACGGTCGCACCGCGCTGCGTGCCTCTGGTCGCCGGTTTTCTCATACTGTTGCGCAGCGGTGACAGCGGCTACGAAGGTCGCCTGTTATGATCCTGGTTACGATCCTTTCTTACGACCCTTGGCGGTCCTCTTAGCCTTTACCCCTACATGCCTGGAGTTGAAGCGTGGTGAGAACGATTGGCCTGCTTTCCATAATTATCGCCAGCACATTGGTTGGCATCTGTGGTGCGAAGAGTGCGCCGGGTGATTCGCCGACAGCGGGCCAAGTGTGGTCGCTGCGGACGCCCTTCGGCATAGTCTATGGCGTCATCGGACGCGAAGTCGTGGATTACCCCACCACACGCCCCGGAGGAACCATCATCGTCAGCACCAGCCAACGCCGGCTCTACTACGTGCTCGGCGGCGGCAAGGCCATTCGCTACGGCATTGCCGTTGGCATGGAGGGTTATGGTTGGTCGGGCGTCAACACCATCACCGCCAAACGCGAATGGCCGGACTGGTCACCCACGCCAGGTGAACGGCAGCGGTTTCCAACTCTGCCCGCTCACATGGCAGGCGGTTCGGATAATCCGTTGGGTGCGCGCGCACTCTATCTGGGTGATACGCTCTACCGCATCCACGGGACCAACGAGCCTTGGAAGCTCGGCGGCGGCGTGTCTTCAGGCTGCATTCGCATGTCCAACGATGACATCGTCGACCTGTACAATCGCGCCAAGATCGGCGCGACGGTCATTGTGCAGCGGTAATATCTGCAAATCCGTTCAAGCCGCCGCGATTTCGGCGATCTGACGCGCCTCCTGGTCCGATTGCGGCAGCATGAAGCCGTCGAAATAGGCGGCGAGCTCCTTATATCCGTCGAGCGGGAGGACCTGCGCGACGTATTGATCCGGCCGCACCACGACCATGCAGCCAGCCTTCCGATCGATGCCGCGCAGCGCAAAGATGTCGTCGCTGCTCTTGATGTCGGCGCAGAACATCTTCTCGTAGTCGAGAAGGCCGAAACGTCCCTTCCGGGGCAGCAGCAGCGCCGGCATGGTTTCGATGGCGAGCTCACGATACGCTTGCTGAAACACCGCGCGGACATCGATCCTCGCGTCGATATCTTCGCCACGGCGGGTATACTTCCGCACCGGAGACTCCCGATCCTCCGCAAGAAAATCGCACAATTGACGGATGGCGGAATCTGCGGCCGCCGGGTTGCCCGCGCCCGCAAAAGCGAAGATCCGAAAGCGGCCATCCGCTTTGGCGACGTGGCCAAGATGAACCGGCTTGGCGTCGGCGAGACGGATGACCGGCGCGGAATGAAAACGCTGTCCAACACCAAACCCTTCGGCCAGATGCTGGTGGCCGCGTTCGCCGGTCAGGATTGACGGACCGTAATGCGTCGCCGTTCCCGCCGTATAGCGCCCGCTCCGCACGAAATAGTTCTGGGTCTTGGCGGGGTCGGCCCTGCCGCCTTCGTCATGTGTCGTGGCGAGCAGCGCCGCCCATTCGCGATCGAAGTCGATCAGTTCCTTGGCGATGGTCCGCCGTTCCGCGGAATACGTGTGCAGCAAAGATGGCGGGCACTGTTGGCGCAGGACGGCAACGAGCTTCCATCCGAGATTGAAAGCGTCCTGCATGGAGACGTTCATGCCCTGCCCCGCCTTTGGACTGTGGGTGTGGCAGGCGTCGCCGGCGATGAACACGCGCGGCAGCCGCGTCGCGATCTCTTCCGCCGGCACGTCATCGAACTTGTCGGTCAAGCGCTGGCCGATGTCATAGACCGACCACCACGGGACCTCCTTCACATCGAGCTTGAACGGATTGAGAATCCGCCGCGCCTTCGCGATCAGCTCATCGAGGGTGATATTGCGGCTTGCGACCCGTTCGCCGGCGTCGAGCTTGGTGAGCTCGACATAGAGGCGGACGAGATAGCCGCCTTCCCGCGGGATGACGATGATGCTGCCCTCATCGGCGGACTGGATCAGCGCCTTGCAGCGAATGTCCGGGAAATCGGTGACGGCGAGAACATCCATCACACCCCAGGCGTGGTTGGCGGAATCGCCTAAAAGCTCGCGTCCAATCAACGCCCGCACCGCGCTGCGCGCGCCGTCGCAGCCGACCACGTAGCGGGCCTTGATTGTCTCGGCCTGTCCCTGATGCGGACCCTCGTTCCGTTCGAGAGTGACGGTCACCCGCTGTGCCGCCCCGTCACCGCCGCCCGGCGCAGGCTCTACGCCAACGAGGCGCCGCGCATAATACGGCTCAAGCTTCGTCGCCGATCGGCGCATGACGTCGAGATAGAAATCATGCACGCGCGCCTGATTGAGAACGACGTGCGGAAATTCCGACAAGCCGTCTTCGACATCCTGCACCCGGCCGCTGCGCACGATGTTCGCAGGCTGATTGTCGTCCGGCTTCCAGAACGTCGTCTCATTGATCCAGCAGGCCTCCTTCAGCACGCGTTCGCTGAAGCCAAAGGCATGGAACATCTCCATCGTGCGGCAGGCGATGCCGTCGGCCTGGCCGCGCAGCAATCGGCCCGGCTTCTGCTCGACGATGCAGGTCTTGATGTCCGGGAACTGCGACAATTGCGCCGCGAGCGTCAGCCCCGCCGGCCCGCAGCCGACGATCAGGACATCGACCTCCGCGGGAACAGAACCTTGCGCACCCGAGACCGGATATCGTTCCGACCGGTCGGAGATCTCCGGATCGCCGGGCTCGAATCCATCCAGGTGAAACTGCATGATCCTTCCCCATTTTTTGGCCGCAAGCTGCGCTCGATGCGGGCAAGATGCTATTAATCAGTATACTGAATATCAGTACGCTGCTATTGATCAGCATGCTGAATATCAGTATGCTAGTCAAGTCCCGACCCATGAAAGATGCACATGACAGACGCGCATGACATGCCCGGACATCTGGCGCGCCGCTTCCAGCAGATTGCGGTGGCGGTGTTCCTGACCGAAGTCGAGGAAGCGGGCTACGACCTCACGCCCGTTCAGTACGTGGCGCTTGCGGCCGTCAGCGCCAATCCCGGGCTCGATCAGGTGACCCTTGCCGGATTGATTGCCTTCGACCGCACCACCATCACCGGGGTCGTCGACCGGCTGGTGCAGAAAGGACTCATGGCGCGCCACGAAAGTAGCCGGGACCGCCGCGCCCGCGAATTGAAGATCACCGAAGCGGGACGGCGAGTCTTGCGCGGCATCACGCCGGCGGTCGAGGCGGCGCAGCGGACCATGGTGCGCGGCCTGACTGAAAAGGAAGCCAAGGAGCTTGTGCGCCTCTTGCAGAAGGCCATCGCCGCCGGCAACGACTTGAGCCGGGCGCCGCTGCGCGACGCAGCAACGGTTTGACCCACTCCTCCTCTCTTCAATTTGCCTCGCCTCGCGGACAGATCCTCACGCGCCGCTCATCAGGTCGCGAATGCGGAACTGTTCGATGTCGACCGCGCGCTAGCTGTTGTTGCCGGCACCTGTTAGTTTGAGCTGCAAGCGAGGCGGCGCTGGTCCCGACTCGAGCGTAGCCACGCACCTCCCGTTCATGCGCTTCACCCTCGGCATCCTGTCTGGTGTTCTCGGCGCGCTCGCCGGCTGGTTCGGGCTTGCGTTTCTGGTGATCAGCCTTGCGGGTCCGGACCGCGATGGCGGCATCGCCATGGGCGCCTTCTTCAATATCGGACCGATTGGCGGTCTCGCTGGCTTCGTCGCCGGCATATGGCTGTTCACCAAGATTGGCTTCGTCCGCGACCGTGCGCCGTCGCCGGATGCAGAGAAGCCGGACGACGCGCCCCGGCAGCAGACGCGCATTTCGCGCCCCTTTGCCGCCGCCGTTCTGGTTATCGCCGCAACGCTTGCCTGGTGGGCATGGTACGAACTCATCCGTTCGCCCTACCTCACGCACGGCTTCATGACGCTCAACCTGCAGTTCCGGCTGCCGCCCGGCATGGTGTTGCCGCCGTCCGACGAGGATGTGCAAATCACCGTGCAGGAAGGGCAGGAACAGTCGATCGTCATGCTCGGCCAAAGCTGGCGGGCTCATGATGGCGACCGTAAAGTTATCCTAGCGACTGCCACGCTCGATAAGAAGACGAGTCAACGGGCCGTCAGCCTGGCGCTGCCCGGCGTCCCTGAGCAAAACTGGCGGCTGGATCTCTCCTACGATCCGGATCCAACACCCGGCTATTCGGACTGGCGCCTTCCGAGCGGCGGCTCCGCCACCAAGATCGAGATGAACTTTCGCCTGAGCGCCGACCGTTAAGCGTGGAGTAGTGCGGCCGCTGGTCACGGGACTTCTGCTTCTAGCACTTGGCGGACATGTGCTAGAAGTGAGCTTCATCTGCTGAAGGCTGGCGAGTCGGGTTCCGGCATCGCAATTAAACGCCCGGTTCGCCGAACTTCTACCGAAGTTGTGTTTTTGCATCGTCTAGCCTCGCGGAGGTGATCGTGCTGGAACGAATTTCGAGTCCGATCGGGATGACCGCGATTGTTGCTGCGCTGTTCGTGTCGGCCGCGACTATGAGCATGCCGACCAAGGCGGCCCGCGCGTCTGATTGCCATGCTGAACCGAATTCTGACGCGCCCGACGGCAGCCAGTGGCGCTATCACACCGATCGGGAGCGTCACCGCAAATGCTGGTACTTACGTCCGGACCATGCGGACAAATCCGACCAACAGCCCGCCAAGCCGGCGGCATCCGATGCAGCGCCGGCTCCATCTGAGACGCCGTCCGCCACGTGGAAGCATCATCCCGATCCGGTCAGCGATCAAGAACTCGAACAAGACAAGACCAAATGCGAAAACAAAGGAAGCTCGGCTCCCGTCGGCGCCGGCTCGCCTGAGTTCGCATTCTTTTTGCAGTTCTCGCAATGCATGCGCACCGCTGGCTATGAGCTCGTTGCGCCGCCGCAGTAAGACTGCCAGTGGTCGGCTCAATCCGCCTTGATATTCGCCGCGCGGATCACCGTGGCCCATTTTTCGGTTTCGGCGGCAAGGTGCTTACCAAAGTCCGCCGGCGACAGGACGAATGGGACAGAGCCAATATCTGTGAGCTGCGCTTTGAGCTTGGCATCGGCGAGGCCGGCATTGATCTCGGCGTTAAGTCTGTTGACGATCTCGACCGGTGTATGCGCGGGCGCTCCGATGCCGTACCACGCGCTCGCTTCATAGCCGGGCACGAAGTCGGCAATGACCGGGATGTCCGGCAGAACTTGCGATCGCGCCGCCGTGGTGACCGCCAGCGCCCGCAGCTTTCCGGACTTGAGATATTCGAGCGATGGCGGCAGTGGGCAGAACATCAGCTGCAGCTGGCCGCCAAGCAGGTCGGTCAGCGCCGGCGGCGAGCCGCGATACGGCACGTGCACGAGCTTGACGCCGGCCTTCAGATTGAACAGTTCACCGGCCATATGGAGCGAACTGCCGATGCCGGCCGATCCATAATTGATCTTGCCGGGATTGGCCTTGGCGTAGGCGATGAACTCGGGCACCGTTGTGACCGGCAGCGACGGATTGACCTCCATGGCGAGCGGCTCCCGGCTGATGCCGGCGACCGGCGTGACGTCGCGCAGGAAGTCATAATTCAGGTTGTTGTAGAGCGTCACGTTGACGGTGTTGCCCGTCGAAGCAAGGAGCAGCGTGTAGCCGTCGGGGGGCGCCTGCACGACGGCTTCGGTCGCAATATTGCCGCCGGCGCCGGTGCGATTCTCGATCACGAAGGACTGGCCGAGCCGCTCGGACAGCCATTGCCCGCAGAGACGCGCGAGGATGTCGGGGGCGCCGCCGGCGGCAAAGCCGACAATGATGCGCACCGGCCGCGTCGGATAATCAGATGCTGAGGCGATACGCGACAAAGCCGGCAGAGCGACGGCACCTGCGACGGTACTTGCAGCGGCGCGGAGAAACTTTCGGCGGGGAAGTTTCATGGCACTTTGCCTCGTCGGTGTTTGAGTCTGCGGCCTTTGTTCACTCGCGGCTGCGCGCCGCCGCCCGCTGCGCCAGCCACGCTTTCATGTAACGGTAATAGCTGCCCTCGGCATTGGCGACTGCGAGCAGAAAACCCTCGGCGCCGTCGAGAACGCCGAGGCGGAGCACATAGCTTTTGAAGAAGGCAAAACATCCATGCGCGATGCCGGTGAAGAACGACACGCGGCGGCCTGAGGCGGCGAGCGCTTGTGCGCTCGCCGTCGAATAGCGGTCCATCCGCGATAGCGCGTCTTCAAGCTTCAACACCGGATGATGGATCAACGGCTTATCGAGCCTTTTGACAGTGCCGTCGCAGATCACGCGCTCATGCACCATGGCATCGTCGAAACGGCCTTTGCCGCGGCGGAACAGCCGCAACACATAATCTGGAAACCAGCCCGAATGATGCATCGGCCGACCGCAGAAACTTGAAATGCGCGGCAGCTCAAAGCCGTCGGCCGCGACTTGCGCCATCGCGCGCTTGATGGCTTCCGCAAGCTCGGGCGTCACCCGCTCGTCGGCGTCGATCGACAGCACCCAGTCGCCGGTCGCAAGCGACAGCGCATAATTCTTCTGCGGCCCGAAGCCGGAAAAGTCGTGATGCGCGACGCGCGTGCCCTTGCCGCGGGCAATGTCGACGGTGCCGTCGCTCGACCCGCAATCGACCACGATACGCTCATCGCAAAAGGCAAGCGTGTCGAGGCAGGCGCCGATATTCGCCGCCTCATTGCGGGTGATGATGATCGCTGAGAGCTGCGGCATCGAAACCGGAAAACTCAATTCCAATACGGCGGATAGCCGGAATTCTTCTGCTCGGCTGTCAGGAGCCGCAGCATCGCCGGCCATTCGAGCACGCCGTAAGGCCGCCGCGCGCCCGGCTGATAAAGATGCGCGGTATGCGCCAATACGTTCTCGCCGGGCATCGTGAGCTCGGTGCCGCCCGCGAGCGCGTCGACCTGCGAGCGACACGACAGTTCGAGCTGATACATGGTGTTGAATGCCTGCTGGATGGTGGCGCCGCAACTGAGCAGCCCGTGATTGCGCATGATCATCGCGTCATGCGGGCCGAGGTCGTGCACCAGCCGCTCGCGCTCGTCGAGGTCGATCGCCGGCCCCTCATAGTCGTGATAGCCGATATGCCCGACGAAGCGGATGGAGGTCTGCGACATCGGCAGAAGTCCGCATTTCATCGCCGACACCGCCATGCCGGCGCGGGTGTGGGTGTGCAGCACGCAGGCCACGTCCGCCCGCGCTTTGTGAATGGCGCCGTGAATGACATAGCCCGAGACATTGATGCCGTAATCGGTGTCGGGCTTGGCGATGATACGACCCTCGACGTCGATCTTGACCAGGCTTGAGGCCGTGATCTCCTTGTAAAGGAGGCCGTAGAGATTGATCAGCAGATGGTCGGTGCCGGGAATGCGCGCGGTGATGTGGTTATAGATCAGGTCGGTCATGCCATAGGCATCGACCAGCCGGTAACAGGCAGCGAGATCGAGCCGCGCCTGCCATTCCTGCTCGGACACATCGCTGCGGATCGACTTGAAGTCTGTGGCGTAATTCACGGCCGTTCCTCCCGTACCGCTGACAAGCATAGCCGCCAGCGCTCTTGCTGTCAGGGGTCAACTCGCGTGGGATTTTACACGAGGTGCCGGCTAAGACGTTACCTGAGAAGCGGGCTAAGATGTCACTTTAAGAGCTTCAGAACGGGCAGGAAAAAGCGGGCGGGGAAAATGCCGGGCAAAATCGAAGATATCTTGCGCAACCACGCCAAGGAAAAGCTCAAGCGCGGCGAGGTCGTCGCCTCGATGATCGTGCGGCTGGTGCGCGGGCCCGAGATCGCACGCATCGCCGCCACGGCAGGCTTCGACAGTCTCTATGTGGATCTTGAGCATGCAAGCTTCTCGCTCGAAACCACCGGCCAGATCTGCACCGCCGCACTCGCGGCCGGCATCACCCCGCTGGTGCGGGTGCCGAGTGTCGCCGAGGTCTCGCGCGTGCTCGATGCCGGCGCGCTCGGCGTCATCGCTCCGCATGTGCGCTCGGCGGCAGAGGCCCGCGCCTATGTGACCGCGGCAAAGTTTCCGCCGCTCGGCGAGCGCTCGGCCGCGGGTCACCTGCCCCATCTGCATTATCGTTCGTTTCCGGTTGCGCAAGCCGATGCGGCAATGAATGCGGCGACGATGCTGGTCGCGCAATTCGAGAGCGAGGAAGCGCTCACCAAGGCCGACGAGATCGTCAGCGTCGACGGCGTCGACATGGTGCTGATCGGCAGTAACGACATGCTCGCCGACTGGGGCCTCGCCGGCCAATACGAGCATCCGCGCCTGCGCGACGCTTACGCCAAGACCATCGACGTCTGCCGCCGTTACGGCAAGCATGTCGGCGTCGGCGGACTCTCCTCCCGTCCGCAGCTTGCCGCAGAGTTTGTGAAAATGGGCGCGCGCTATGTCTCGACCGGCACCGATCTGGGCTTCCTGCTCGCGGCTTGCACCGCCAAGGCCAAGGAAGTGCGCGAGATGGCGGCGAGCTGAAAAATCGCGCGATCAGGGCGTGTACTCACGAATTGAGACTCGACGGGCAAACATTGATCAATGCCTGCTTTATCCCCGAAAGTCGCCGCGCCAGCAGCCAACTGGGGCGTCCGCTAGGGGCCATGAGCGGACACGGCCGTTGTCGCGGCATGACGGATTTCGCACATCTCGATAATTTTGCAATTCGTATTCATATTCCATGTACTTCAAGCGCGCACCAGCAGTTCAGTCGACGCGTCTGGTGGCACCTTTATCTCCCTTAGAATTGGACATCATCGAGAACGCTGATTGGACTTCGGCTCGTTTTTTTTGGTCTTTCAAACCCGCCCAGGATCTCTCGGCGGTCCGTCCGAAGTTCGATCAGGCGGATCAGGCCGACTTGCGCCACGGCACGAGCATCGAAACCCGACCCTTATAGGAGCGGTATTGGTCACCGAATAAATCGATCAGATCACGCTCTTCCAATTTTATGCCGACGACAATGTAGGCCGTGGTCACCGCCGCGAACAGCAGGTGCCCGGCCGTCATCGTAGGCGCCGCCCAGAACGCGACGACGAAGCCGAGATAAATCGGGTGCCGCACGAACTGGTAGTAGAGCGGTGTCCGAAAGCGCGGCAGCGGCATGGATCGGCCGGTTAGATTGTTAGCCACCTGATGCAATCCGAACAGCTCGAAATGATTGATCAGAAACGTACTGGTCAGCACGATAGCCCAGCCGATGAATGACAAGACCATTACGGCAACCGCGATTTGCGGATTGGCTATCTGCCACACGACAGTCGGCATCGGTCGCCACTGCCAGAGCAGCAGAGCGAGCGCGAGGCTCGCGAAAAGCACGTAGGTGGCGCGTTCGACCGAGGGCGGGACCAATCGCGTCCACCATCGCTTGAACTGTTTGCGCGCCATTACGCTGTGCTGAACGGCGAACAGCGACATAAGTAGAAGGTTGACGATAAGTGCTTCCGTCATCGGCGCCACAGGTCCGATGTCGATTGTCTTCGGCACTATCAGGCCCTCAATGAAGCCGATGGCGTAGAGGAAGGTGACGAAAAATACGACGTAGGACGCAATTCCGTAGAGAAACGCCAGCAGGCGGCTCATGAGGTTACCCTGTCCGCCGCGCGCGTCCTGGCCGATTGCTTGGATTTGGGTCATTGCCTCGTCCAATCCGTTACGACCGCAGGGATTGCGATCGAAGGCGGGAGAATGCCCAAGGCGCGATCGAATGACTTTGCCGGGAGCTTGATTTGTCCTTGAGATGAGCCTGAGTATTCCTTGAGAGTGGCTTTCAGTCCGGCTCCCGGGGCGGCGAAGTGCAATTTCTCTTTGATAATCACACGCTTGACACCGACCGCCGCGAACTGCGGCGCGGGTCGATGCCCATTGCCGTTGAGCCCCAGGTGTTCGATCTGCTGATTTACTTGGTGCAGAACCAGCACCGCGTCGTCAGTAAGGACGATCTCATCGCTTCAGTCTGGGGCGGCCGGATCGTATCAGATTCGACACTGACGAGCCGCATCAACGCCGCCCGGAAGGCGGTCGGCGATAGCGGTGAAGATCAGAAACTCATCCGCACCGTACCGCGCAAAGGTCTTCGCTTCGTCGGGGCCGTCCGCATCCAACCAAATGGCGCCGACCCGGCACACGCGATAGGTCCGCAGCCTAATGGAATTAACGAACAGTCGCGGCCGGCCTTGCCGCTGCCCGATCGCCCCGCAATCGCCGTGCTCCCCTTCATAAACATGAGCGGCGACGTAGAGCAGGAATATTTCTCCGATGGCATCAGTGAGGACATAATCACCGCGCTGTCCAAGCTGCGCTGGTTCTTCGTGATCGCACGCAACTCTTCCTTCGTGTACAAAAACAAAGCCGTCCATATGAAACAGGTCGCGGCGGAACTCGGCGTCGGCTACGTAGTTGAGGGCAGCGTGCGCAGGGGCGGCGACCGGGTGCGCATCACAGTGCAGCTCAACGATGTCGCCACCGGAAGCCATATTTGGGCGGAGCGCTACGACCGCGACCTGGCCGACGTCTTCGCGGTGCAGGACGAGATTACCGAGGCCATCGTCGCCGCAATCGAGCCGCAGCTCTATGCCGCGGAAAATTTTCGCGCCCAGCGTAAGCCACCCAACAGCTTGGACGCATGGGATCTCGTAATGCGAGCGCTGTCGCACTACTGGCGAGTAACACGACAGGATAATGTAGTCGCGCAGGCTCTGCTCGAGAAAGCGACCGCCATCGATCCGAATTACGGCCAGGCTCTCGGTGTGCTCGCCGCCAGCCACACGTTTAGCGCCCACATGGGTTGGGAGGACAGGCAGACGGCGGTGTCGATCGCTGAGCGCGCAGCGCTGACGGCGATCCTAGCCGACAGTGAGGATCCCTGGGCGCACTACGCACTGGGCCACGTTTATCTGTTCACGCGGCGCTTCGACGACTCGCTGGCGGAGTTCGACTTGGCGCTACGGCTCAACCCGAACTTTTCACTAGCCCAAGGTTATGATGGCCTGGCGCTGGCCTATTGCGGGCGGTGGGAAGAAGCCAACGTGGCCGCGCGCCGTGCGCTGCGGTTGAGCCCGCGCGATCCGTTCTCGGCGATCTACTATGGCATTGCCGCCTACGCCCAGTTCGTCGGGCGCAACTATGCCGAGGCGATGCGTCTTTCGCGCGAGGGCATCAGACAGCGCAGCGATTTCGTCGGCGCCCACCGAGTGCTGACGGCTGCCGCCGGCATGGCCGGCCGGACCGATATTGCCAGCGTCGCATTACAGGAGCTTCGCCGCGCACAGCCCAACATTTCGCTTGCCTGGATTGCAAGCCAAATGCCGATCAAGCTGGAAGCCGACCGGGAACACTATTTGGAAGGATTCCGCCGCGCGGGCTTGGACTAGTTGGCCTCATGCGCCAGCAAGGCCCATGTCTGCTTTGGGTCATTAGCTGCCGCGACCCCGCCAAACTCTGGTGTCCGTTGTGCATCCGAACGCGGACACCAACGCCAATGCTAGGCGCGTCCGCTAAGGGCCAGAAGCGGACTCATGCACTGCAGCAAAAAGTATCCTGATAGATTTACACGTCGGCTTTGGACCAGCAGCGTGACTGGTTGGTCTTTGCGGGTTAGGATACGCGGATGAGGAAGTCCTGCCGCCTTCTCCTTGCCCTCGTCCTGCTGCTCCTCGCCGCCCCCGCGCTCGCCGCGCCATGCGGCGGCGACTTCAACGCTTTCCTGGCCGCGATCGCGCGCGACGCGCAGGGCCAGGGCGTCTCGCGCGCGGTCATCGACCAGGCCTTCGCCGGCCTGACGCCCGACCCCGCCGTCCTCGCCTTCGACCGCCGCCAGAGCGGCATGTTCCACGCCAAGAGCTTCGAGGAATACGCCGCCACCCGAGTCATCCCGGCCCGCATCAGCCGCGCCAGGAAACTGATGCAGGTGCACGCCGTGCTGCTCGGGCGCATCGAGCAGCAATTCGGCGTGCCCGGGCCGGTGATCGTGGCGGTCTGGACGCTGGAAAGCGACAACGGCACCGGCGACATGGGCAAGCTGCCGGTGATCCGCACGGTGGCGACGCTGGCGCATGACTGCCGCCGCACCGAGCTGTTCCAGCGCGAGCTTATCGCCGCCCTGCAGATCGTCCAGCGTGGCGATCTGCCGTTGCGCGATCTCATCGGCGCCTATGCCGGCGAGATCGGCCAGACACAGTTTCTGCCTTCGTCGTACATCAAGTACGGCGTCGACTACGACGGCAACGGCCATATCGATCTGCGCCATTCCGTTCCAGATGTGCTGGCCTCGACCGCCAATCTGCTCAAGACCAATGGCTGGCGGGCCGGGGCGCCGTTTACCGCGGGCACGCCGAATTTCGAGGTGGCGATGCGTGAGTGGAATCACTCCGAGGTCTACCGCAAGACCATCGTGCTGATGGCGCAGCGGCTGGGCGGCGGGTAAGGGTGCGGGCGAGCGCCGACGAGGTGATTGAGTAAATGATCGGGATAGCTGCACGCTGCCCATGCTGCATCGCGCCGTTGCCTCAAGGCGAACGGTCGATATGGGTCATGAGCGGATGCGCTGGCTGATGGAAGTCGTGTCCGCTGTAATCCCGAAAACGGACACTAATCGCGACCGTCGGAATGTCCGCTTTGGGCCGACAGCAGACATCGTGGCTGATGGTTCAACGTGGATCACGCATCCGCTCGGGATCGTGCGCTTAGTTGATCTTGACCACTTGCGGCAGCAGCCATGTGCCGTTCAAATCCCCGAAAGCGGCGAGCCGTTTTTTGACACCCATTACTGCCGAGTCATGGTGACGATCGAATGTTCGCAGGGCGATCCCGGTAAGTCATTTGCGCCCAACGCCGCCAACGTCCATTCGCGCGCCAAGCGCAAATAGGTGTCGCGTATTTCCTCGGCTTCGGCCTCATCGGCCCATCGATAAAACTCCACCGCTAATTCCCGATATTCCTTAGCCGTGACCATAGGTATCCCCCTCATCAAAAGCGTTATCTCACATGCGGGCAATCGAAGGCGCCGGCGGTCAAAATGGCGCTATTACCAAGTTGAACATGAAGCCGATCGCGGCACACACCGCCACAGCGCTCAGCGCTATCGTGGTGACTGCCAGATCGGTCCGCAGGTCCGCACTCATGATCTGAAGTTTCATTGAGGCCCTCCCGTCGCGCCGCGATATTTCGCTGGCTTGCCAGTTTTCCGCCCCTGGACCGCCGCCTTCCATTCAACATTGGGCAAATCTCCCTATACCAAGGTATAGAGCCGCGCCGGTCGGCGCGTCGTGCACGGGCA
>DATHPQ010000186.1:0-3640 GCA_035483735.1 Xanthobacteraceae bacterium | reverse complement strand
ATCGTGCTCGACGAGCTCAATCGCAAGCTCAAATCGACCGGCCTGTGGTTTCCCGTCGATATTTCCACCGCCTCGCGCGCCACGATCGGCGGCATGGTCGGCAACAATTCCTGCGGCGCGCGCTCGCTGCGCTACGGCAATACGCGGGAGAACGTGCTGTCGATCGACGCCGTGCTGCCCGACGGCACGCATGCGCATTTCGGCCGTATCGGCGACGCCAACGTCAACGTGCCGCAAGCCTTGGCGCGTGATGTTCTCGCCATCGCCGCGCGCGAGGCCGGCGAAATCGAGCGCCGCTTCCCGAAAGTGCAGCGCCGCGTCGGCGGCTATAATCTGGATGCGCTGGTGCCGGGGCGTAACGACATTAATCTCGCGCATCTGCTGGTCGGCTCCGAAGGCACGCTCGCCTTCTCGACCAAGATCGAACTGAAGCTGTCGCCGCAACTCGGCCGCCGCGCGGTGGGCGCGGTTCACTTCGGCAGCTTTCACGCGGCGATGGCCGCGGCGCAATATATCGTCAAGCTCAATCCGATCGCCGTGGAGCTCATCGACCGCACCATGCTCGGGCTCGCGCGCGATATCGCGATGTTTCGGCCGACAGTGGATGCGTTCCTGCGCGGCGATCCCGAGGCGATCTTGTTTGTCGAATTCGCCGAGAATGACGCCGAGAATATGCGGCGGCTGAAACAGCTCACCGAGCTGATCGGCGATCTCGGCATCGCTTGGGACAAGACCGGCGCCAAATGGGGCGGCGTGGTCGAGGTGCTCGACGCCAAATTGCAGGCAGCGATCACCGAAGTGCGCACCGCGGGCCTGAACATCATGATGTCGATGAAGGAGGCCGGCAAGCCGATCTCCTTCGTCGAAGACTGCGCTGTGCCTTTGGAACATCTCGCCGACTACACGGCGCGGCTCACGGAAGTGTTCGAGAAGAACGGCACGCGCGGCACCTGGTATGCGCATGCCGCGGTCGGCTGCCTGCATGTGCGCCCGGTGCTGAACCTTCGCCTCGACAAGGACGTGCGCGCCATGCGCGCCATCGCCGAAGAGGCCTTCGCCATGGTGCGCGCCTACAAAGGCTCGCATTCCGGCGAGCATGGCGACGGCATCGTGCGCTCGGAATTCCATGAGTTCATGTTCGGCGCCGAACTGGTGCAGGCCTTCGCTGAGGTGAAGGACCGCTTCGATCCGCAAAACCTGTTCAATCCCGGCAAGATCGTCCGCGCGCCGAAATTCGACGACCGGGCGAATTTCCGCTACGGCCCCGGCTATCGCGCGGAAGACATCACCACCGCGCTCGACTGGTCGGCCTATCTGGGCGCAGGCGGCGGTTTCCAGGGCGCGGTCGAGATGTGCAACAATAACGGCGCCTGCCGCGCGCTGGCGGGCGGCGTCATGTGCCCGAGCTATCGGGTGACGCGCGACGAGCGCGACGTGACGCGCGGCCGCGCCAATTCGCTGCGGCTCGCCATGACCGGCCAGTTGGGGCCGGACGCGCTCACCTCAGAAGACATGGCGGAGACGCTCAAGCTCTGCGTCTCCTGCAAGGCCTGCCGGCGCGAATGCCCGACCGGTGTCGATATGGCGCGCATGAAGATCGAAGTGTCGCGGGCGCGGGCGGAGAGATTCGGCCTGTCGCTGCACGACCGGCTGGTCGGCTATCTGCCGCGCTACGCGCCTTATGCGGCGCGGCTCTCTTGGCTGCTCAATCGGCGCGATGCCTTGCCCGGTGCTGCGAAATTGTCCGAGGCTATTGCCGGGTTCAGCACGCAACGGACCTTACCGAAGTGGCGGGCCGATTATTTTTGCGGCGATGTAGCACCCTTCTCCCTCCCCCGCTTGCGGGGGAGGGTGGGGAGGGGGCCGGGAGCCACAGACTCCAAGAGTGGGCCCCCTCCTGGATCGCTTCGCGATCCGGCCTCCCCCGCAAGCGGGAGAGGCGAAGTCGTGCTGTTTGCCGACACGTTCAATCGCTATTTCGAACGCGAAAACATCGATGCCGCGCTCGCGGTGCTCAATGCCGGCGGCTATCGCGTTCATTTCGCTACACCCTCCGGCGAGCGGCCATTGTGTTGCGGCCGCACGTTTCTCTCTGTCGGTAAAGTGGATGAAGCGCGCCGGGAGGCCGAGCGTACCTTAGCCGCGCTTACTCCGTTCGCGAGCAAAGGCATTCCGGTGCTCGGCCTTGAACCGAGCTGCCTGTTCAGTTTCCGCGACGAAATTCCAGCCTTGCTGAAGAGCGACGCGGCGCGGCGGCTTGCCGACAACGCGCTGTTGCTCGAGGAGTTTCTGGCGCGCGAGGCGGCCGCAGGCAAGCTCGCTTTGCGGTTGACGCCGATGAAGAAGCGCGCACTGCTGCACGGCCATTGTCATCAGAAATCGTTCGATACGATGGGCGCCGTCGAGGCGGCGCTCAGGCTCATTCCCGCGCTTGAGGTCGAGCGAATCGAATCGAGTTGCTGCGGCATGGCCGGCGCCTTCGGCTATCATGCCGATACGATCGATGTCTCGCGCGCCATGGGCGAGTTGTCGCTGTTGCCTGCGGTGCGCAAAGCACCCGACGACACCATCATCGTCGCCGATGGCACATCCTGCCGGCATCAGATTCACGACGGCGCCGGGCGCGAGGCCATTCATGTGACGCGCGTTCTAGCAATGGCATTGCCGACGGAAAGTTAGGCTGCATCACGGGTTCAAACCTATTTCAGCCCAAGCTCGGAACGCCGGTGTTTTCGGACAGCAACATAGAGATCAGTGATTTCGAGAAGCGTGCAGTCAGGGTGAAGTCTTGCGAGAATCTGACGCTCCCTTTTTCCAGTGTCAGTATCTCTAAAATCACCTGTTGTTCTTTCGGTGTGTTCTATCTCCGGCCAAAGTCCCGGTTCTTCTTTCATTTTGGCGATAGCTTCCTGAACGTCGCTTTCTTTCCAGTGTCTTGATTTGCCGGCTGACATAACGAGATTCTCCGTTCAAATGTTCACTGTTCCTCTCCCAGCGCGCTTTCGTGCCAGCGGCGCAGCGCCAGGTAATTGACGAGCGACAGAAGATAAAAGATCGCGATGCCGGCGACCGAGAGCAGCAGCAGGGCCGCGAACATGCGCGGGATGTTGAGGCGGTAGCCGGCCTCGGCGATCCGATAAGCAAGGCCCGAGCCCGCGCCGGCCGAACCTGCGGCGATCTCCGCCACCACGGCGCCGATCAGCGACAGCCCGCCGGCAATGCGCAGTCCGCCGAGAATATAGGGCAGCGCCGACGGCAGTTTCAGGTTCCACAGCACCTGGCCGCGCGACGCATCATAAAGCACGAACAGATCGGTCAGATTGCGGTCGACCGAATTCAGCCCGAGCGTGGTGTTCGCCAGCACCGGAAAGAACGCGACGATCCAGGCGCAAGCGAGCACGGCAAGCGGTTGCGGCAGATAGATCAAAAGCAGCGGCGCAACAGCGACAACCGGCGTCACTTGCAGGATCACCGCATAAGGATAGAGCGAATATTCGAGCAGCCGGAACTGATTGAACAGCACGGCGAGGCCGACGCCGCCGATGGCCGCCAGCAGAAAGCCCTCGAACGTGGTGAGCAGCGTCACCAGCAGCGATTGGAACAGCAGGGACCAGTCGGCGATCAGCGTTTGCAAAATGAG
>DATHPQ010000185.1:0-20692 GCA_035483735.1 Xanthobacteraceae bacterium | reverse complement strand
CCATTCCGGTTTGCCGTAACGGCGTGTCGAGCGTTCGAACAGTTCGCAGGCCGCGGCGATGGATTTGCCGTAAGTCGTGAACGACAGCGGATTGACCGGGTTCTTGAAGAACAAACGCGTGGCGTCGGCCATGGCGCGCGAGGGATTGAGCGCCGCGTGGCTCATCTCGTAGAACCAATAAAGCGGCGTCGACAAAAGTATGCCGTGTTCGCCGCCTGGTACGGCAGGGGCGCCGCCAAACTCACCGATCGCCATTGAGGTAACCTTGCCCGGACTTTTGCAGTGCAGCATTGTGACTGTCGTATGTCATATCGTCAATATACGAGGAAAACTTTCCCTATCCGTTAGTTATGAGAGTCAATGCTTTCCTGCCATTCGCGGGGCACATAGGGCCCATACGGGCGCCATTCGGGGCCCAAATGCCGGCTGGCGTCCCTGACGCTGTTTTAGGAAGCGCGATTGCGCTTCCCGATCGGTCTTATTCGCCGGTCTGCATCAGGGAGCCGTGACGGCGGGCGCTCTCGAGAAGCTTGAGAAAGCCGAACACGCCTGCGGCAAACAGCACGGCATTGAGCGCAAGCGCGTCGAGCATCAAGTCCGGGCGGAAGGCTTTGTCGATCAGAAGCGCCCGCATGCCTTCGAACACATAGGTCGGCGGCAGCGCCCAGGCCACCGGCTGCAACCAGACCGGCAGCGTGGTCACCGGGTAGTAAACGCAGGTCAGCGGCATGAACAGGAACATGATCGACCAGGCGAGATTTTCCGCGCCCATGCCGTTGCGCAGAATGAGGCCGGAGACAAAAATCCCGATCGCCCAGCTGGTCAACATCAGATTGAAAAAGAACGCCACCAGCGCGAAGCCCAATCCGTAGAGATTGAAGCCGAAGAAGGCGATGGCGAGAAACGTCACCGGCACGGCGCCGATCGAAAGCCGCACCACGCTCATCACCATCAGCGCGATGATGAACTCACCCGGGCGTAACGGGCTCATCATCAGATTGCCGATATTGCGCGACCACATCTCCTCGAGAAACGAAATTGAAAAGCCGAGCTGACCGCGGAACAGAATATCCCACAACAGCACCGCGCCGATGAATGTGCCGCCGGCGCGCGCGAAAAAGCCGGCGTTGTTGGCGATGTAATATTGCAGGAAGCCCCACGTCACCATCTGCACCGTCGGCCAGTAGACGAGGTCGAGCAGCCGCGGCCACGACGAGCGCAACAGATACCAGTAGCGCAGCATCATCGCGGCGATGCGCCGGGTCGAGCTGCCTTCGCTGCGTGCGGGAGAAGGCAGGGCGCTTGCGACGCGATCGGTCATTGCGCCGCCTCGCTGTGGATGCCTTCACCGCGCGCGACGTCGAGAAAGACCTCCTCCAGCGTCGTCCGGCCGTAGCGCGCCAACAGTTTTGCCGGCGTGTCGTCGTCCTCGATCCGGCCGCGCTTCATGATAATGACGCGTTCGCACAGCCGCTCGACCTCGTTCATGTTGTGCGAGGCGAGGAGCACAGTGGCGTGGCGGTCCCGGCAATAGCGTTCGAGATGGCCGCGCACCCAGTCGGCGGTGTCGGGATCGAGCGATGCGGTCGGCTCGTCGAGCAGGAGCACGTCCGGATCGTTGATCAGCGCCTTGGCGAGCGCGACGCGGGTCTTTTGTCCGGCCGACAGGCGCCCGGTCGGGCGGTCGAGCAGATCGGTGAGATCGAGCTGCCGCGCCAATTCCGCAGTGCGCTCGCGGATATTGTCGACGCCGTAGAGCATGCCGAACACTTTCATGTTCTGCCGCACCGTGAGCCGCATCGGCACTTCGACATAGGGGCTTTCGAAATTCATCCGGTGCAGGACACGGTAGCGCTCCTTCGGCATTTCCGCGCCGAGCACCGTGACGCGGCCTGACGTGGGCAGGACGAGGCCCATAATGGTGGCGATGGTCGTTGTCTTGCCGGCGCCGTTGCCGCCGAGAAGCCCGGTGACCGTGCCGGGCTTCAGCGCGAACGATATGCCGTCGACGGCGACAACCGTCTTGTAGATTTTGACGAGACGATCGACTTCGATCGGAGGAGGTTGGAGGCCCGGCATCGCGCACATGTGGCGCGGTTGGCCGTCCGAGGCAAGAGGGTGGCGGAGGCTTGCACCCGCTCTGGCCTGCCGCCGCCGAAACTGGCAAAACGTCGATCGGGAGGACCACAATTATATGAGCATCATCACATGAGTATTGTCACGATGGCGCAGGCCGATCTCATTATGAATGCGGTCATCGCACGTGGCGCCGAACTGAATTGCCGGCCGATCAGCGTGATCGTGGTCGAGCCCGGCTGCAAGGTAAAGGGCTTCAGGAAGGAAGACGGCGCCTCCATGATCCGCTTCGAAATGGCCTATGGCAAAGCCTATGCGGCGCTGTCGCTCGGGCGCAGCTCGAAGCTCGTGCGCGAGCGCGCGGTCGAGCGGCCGATCTTCATGCGCTATCTCATCGCCGCGAGCGACGAGCAGGTTTTTCCCGAAGGCGGCGGCATGCTGATCCGCGACGACAACGGCGAGGTCATCGGCGCGGTCGGTGTTACCGGCGATACCGAAGATCGCGACGAGGAGCTTGCGATCCACGGTATTCACGCCGCCGGGCTGAAGACCGACGATGACTGCCGCGGCATGGGCCGGCGCATTGGCCTCATTTCGAAATAACTGACGCCTGCCAAACATTAACATCAAAAAGTGACATCATGAAAATCGGACTCTTCGACCACGTCGAAAACGGCGAACGACCGCTCGCCACCTTGTTCGACGAGCGGCTGCGCTTTGCGCAAGCTGCCGACGCCGCCGGCTTCTATTGCCTGCATGTCGCCGAGCATCACGCGACGCCGCTCAATATGGTGCCGGTGCCGGGTGTCTATCTCGGCGCCGTCGCGCGCGCCACGGAGCGCATGCGGCTCGGCCCGCTGGTGTATCTGTTGCCGCTCTATTCGCCGTTGCGGTTGATCGAGGAAATCTGCATGCTCGATCATCTAAGCTACGGCCGGCTCGATGTCGGCGTCGGCCGCGGCGTCTCGCCTTATGAGTTGAAATTCCACAAGGTCGAGCACGATCAGTCGCGCGAGATATTCATCGACGCGTATAAATGCATCAGCGCCGGTCTCACCACGGACAAGCTCACTTATGCCGGCGAGCATTTCGTCTATGAGAATGTGCCGATAGCGCTGCGGCCGCTGCAGCAACCGCACCCGCCGTTCTGGTACGGCTCCTCGAACGAGATCGGCTCGACCTTCGCCGGCGAAGAGGGCTTGCATTTCGTTACCTTGGGGCCGATGGCAACGGCGAGAGCCAATATCGACGCCTACAAAGCCGCACTCAAAAAGCGCGGCGGCCCGGCGCAGCCTATGGCTGCCTTTCCCGGAGGTGCGGCAATCGGCGTGCAGCGGCACATATTCGTTGCCGACACGGATGCCGAGGCCATTCGGTTCGGCAAGCCGGCCATGGATGCGCATCTCGCGCATTTGAATTGGCTGCGCACGATGCACGGCCAGACCGGCCTGACTTCACGGCTCAATGTGCCGCGCGGCGCTAACTTCGAAGCCTGCGTCGCCGATCGCACCGTGATCGTCGGTTCGCCGCGGACCGTGCGCGCCGAGATCGAGCGACAGGTCGAGGAGCTCGGGATCAATTATCTTTTGACCTATCTTTTCCTCGGCACGATGTCGCTTGCTGACGCGCTGCGCTCGCTGCAACTGTTCAGCACCGAAGTGATGCCGCATTTGGCGAAGCTCTGACGGGAGTGCTTACTCCCCGGTCGCTTCCACGGCCTGCTTGTTGTCGGCGCGCAAGGCCTCCGGATGCGGCATGGCGATGACGTTGTAGCCGGAATCGACGAAGTGGATTTCGCCGGTGACGCCGGTCGACAGATCCGACAAGAGATAAAGTCCCGCGCCGCCGAGTTCTTCCAAAGTGACGCCGCGATGCAGGGGCGAGTGCCGCTGCTGGAACGCGAACATCGCCCGCGCGTCGCCGATGCCGGCGCCCGCCAATGTGCGGATCGGGCCCGAGGAAATGGCATTGACGCGGATGCCGCTGCTGCCGAAATCGACGGCGAGGTAGCGCACCGAGGCTTCGAGCGCCGCCTTGGCAACGCCCATGGCATTGTAATTCGGCATCGCGCGCTCGCCGCCGTTATAGGTCAGCGTCACCATCGCGCCGCCATTGGGCATAAGCGCCGCCGCCCGTTTGGCGGCCTCGGTGAACGAGAAGCACGAGATCAGCATGGTGCGCGAAAAGTTCTCGCGCGTCGTGTCGGCATAGCGGCCGGTGAGCTGCGCCTTATCGGAAAAAGCGATGGCATGAACCAGGAAGTCGAGCGTGCCCCACGCGCGGCTGAGCTCGGCGAACACGGTGTCGACCGAAGCTATGTCCTCGACGTCGCATGGCAGGACGAGATCGGCGCCGACCGAGGCCGCGAGCGGCTTCACCCGCTTGCCGAGCGCGTCACCCTGATAGGTGAAGGCGAGCTTGGCGCCGTGCGCGGCGAGCGTTTTTGCGATGCCCCACGCAATGGAGTGATCGTTGGCGACCCCCATGATCAGGCCGCGCTTGCCTTGCATCAGCTCCGACACCGACCCGGTCATGCGTCAGGCATCCACGTGCTTGAACACGACGGAGGCATTGGTGCCGCCGAAACCGAAGGAATTGGACAACACGCAGCCGAGCTTCACGTTGTCCTGGCGCGCGCGCACGATCGGCATGTCGTCGAAGGCCGGATCGAGCTTTTGGATATTGGCGCTCTCGCAGATGAAGCCCGAGCCCATCATCAATAGAGAATAGATCGCCTCTTGCGCGCCGGCGGCGCCGAGCGAATGGCCGGTCAGCGACTTGGTCGCCGAAATCGGCGGGCACTTCGCGCCGAACACTTCGCGGATCGCCTCGATTTCCTTCAAGTCGCCGATCGGCGTCGAAGTCGCATGCGGATTGATGTAGTCGACCGGCGGCTTGACGGTTGCGAGCGCCATTTTCATGCAGCGCATCGCGCCTTCACCGGACGGCGCCACCATATCGGCGCCGTCGGAGGTCGCGCCATAGCCGGCGACTTCGGCGTAAATCTTGGCGCCGCGCGCCTTGGCGTGTTCGAGCTCTTCGAGCACCAACACGCCGGCGCCGCCGGCGATGACGAAGCCGTCGCGATCGGCGTCGTAGGCGCGCGACGCCTTGTCCGGCGTCTGATTGAAGCCCGACGACATCGCGCCCATGGCGTCGAACAGGACCGACAAGGTCCAGTCGAGCTCCTCGCAGCCCCCGGCAAAGATCATGTCCTGCTTGCCGACCTGAATGGTCTCATAGGCATTGCCGATGCAATGGTTCGACGTCGCGCAGGCTGACGAGATCGAATAATTAACGCCCTTGATCTTGAACCAGGTGGCGAGCGTTGCGGAAGCGGTTGACGACATCGCTTTCGGCACCGCAAAGGGGCCGACACGTTTGGGCCCCTTGCTGCGCGCGATATCGGCGCTCTCGACGACGGTCCGCGTCGAGGGGCCGCCCGAGCCCATGATGATGCCGGTCCGCTCGTTGGAGACATCGGTCTCTTCGAGGCCGGCGTCGCGGATCGCCTGCTCCATGGCGACGTGATTCCAGGCGGCGCCGCCACCCAAAAACCGCATGGCGCGGCGATCGACCGCTTCGCTGGCGTCAAGCGTCGGCGCGCCGTGAACCTGGCAACGGAAGCCAAGCTCAGCGTATTTGTCCGCGCGCACGATGCCGGATTTGGCCTCGCGCAGCGACGCCACCACCTCTTGCGTATTGTTGCCGATGGACGAGACGATGCCCATCCCGGTGACAACGACGCGTTTCATATGTCCCTCTTTTGGATTTTTTGTTTAAGCATGATCACGTCCGAAAACCGCAGACGGGATGACGGAAGCGCCGTCGCGCTCACGCCTCGGTCGGTGCCGGCTCGACGTCGCGGAACAGACCGACTTTCAGATCGAATGCGCGATAGATTACCGAGCCATCGGCCGAGAGCCAGCCATCGGCGATGCCGAGCACGAGCTTCGAGCGCATCACGCGCTTGATGTCGATGCCGTAGACGATGTTCTTCATGTTCGGCAGCACCTGCCCGGAAAACTTCAGCTCGCCCATGCCGAGCGCGCGACCGCGGCCCGGTGAACCGAGCCAGCCGAGGAAGAAGCCGAGCATTTGCCACAGCGCATCGATGCCGAGGCAGCCGGGCATGACCGGATCGCCTTTGAAGTGGCAGGGAAAGAACCAGAGGTCGGGCTTGAGATCGAGAACGGCCCGCACCAAGCCCTTGCCGTATTCGCCGCCGACTTCCGCGATCTCGGAAATGCGGTCGAACATCAGCATCGGCGGCAGCGGCAATTGCGGGCCCTCGACGAACAGCTCGCCCCGGCCGCAGGCCAGGAGATCCTCATATTCGAATTTCGATTGCCGCTGCGGCATGCCTGTCTTCTCCGCCGCCTTCAGCGGCTTTGCCAATTTCCTAACATATCGGGCGAAAGCGGCAAAGCCACAGCCCGAAAACACGCTGCGTGTCCACGTCGCCTGCCTTGGGCAAGTCAAACTGCGGCCCGAAAACCTGGACAGTTGCGATAAGCGCAAGGTGGCGTATAATAATTTCGGATGCAACGGGTGTGGTCCGGTGTCGGGCCACACTTTTGCTATGAAAGTATTGGTTTTGCTATGACAGAAACGCGTCGAGTACCCGGCTCTTCCTACGGCTTCGGGCCGAATATGGCCCGGCCTGCCGTGCCGGCATCCAGTGTCACGATGGTCAAACCACAGGGTCAGCAGGACCACGGCGACCTCACCGGTTGTCCGTGGCACGATGTCAAGTCGAAGTTGCGCGACGTCGGCTTGCGCCCGACCCGTCAGCGCATGGCGCTCGGCTGGATCCTGTTCGCCAAGGGCGATCGGCATGTCACCGCTGAAATGCTCTACGAAGAGGCGACCCGCGCCAAGGTGCCGGTGTCGCTCGCGACCGTCTATAACACGCTGCATCAGTTCACCGAAGTCGGGTTGCTGCGGCAGGTCGCCGTCGACGGGTCGAAGGCCTATTTCGACACCAATAATTCCGAGCACCACCACTTCTTCGTCGAAGACCAGAATGATCTCATGGACATTCCTTCGACTGATGTCGTGGTCGGCAAAGCGCCGGTGCCACCTGAAGGCTATGAGATCGCGCGCATCGACGTCGTCGTGCGCTTGCGCCGCAAGCAGGTCTGAAATCTGCGTTCGGTTGATGACTGAACGCGGCCCGATCTGCGGCCCTTTTTTCCTTCACTATTCAACGTCGGCCGTTTCAGGACCCCGAAGGCCCTGAATTTTCGCCCGCGCGGCCGCCGTCGCGTCGTCGAGATTTGCGGCAAACCGCACATTGGGCGGCCGCACGCCGTGCGTCAGCAGGCTGCGGCGAACGGCCGGCAGGGCGCCTGCGACGTAGAGCAGAGCGTGGTGCCGCTGTGCCTTGCGCGCAAAGCCTTCAATCGTGGCCGCCGCCGTTGAATCGATGACTGGCACGGCCGAGAAGTCGATCACATAGGCTTTTGGCTGCTCGCCGATACGATCCAGCGCGGCGGCGACGGTCGCTGCGGCGCCGAAGAAGAACGCGCCCGATATCCGATACACGACGATATCCGGATCGGTGGCGAGCGCAACGTCGTAAGGTTTGCGCCGGTTGCCATTCTGCGCATCCGCCACATCCTCATCGGCGACCGGTTTTCCCTGCTCGACTTCGACGGCCTGCGCCATGCGATGCAGGAACAGCAGCGTGCTGAGCGCGAAACCGACGAGGATGCCTTCGGTGAGATCGCGGAACACCACCAGCAGAAACGTCGCCAGAAGCACTACGGCATCGCCGCGCGAGGCGCGCAGCAGCGTCGCGAATTGATGCTTCTCCGCCATGTTCCAGGCGACGACCGCGAGCACGGCGGCGAGCGCGGCAAGCGGGATATAGGCCGCGAGCGGCGCGGCGACGACGATGAACAGCAGTAGAAACATCGAATGCGATATGCCGGCGATAGGGCCGCGCGCGCCGGCGCGCACATTCGTCGCGGTCCGGGCGATCGTGCCGGTGACGCAAATGCCGCCGAACAGGCCGGAAGCGATATTGGCAAAGCCCTGCGCCACCAGTTCGGCGTTTGAGCGATGCCGCCGTCCGGTCATGCTGTCTGCGACGACCGCGGACAATAGGCTTTCGATACTGCCGAGAAGCGTGAACGACACTGCGGCCGGGAGCATTTCCAGGATTTTGCCGGTCGACAGCATCGGCAGATGCGGCGCCGGCAATGTGCTCGGAATACCGCCAAATCGGCTGCCGATGGTTTCGACGTGAAATCCGAACAGCCAGGCCGCCAGGCTGCCGAGCGCCACCGCGATCAGATAGGACGGCCAATGTGGGCGGAAGCGGCGGATGGCGATCATCGCTGCGATCGCGAGCGCCGCAAGTGTCACGGCTTGCGGATTGATGGTCGATGACGCGTTGAAGAGCGCGACAAATTTCGGGATCAGCGGTCCCGGCTCTTTGCCGGCAAGTTTAAGCCCGAACAGATCCGCCAGTTCGCCGGAGAAGATGATGACGGCAATGCCGGCGGTGAAACCCACGGTCACCGGATAGGGAATATATTTGATGAACGTGCCGAGCCGGAGATAGCCGAGCGCCAGCATCATCAGGCCCGCGAGCATGGTCGCCAGAATCAGGCCGTCGACGCCGTGTCGATCCACCGTTGCCGCGACCAGCACGATGAAGGCGCCGGCCGGTCCGCCGATTTGAAAGCGGCTGCCGCCGAGTGCCGAAACCAAAAAGCCGCCGACGATGGACGTATAAAGCCCGCGCTCGGGCGATACGCCCGACGCGATGGCAATTGCCATGGATAAAGGCAGAGCGACGATCGCAACCGTTAGGCCGGCAAGAATATCAGCGCGGAAATCCCCGAGCCCATAGTGCTCGCGCAGGACGGTATGCAGCTTGGGCGTGTAAAGCTCGAGGAAGGTCGGCGAACGGGCGGGAGCGAGCATCGTTGGGCATTCCATCGGCGCATAAACTGACAGCCTGAACGATCACATGCCTCCAGGCATCGATCCGGATCAAGACGGAAGTTCACGCCACGTCAAAACGGCACGGCAAAATAGCACGGCCGGCCCCAAACGCGTCCTATTCGAACTTCTCGTTCGGATAGACGCCCCACAATTCGTTCTGCGCGATCCAGCCATCGAAACCGTCGCCGGAAAATTCGCACCACAGTCCGGTGCAGCGCTTGACCGTGCCCAGAACGCCGACCTGCAATTGCGCCGTCACTCCGCTCTTGTCGTCCGGCTTGGCATAGAGCGGAGCGAGATCGGTTTTCGCTTTCATCTGCACCGTGGCGGTGCGCTTGCCGGACAACAGCGAGTGGTAGACCCAGCCTTCCGACCCGTCGGAGTCGCGGATACGGCGCCAGTTCTCGAATTCGGCGGTAATTTCGACCGGCCAGCCGACGCGGGTATAGATCCAGGAGACGTCGTGATCCTTGTCCGGGCCGCCGCGGACGGTAACGCGGTCGGCCTTGAGACTGACGAAGCGTGGAACCGGGAGTCCGCTGGTACTGTCGGTGCCCGCCCAAGCGCTCGCCGCCGCGCAGCTCAGCGCGGCCATCAGCACCAGCAGGAACGGTATGACCGCCCGCGACCAAACGACAGCCAGTTCTCCCCGTCGCAAACTCATCGCGACACGCCTTGACCCCGTTATCGATATGCTCGCGCCGGAAGCCCCGGCGCGCTTTGTGGGAGCGCGGCCATCTGCTACAGAGATTTTAAAGAACCGTCTCCCGGCCGCAGTGTGGGCGAGGGGGGTTAAAGACAACTGAACGGGCGAAAAGCAGACTGCCCCCACTGTTGCATGCGGCTGAATTTTCAAGCTGAATTGTGACGGTCCGGATCGGAACTCGCGGTCGGTACTCGTTGTTGCAAGATCCGGCGTAAGACCCGTTGTAAGGCGCATTGTACGAGCCATGGCGCCTTCGCCGGCGCAAGAGGAACGCAAAGGGAGCGTAAGAGGCAGGGGATGGCATCGCCCAAGAAGCCGCTGGTCGTCGTTACCCGCCGCCTGCCGGACAGCGTCGAAATGCGGATGCGCGAACTCTTCGACGCGCGATTGAATTCCGACGACAAGCCGCTGAGCCCGGCCGAATTGATCCAGGCGGTGAAGACCGCCGATGTCATCGTGCCGACAGTCACCGATCACATCGACAAGTCGGTGCTCAGCCAATCCGGCGAGAAGCTCAAGCTGATCGCCAATTTCGGCAACGGCGTCGACAATATCGATGTCGCGACCGCCGTGCAGCGCGGCATTACCGTGACCAATACGCCCGGCGTCCTCACCGAGGACACCGCCGACATGACCATGGCGCTGATCCTTGCCGTGCCGCGGCGCCTGGCCGAAGGTGCGCAGGTGCTCACCAGCGACCGCGAATGGACCGGCTGGAGTCCGACCTGGATGCTCGGTCACCGCATCTGGGGCAAGCGTCTCGGCATTGTCGGTCTTGGCCGCATCGGCCAGGCAGTGGCGCGCCGCGCCCAAGCCTTCGGCCTGAAAATCCATTATCACGATCGCCGCCGCGTCGCCGCGGATATCGAAGAGGAATTGCACGCGACCTATTGGTAGAGCCTCGATCAGATGCTCGCCCGCATGGACATCATCTCGGTCAATTGTCCGCATACGCCGGCGACCTATCATCTGCTCTCGGCGCGCCGGCTCAAGCTCGTTCGTCCCGACGCTTATGTCGTCAACACCGCGCGCGGCGAGGTGATCGACGAAAACGCCTTGGCGCGGCTGATCGAGAACGAAGAAATCGCCGGCGCCGGTCTCGACGTGTTCGAGCACGAGCCCGCGGTCAGTCCGAAGCTCGTCAAACTGGCGCGCGCCGGTAAAGTCGTACTGCTGCCGCATCTGGCGTCGGCCACGCTCGAAGGCCGCGTCGACATGGGCGAAAAGGTCATCGTCAACATCAAGACGTTTCTCGACGGTCATCGTCCGCCAGATCGTGTCTTGCCATCCATGCTGTGAGCGGCCAATTTTAGAATTCAAATGCCAATCGGAGCGATGCCGAATTTGAAGATGCTGCCGCGTCGCTTTTGCTCTCTCTCGCTCATCGTTGCCGCCGTCTTGCCTGTCGCCGCGTTGGCGCAGGACGATCAGATCCCGCCGGCGCAGGGCGTGCTGGCGCAAAACGGCATGGTGGTGGCGCAGGAATCGCGCGCCGCCCGTATCGGCAACGACATTCTGCAACGCGGCGGCAATGCGGTGGATGCCGCAGTCGCGGTCGGCTTTGCGCTCGCGGTGAGCTATCCGCGCGCCGGCAATCTCGGCGGCGGCGGCTTCATGGTGATCCACCTCGCCAACGGCACCGACACCACGATCGATTATCGCGAGACCGCGCCGGGCGGCATCAATGCCAAGAGCTTTCTCGATGCGCAGGGCAACGCCGATCCGCAGAAATCGCGCGACTCCGCGCTCGCCGTCGGCGTGCCCGGCACCGTCGCCGGCCTGGCGCTGGCCGAGGACAAATACGGTTCCGGCCGCTTCACGCTGGCGCAACTGATCGCGCCGGCGCTCCAGATGGCGCGCGACGGCTTCACCTTCGAAGACGACAAAGCGGAGGCGTTGCCCAACGAGCGGGCGCGGCTGGTGCGCTGGCCCTCGACGGTGAAGATTTTCTTCAAAGCCGACGGCAATCCGGTGTCCAATGGCGACCGCCTGGTGCAGGGCGATCTCGCCGAAACGCTCGATGCGATCGCGCGCGAGGGGCCGAGCGCCTTTTACGAAGGACCGATCGCCGACGAGATCGCCGCCGCCGTGCAGGCCGCGGGCGGCGTCATGACCGCAGACGATCTCGGCAATTACAGCGCCATCGAACGCCCCGCGGTGCACGGCGCTTATCGCGGCTACGACATCGTTTCGATGCCGCCGCCGTCCTCGGGCGGCGTCGGGCTGATCGAGATGCTCAACATTCTCGAAGGCTTCGATCTCGCCGGCGCCGGACAGGCGGAGGAACTGCACTATCTGGTCGAATCGATGAAGCGCGCTTATGCGGACCGCACTTTGTTTCTTGGCGATCCCGACAAGGTGCAAAATCCGGTCGAGCGCCTGATCTCGAAAGACTACGCCGCGGCGTGGCGCGACACGATCAATCCCGCCCGCGCGACGCCGGCAAGCGCGATCCATGCCGGCGGCACGGTCGATCCCGAAGGCCACAATACAACGCATTTCTCGGTGGTCGACCGTTTCGGCAATGCGGTGTCCAACACTTACACGCTCAATTTCAGCTACGGCCTCGGCCTCGTCGCTGAAGGCACTGGCGTGATTCTCAACAACGAGCTCGACGATTTCGCCGCCAAGCCCAATTCGCCGAACGCCTATGGCCTGCTCGGCGCGGACGCCAACGAGCCGGGCCCCGGCAAGCGGCCGCTGTCGTCGATGTCGCCGACCATATTGCTGAAAAACGGCAAGCCGTTTCTTGTCACCGGCTCGCCCGGCGGCAGCCGCATCATCACCACGGTCTTGCAGATCATCGTCGATGTGATCGACCGCCACATGGATATTGCGCAGGCGGTGTCGGAACCGCGTTTGCATAATCAATGGATGCCGGATCAAGTCTATGTCGAACCCTCATTTCCGCCCGCACTGGTCGACGCACTGCGGGCCTATGGCGACAAAGTCGTGCTGATGCGGCCGGTCACGTCGGCCAATTCAATCATGATCACGCCGCAAGGCATCATGGGCGCCGCCGATCCGCGCACGCACGGTGCGCTGGCGATCGGGAACTAGCGCATGATCCGGAAAAGCGTGCCTTTGGACTTGATCCGAGGGTGGGTACCGGTTTTCCGAAAAAGATCATGCGCAAGCACTAAGCGGCAGCAAACGACGAACCGGAACGGCGCACTGTTCCGGCCAAGGCCACGATCACAAGTCCGCAGACTGCGGCAGGCGCGAGGCCGGCGACGGGCAGACCCGTCAAATCCCACAGCCAGCCGCCGCCGATCGAGAGCACCATCGCGATGCTGTAGCTGATCGTGAACATACCGGCCGAGGTGCGGTGGACGTCGTCGGGCGCGCCAAGCACCGACGGCAGCGCGAGCGTCAAAACGAGCGTCATTGAGCTGACGAAGCCGAGCAGGCCCGCCCAGACGACGATCCAGAAATCCGTCGTCGTCATCATGCCGACGACGCACAACGCGGCGAGGCCGCCGGTCACGCGATAGGCCCAAGGTTCCTTCACCAGGCGTCCGGCGACGCCAAGCATCACGACGGAGGCCGGCAGCTGGCAGAGATTGAGCGCGGTCAGCGATTCGCTGATCAGGTCGGGACGGCCGGCGGCGATGACGTAGTCGGGCAGGAACGCATTGGTGACGTAATACATCGCGTTGATGCTGCCGAGAATGAGACCGAGCCGCCAGATCAGCGGCTGCCGCCAATCGGGCCACCATTTGCGATTGGTCGAAGTCGACGCTTGGCCCGCGCCACCGAGCGTCGAGACGCAGGCGATGACAAGCAGCGCCGTTACCAGCACCGGCGCCGACCAGACGACGAAACTCAAGCGCCAGCTGTCGTTCACCAGCGGCAATAAAAACGGAATGGTGAGCGCAACCGCGAGCGTCTCGCCGACGAGCAACCCATTCGTATAGATCGCGGTGGCGAAGCCGATGCGCTGCGGAAACCAGGTGCGCACCAGAGGCGGCAGCACCGGCTGCATGATCGCGACGCCCGCGGCCATGATCATGGTCGAGACATAGAGCGAGATCGCATCGGGATAGACGCCGCGCGCGGCGGAGCCGAAGGCATTGATCAAAAGCCCCATCACCAGCGCCGGCAAAATGCCGAAGCGCGCGATCAAGAGCGCGCCGGGCACCGCCATGATCGCAAACAGCATCGGCGGCAGGCTCGACAGCCAGCCGATCGCGGTTTCGGACAGATGCAGATCGGCATGCAGCAGCGGCACGACCGGCGGCGTGGCGAGCACGGTCAAACGCAGGCAGGCGCCGCACAGCCACAGCAGGCTCAATCGGGTCAAATCGGGGCGAATGATGGCTCTCTCTTCCGCGCCGTTTGTGCCCATTCGTTCGGGCCGGCGCCGCATTGTTCTGGTTTTGACTTTTAACCCATTTGCCGCGGACGGTGAAATGCTGCGCATCAGACTTGGCGCGGCCGCGCGATCTGCGCATAGACCGCGCCGAGCGCCATCAATAGCGCGGTGCCGAGAAACACCGCGCGCATGCCGATATGGCCGCCGACAAAACCGCCCATGATTGGACCTGCGACCTGTCCGATATAATTCGACGAGGTCGCATAGCCGAGCACGCGGCCGACGACCGCGTCGGGAACGCTGTGGCGGATGATGCTGGTGACGCAGGGCATCAAGCCGCCCAGCGCGAGGCCCATCAGAAACCGCAGGGCGACAAGCTCCCAGCCGGCGGTGACGAAGGCCTGCGGGATCAACAGCAGCGCCGCGACGATCGTTGTGACGACGACGACCTTCCAGTGCCCGACGCGGTCGGCGAGCTTGCCGAGCCGCGGCGCCGACAGGATGGCGCCGAGCGCCGCCGCCGCCATGGTCAGGCCGGCGACGAAGATGACGCGCGGGCCCTCGACGAGCTGCCCGACATAGAGCGTGATGATCGGCTCGATCGACATATTGGCGAAGGTGAGCAGCGTGCCCATCGCCAGCATGGCCAGCACCGGCTGCTTGTCGGGAATCTGCGACCATTTGGCTTCGACCACGGCCTTCTTGGTCAGCGCCGAGCGCTGCTCTTCCTTGATGAGAAACGTGGTGGCGAGGAAGGTCAGGAAGATGACGCCGCCGGCGAGCCAGAAAGTGGCGCGAATGCCGATCAAGGGCGGCAGCGTGCCGCCAATCAACGGGCCGACGAGACCGCCGGCCATGATGCCGGAATTGAGCATGCCGAGCGCCCAGCCGGAACGCCGCTTCGGCGTCTGCGTCGCCACCAGGATCGTCGCGCCCGACGCATAGCCGCCGGCGAAGCCCGCGAACAGCCGCAGGCCGACGAGCTCCCAGACATTGTGCGCCATGCCCATCAGCGACATCGCGATCGCCATGCCGAGGCTGGCGCGAACGAGCATCAATTTTCTGCCGAAACGGTCGGCCATCCAGCCCCAGAACGGCGCCACCAAAGCCGCGGAAAAAAACGTCGCGCCGAAGGCGATGCCGGACCATTGCGCGATCGCCGCCTGATCGGTGACGCCGAGCTCGGCGATATAGACCGGCAGGAACGGCAGCAGCAGCGTCATCGCCACGATGGTCGTGAACGAGCCGATCAGGCAGACGGCGAGATTGCGCCGCCAATATTGGTCTTCCTGCTCGACGGCGCTTCCCGGCGCGGTGTCCATGGTGAATTCGCCCGTCCCGGCTTGATGGCCACGGGGATATAGCCGGTCTTGCATCGGCGAGACCCGGCAAAGACGCAAGACTGCATCCCGCGGCGCCTGCGCGTCTTCTTTCCTCCCGCGTGCGGGGAACGATGGCGAGGCTTGCGTGCTGCTCCCGGATTTCACTTCGTTCGATCCGGGCTACGATAAAAGCGATAAAAAAGGGAAGCGGAACGCCGACAGACGCTTGCTCCAACCTGCCGTGCAGCTGGCACGGCCGCTGCCCCCCTCCATATCCTCCCCCGCATGCGGGGGAGGATAAAGGAGGGGGCAGCTCGCCTGTCGGCGTTCCACCGCGGTTCTCGCTGGGGGAGTATTCCATCCCCAAGCTGCGACTTCAGGCCAGGCTTCCTGGGACGCGGCAAGAACGCCGATCTGTGACGTTCCCCCTTCCGGAGGCAGCATCGGGCGCAGTTGTTGCGGGCGTTACCCGCCCAAACCTGTCCCAGTCCAGTGGCAGCACCCCACCGGCCGGTCGTAATGCCGGCCTGCATGATGCCCGAAGCCGCCCGGGTGCGGCGTGTGTCGGTCCGCCCGCGGGCACCGCACTCGCTCCGCACAATCGAGAGCACCCTCGCGATGGCGTCCCTTACAGAGCGAGATTCGCAATGAGAGTAACTGAAATGGTGACAAATGTCAACGAAAAAGGGACGAGCCACCAGTTGACTTTCGCCTAATATTTCAATATTCGTCGAAATATGGAAATGACAGAAGCCGTAACGGCACTTGCTGCACTGGCACAGGAAAACCGCCTCGATGTCTTCCACCTGCTTGTCGAGGCCGGCCCGGACGGCATGGCGGCCGGGCAGCTCGCCGAAAAGCTTGATCTAGCGCCGAACACGCTCACCTTTCATTTCGACCGGCTCCGCGTCGCGGGCCTGGTCACGGTGCGCCGCGACGGCCGCTCAATGATCTATGCGGCGCGCTACGAGACGATGAACGGTCTGCTCGCCTTCCTCACTGAGAACTGCTGCCAAGGCGCACCTGCATCGTGCGCTCCAATGGAATGCAAGCCCACCTCTAAGTCAGCACGCAAGAAGGAGCGCGTCTCATGAGGCTCTATTTGTTTGAGCACTGCTCAGTCTGTTTCCGCGTGCGGATGGCGGCTGCATTGAAGCGTTCGCATTTGCAGGAGACGGTCGTTCTCGAAGATGACTCAGAGACGATGATACGGCTTGTTGGTAAGCGTCGCGTTCCTATTCTGGTCAAAGATGACGGCACTCCCATGCTCGAAAGCATGGATATGGTCGCTCATATCGAGAGTCTTGGTGCACCGTCCCTCATAGGGCCGGAACGTCCTGAAATCGGCGCTTGGGCTGATGTGTTTGCCGACAAGACGCCGCCCTTGACTTGGCCGCGTTATCCCCTGCTTGACCTGCCGGAATTTGCAACCGTGGCCGCGCGCGATCACTTCGTTGTGCGCAAACGCAGACACTTCACCGACCTTGTCGAACTGCGGGCTAAGACCCGCGAACTTATCGAAGCTTTGATGCCCGACCTTGAAGCGCTCGACCGCATGATCGAGGACCCAAAGGCGGTAAATGGCACCCTCTCCCTTGACGATATTCGCGTCTTGCCACTCCTTCGTTCGGCCGGGGTGGTGAAGGGGCTGCGCTTTCCACAAAAGGTTCGAGCGTATTTCGAGACGATGATGAGCCACATCGGCTACCAGCCGTTACCCGCGATCTAAGGAGCGCTGCCATGAAACGGTTTCACGTACACGTTGCCGTTGACGATCTAAAACAGTCCATCGGCTTCTATTCGGCGCTGTTCGCCGCTGAGCCTTCCGTCATCAAGGCTGATTATGCCAAGTGGATGCTCGACGATCCGCGCGTCAACTTCGCCATCTCGATGCGCGGACGGCAACCCGGCCTCGACCATCTCGGCATTCAAGCGGAAAGCGGCGACGAACTGAAAGACATTTACTCGCGGCTGCACAAGGCGGGCGGCAATATCGTCGAGCAAGGCCAAACGGCTTGCTGCTACGCCAAGTCGGAAAAGTCATGGATCGACGACCCGGCCGGTATCTCGTGGGAGACGTTCCACACCACGGGCGAAAGCATCGACTATGGCGATGGCTCGGGCGAGCGCGTTGCGCGGGTCGCGCATGAGACGTCGTGCTGTGCGCCAGCGCCGCACGTTGCGGAGCCTGCCGCCGCGTGCGGCTGCCCCGCGGCGTGAGCGTGCCATGGTCGATCAATGTTGTAGTGGCGACGCCACCACCCTGTTGTTGCAGATCAATATCATCTGCCTGTTGTTGGCCTTGATCGGCTCGACGGCGATCATGAAACATCCCGCTTGGTTTGGCGAAGTGCCTGCAACCGTCGCGCAAACCTACGCTCAGAGATAGACCGTGGCCGATCAGCCTTTCAACGTATTGTTTCTTTGCACCGGCAATTCGGCCCGCTCGATCATGGCGGAAGCGATCTTGAACAAGGTGGGGGCGGGCAAATTCCGCGCCTACAGCGCGGGCAGTCAGCCGAAAGGACAGGTTCACCCGGAAACCATGCGGCTGTTGCAGGGACTGGGCTATGACACGTCGGGCTATCGCTCGAAGTCGTGGAATGAATTCGCCAAGCCCGGCGCGCCCGCGCTCGATTTCGCCTTTACCGTTTGCGATAACGCCGCCGGCGAAACCTGCCCGGTATGGCCGGGTCAGCCGATGACGGCGCATTGGGGCATTCCCGACCCCGCCGAAGCCAAGGGCAACCCAGCCGAGATCGCGCTGGCGTTCAAGGACGCCTATCGGATGCTGAACCGGCGCATCGGCCTATTCACGGTGTTGCCGCTTGGCACGCTGGATCAACTCAGCCTGCAAGCAAAGCTGAACGAGATCGGCCGCAGGTGATGTCGTCGCTGGCGCAGCGGGGCGTTGCCGAGGGCCTGGGAACGGCCTTTTTGCTCGCGGGCGTCGTCGGCTCGGGCATCATGGCGGCAAAGCTCGCGGGCGGTAACAGCGCGCTCGCGCTGCTGTGCAACACGCTTGCGACCGGCGCGATCTTGACCGTGCTCATTCTGACGTTCGGCCCGATATCCGGCGCCCATTTTAATCCGGCCGTCAGCATTGCTCTCACGCTGCGCCGCGAACTGCCGCCGAGCGTCGCAGCCATCTATATCGGCGCGCAAGTGCTCGGCGGGATCGCCGGTGTGTGGGCCGCGCATCTCATGTTTGAACTGCCGCTGTGGCAAGTGTCCGGCACCGTGCGAACAGGCTCCGGCCAATGGTTCGCAGAAGCTGTCGCCACGTTCGGGCTGCTGTTGACGATCTTGGGATGTAGCGAACGAACGCCATCGGCAGTGCCATATGCCGTAGGTCTTTACATCGGGTCCGCCTATTGGTTTACGGCTTCCACGTCATTCGCAAATCCGGCGGTTACTATTGCCCGGTCGCTATCTGACACCTTCGCGGGCATTGCTCCGACCGGCATTGCCGCCTTCGTCGCCGCGCAATTGGCCGGAATGCTTGCGGCAATCGTTGTTAGCCGCTGGCTTTGGCGAATATGAGAAATTTGGAGCGGGCGAAGCGTCAAAGGGCAAGCATGCGGCCAGCGCGACGTGCTTCACATCCCCACAGCCTGCGAAGCACCGGCTGATCGCTCAAGTGCAGCGGAAAATTAAAAAGCCGCCCCGAAGGGCGGCTTTTCTGAATGGTCCCGATTTCAACGGTCCCGACTAATCAACAATCTGGACGATGGTGTGCGTGCGCGGGTCAACCAGCACCGTGTGTCCGTTGACGATCGTGTATCGATACTCCCGGGCCCGCGAATATTCAGGCGGTACTTCGTAATAAGTCACGCCGCCATCCGGGAGCACAGCACCAACACGAAGCTCATCGCGATATTCGTAAGACGGGTAATGCCGCTCGGCGACATAGCTGTGGAACCGAGGACGATCGTCGATACCCAATACGCCGTCCACGCCGCCGATGACGCCGCCTACGACGCCGCCAACAACCGCTCCGACAGGACCGGCATCGTGCTCACCGACGCGAGCGCCGTGAGCCGCGCCATCTGGTACGCCCTGAGCGTACGCTCCGGCCGACATTGCGAGTGTTATGGCGCCAACGAATACAATGTGTCGAATCATGTGTCTCTCAAATTTGGGGGTGAATGTGTGCCGACAACGCGCCGGAACGGCATGCGTTCCGTTTTGCTACGATCGCAGTGAAATAAACGTCTGATGATTAAGGCGCCGGCGAAGGCGGTCTGTTCCGCTTAGTGTGGCCACTGCATGATCGGAACGCTGCTGATGGCATTCGCCGGTGAGCCGTTGACGATCTTGGTGCTGATCGCGAGGTAGACGATGGTGTTTCGCGGTTTGTCGACGATGCGATAAATCCGCGTCGTCTTGAAAAAGATGCTGGTTTTCTCGCTGAACACTTCTTCGTTGGCACTGAGCTTTGACAGGTCAACGTCGATCGGACCCGATTGTCGGCATGACACCGAAAAATTGGAAGGATCTTCGTTCAAGCCGAGCGGTTGGCCCCAGCCGCCTTTTCTGGCCTGCGCAATGTGGCAGACGATGCCGGGTATTTTCGGATCTTCAAAGGCGCTGACGCACACCTTGTCGTTGGGAGAAAGTGCGTTGAACGTGGTGCTGACGCAATCCAGGTCCGTGGCGTGTGCAGCATGGACGGATATCACGGCCAGTACGGCCAAGAGCCATTTCATTTGTAATCACCGCATGGGTTGCGCCAGCGTCCCCTGGCTCTATTTAGCCTGAGCCGGCTATGGGCGATAGGTATTGCGGCACGGCGGGTCGCGCGCTACATAGCGCTCACACTGCCTTCGCCGGACGGCGATGCGCACGTAAGCGTTAACGTCACTCAACGCGCAAGATCGAACCGGCATGCCGGGTTCGGCCTGCGCGGGATGTACCCCGGGGCCGAAATGAAGGGCTCAAAGAGGGTACTTACATGACGAGCATTTCTCCGCCGACCGAAGTTCTGGATGCCGCCGCGCCGCTGGTTTCGCGCGTCCGCCACTCTCCGAAATTCAGGATGCTGACGGTCGCGCGCATTCGCGATCTCACCCCGCGCATGCGGCGGATCACGCTGACCGGCGAAGACCTCGCGGGCTTTGTCAGTGCCGGGTTCGACGATCACATCAAGCTGTTCTTCCCGCGGCCCGGAGACGATGCGCCGGTGCGTCCCACGATGGGCGCCGATGGCCGCAGCGTCTGGCCCGATGAGAGCCGCAAGCCGCCGTCGCGCGATTTCACGCCGCGCCGCTACGACGCGGCGGCGGGTGAATTGCATATCGATTTCGCCTTGCATGA
>DATHPQ010000184.1:0-17481 GCA_035483735.1 Xanthobacteraceae bacterium | reverse complement strand
GCATATTCCAAGCACCGAAATCGGTATCGATTATTTCCAAGCCACCCATCCTGAAATCCTGTTCAAGGATTGCAGCCATTACGTCGAGCTGGTTTCCAATCCGGCGCAATTACCGCAAATCCTGTTGCGGGCGATGCGCGCGGCCGTCGGCAAGCGCGGCGTCGCCGTGGTGGTGATCCCCGGCGATGTCGCACTGAGATCGACAAATGCGGTGGTACCCAAATTTATCGTTCCGACGCAGTCGGCGATTTCGCCGGACAAGGACGACGTTGCGCGCCTCGCGGCGCTGCTCAACGGCTCAGCGCGGGTCACTTTGTTCTGCGGTGCCGGCTGCGCCGGAGCGCATGCCGACGTCGTGGCGCTCGCGGAGCGTCTCAAAGCGCCCATCGTGCATACGCTGCGCGGCAAAGAATACATGGAATATGACAATCCGTTCGATGTCGGCATGACCGGCCTGGTCGGATTCGCCTCCGGCTACAAGGCGATGAAGAGTTGCGACGTCCTCCTCGTTCTCGGCGCGGATTTTCCTTACCGGCAATTCTTCCCCGAAGACGCCAAGATCGCGCAAGTCGACGTCCGTCCCGAAGCTCTCGGCAACCGCTGTCCGCTCGAAATCGGCCTGCTCGGCTCGATCAAGGAAACGCTGAAGGCACTGATGCCACAACTCAGCGAAAAGCCGGACCGGCGATTTCTCGATCTGGCGCTGGCCGACTACAAATCGGCGCGCGCCAATCTTGACGCACTCGCCGAAAGCAAGCCGAGCAGCACCACGATCCACCCGCAATATGTCACCCGGCTGGTGAGCGAACTGGCGGCGGACGATGCGATCTTCACCTGCGATGTCGGCACCCCGATCGCATGGACGGCGCGCTATCTCAAGGTGAACGGCAAGCGCCGCATCGTCGGCTCGTTCAACCACGGCTCGATGGCGAATGCGATGCTGCACGCCATCGGTGCGCAAGCCGCGTTTCCGAAGCGGCAGGTGGTATCGTTTTCCGGTGACGGCGGCTTCAGTATGATGATGGGCGATTTCATTTCGTTGTCGCAGCTCGGCCTGCCGGTGAAAATCATTCTGCTCAACAACGGCACGCTCGGCTTTGTCGAAATGGAAATGAAGGCCGGCGGCTTCCTCGACAGCGGCACCGATCTGAAAAATCCGAACTTCGCCGCTATGGCCGAGGCCATGGGCGTCAAAGGCATCCGAGTCGAGAAGCCGCAAGAACTCAAAGCGGCGGTGAGCGCGGCGCTGAGCCACAACGGGCCCGCTTTGGTCGACGTCGTCAGCGCACGTCAGGAGCTGATCATGCCGCCGACGACGACTTTCGGTGAAGCGCGCGATTTCGGCCTGTTCATGATGAAAGCCGTGCTCGACGGCCGGGCCAGCGAGCTGATCGACCTAGCTCGAGTTAATCTCACCCGATGAGGAGGCGCCGCGGCGCAAGAGCTTGCGCTTCGGCTTGACGGCATGACTCCGCTCAAGCCCAGCCTCGCGCGCAGCGCGCTGCAGGTCGTGGCGGATTTCGTCACGCTTCTCGTGGATCGAGGCGATCACCGGCCCCATCGGAATGCCGAGGCCGACGAGCGCGGCTTCAGAAAGCTGCAGGCTCGCCTCGACGGTTTCCGGCACCGCATCGGTGGCGCCGAGCTGATAAAGATGGCGCGCGTGATTGGCGTCGCGGGCGCGCGAGACGATGAGAATGTCCGGACGCTTGGCGCGCACATGTTCCACGACCTCGTCGATGAGATCGTGATTGTGAATGGTGATGATGACGCCCGCCGCCTGAGCGAGCCCGCAGATTTCAAGAAATTTGTCGTCGCTGGCGTCGCCGTAATAGACCTCGTGTCCGTCGCGGCGGTCGCGCGTCACCGTCGAAGAATCGGAATCGGCGGCGACGAAAGGAATGCCGTGGTCCTTGAGCAGCCCACAAACGACTTTGCCGACGCGGCCATAGCCGACGACGATGGCGTGTTTCTGTTCGGCGGTGGGCCGCGCCGTTAGCTCCGCGGCGACCGCCGTGCTCGTGCGCAGCCGCGCGCCGAGGCGCCGCGCGGCAAACGAGAGCCCCGGCGTCAGCGCCATGGTGATCGAAGTCACGGCGAGCGCGGCGCTGGCGAGCCGGACCTCGATCAGCCCGAGCGCCGAGGCCATGCCCAGGCCGACGAAGGCAAATTCGCCGCCGGGCCCCAGCAGCAGCCCCGTCTCGACTGAAGTCGCCCAGGACAGGCGGAACATCTTGGCGAGACCGATCACCAGCAGCGCCTTGACCGCGATCAGCCCGGCAACGGCGGCGAGCAGCAGACCCGGCGCATAGAGCAATTCGCGCACGTCGATATCCATACCGACGGTGAAAAAGAAAATTCCGAGCAGAAGCCCCTTGAACGGCTCGATCGCCGCTTCGACCGCCTTACGGTATTCGGTCTCGGCGAGCAACAGGCCAGCCACGAAGGCGCCCAGTTCCATCGACAACTGCGCTTCGCTGGCGACGACACCAGCGGCGATCACGACAAACAGTACGGCGGCAATGAAGAGTTCGCGCGAGCGCGTGGAGGCCACCAACCGGAACAGCGGGCGCATCAGCAGTCGGCCGAACAGAACGATCACGGTCAGCGCGACCACGGCCTGCACAAAAGCCCGGCCGAGGCTTTGCAGGACCGAGCCGCCGGGCCCCGCCGCCAAGAGCGAGATGAACATCAGGATCGGGATGACGGCGAGGTCCTGCGCCAGCAGCACCGAAAACGCGGCGCGACCGACATTGCTGGTGAGCCGCTCCTGGTTCGACAACAGCTCGAGCACGATCGCCGTCGACGACAGCGACAAGCAGGCGCCGAGGATGATCGCTTCGGAATGACTAAGACCGGCATGATCAGCCGCGGCGGCGAGCAGCGCTGTCGTCGCCACCACCTGCAGGCCGCCGAGCCCGAAGACCAGCCGGCGCATGGTAAGAAGGCGAGACAGCGACAGTTCGAGACCGATGAGGAAGAGCAAGAACACGATCCCGAGCTCGGCAATGCCGGCAACGTCTTTGGCATCGCCGACGGTGACCCAGAACAGCGGCGGAAACACCTTGATCAACGAACCCAGACCAAGCGGCCCCAAAAGCGCGCCGGCGCCGAGATAAGCCAGCACCGGGGAAATGCCGAACCGGCTGACGATCGGCACCAGGATGCCTGCGGTGCCGAGCACGACCAGCGCGTCGCTATAGGCCGAAACGTTGATCGTCGTAGCCAAAACACGCTCCCAGGGCGGCAGGCACCCCGGCACACTAAGCCGAGTCGAAGCCGCGAGCCACCAATGCCGAACGCGGCGACTTCACCGTGGCGATGGGTTTGGCGCGCTGCAAGATCGGCGATGACGTCGGTCATAAGGCGGCGGAGAGCGTCCGTCACGCGGCGCCGTGCCCTGTTGCGCGAACGGCCGAAGGCGTGGCGCCAAAGCGCCGCCGGAAAGCGCGGTTGAAATAGGACAGATCGGTGAAGCCCGCTTCGGCGGCAATGTCGGCGACTTTACGGTGGCCCCATTGCGGATCGCGCAACAGCACAGCCGCGCGTTCAAGACGGCGCTCCAGCACATGATGCGTGAAGCTCTTGCCGGTGCCCTCGAGCAGAAGATGCACGTAGCGCGGCGTGACCCCGAACGAGGCCGCGACCGCGGCCGCGCTCAAATCAGGCTCGTCGCTCCGGCTTTCAATCGTGCGGAGAATTGCGGCGAGACGTGCGTGACGATTCATGGCGCTTTGTCGCGGTCGCGACATACTGCGTTCATGCCGAACAAACAACGGACTCAAGCGAAATGGTATTTCGCTTCAGGCCTATCTTTGCAACACAGAAGACACTCGATTGAAACACGCTCGCTTCAAGCAAGCCCGAAACTTGCCGCCGGCGCGAATGCAGAAATGTTGGATGTATTTATCGGCGGTACGGGTGCCCGGCGCGAATGTCCGACGGTGTCGCACCAAAATGCCGGCGGAAGGCGCGATTGAAATAGGACAAGTCGTTGAAGCCCGCTTCGGCGGCAATGTCGGCAACCTTGCGATGGCGCAAACGCGGATCGCGCAGCAACATCGCGGCGCGTTCGAGGCGGCGTTCCAACACGTGATGCGTGAAGCTCTTGCCGGTTTCTTCCAGGAGCAGATGCACGTAGCGCGGCGTGATGCCGAGCGCGCTTGCGACTGTCGTCACGCTTAGTCCCGCGTCGTCGCCATGCCTTTCGATCTCGCGCAAAATAGCGGAACGCCGCGTCGCACGAACTCCTCGCTCCTCCGCCGCCGCGCGCCCTTCCCCATCAGCGCCAAGCGCGAGCGCGACAAGATCGATAATGTGCTCGCCGTAGAGTTCGGTCGCCCGGCCGGCGCTCAAATGAACATTGAAAGTCGCACGAAGGTACCCGAGCAGCAGGCGCTGTGCGGTGATGTCTTTGTCAAGTTTCGCTCCGGCAAAGCGGGTCGCGCGCGGGAGCAGTTCCATGATCCTGCGTCGCGGTATCCGTAAAGACCAGAATTCGGCGGTGGTGACGAAGTTGCACGCGCCGGCATAGGCCGCGTCGCAAACGATCGCCGTATCGAACTCATGATCGTCGCCGCACTGGATGAGATGCGCGCTGCCGCTTTCGAGCAGAACCACGCACAGCGAGTCGTCTCCGTCGCGGACCAGTTGCGGCGTGCGGACGGAGTCAAGCGCAACATTGGAGCTGTGAACGATGTCGACGGCGCCGGCGCGCTGCAAGGCGAGCGTAGCGCTAAATCGGGATTGATCCCGCGTCCGGAAATCGAGCCCGATATAGCGGCGGCCGATTTCCTCGCAGTACATCGGAAAGCGATCACGCTCAGGCAGCACGTCGGTATTGAAATCGATTCGGCCGGGCGCGTTACTGTCCATCGCACTTCATAGCAATTACGTTGCCCGACGTGCAATGTGATCAGGATATCAAATTCAGGCTAATCCGCAATTTCGTTCTAGGCATAGTCAAGTTCACTCTGAGCATAGTCGGCGTCTTTCTTCTGTGGTCGCCGCGCAACATCGCCGCGGAAATTGCCGATTCTTTCCTTCTGAGACTGGCGACTTCACACCAGGCCAAGACAATCAGCATCCTGGCTGTACGTTCGGCACCAATCGCAGGTTTGGGGATACGGATGAAAAGTTTGCTCGCGGCAGTCGTTGCGCTTTTTGTGTTCGCGGCGATGAATGCCGCGAGCGCGGCTGATCTGCCGGTCAAGACGTCGCCGCCAGCGCCCGCGGACCCAGCGCCTTACAATTGGACCGGCTTTTACGTCGGCGGTAACGGCGGCTACGAGTGGACAGACCCGAAGTCATTTCCTTTGACCGCGACGCAAAATGTGGCGCCCCTTGCCGGGGCCGGTCCTTTAACGTGGCAAGCTGACGGCATTTATCCGCTGACCTCAAATCTCGGTCAGTCCGGTGCGATCGGTGGATTGCAGGCCGGATACAATTGGCAGTCCAGTTCGTGGGTTACGGGTGTCGAAGCGGATTTTGACTATTCATCGGCAAGCCGATCATGGCCCACCGCCGCGTGTTGCAGTGTGGGCGCCCTTGGTGCAACGACCAATATCTCACGCCGGCTTGATGCCTTGGCTACATTGCGCGCTCGCTTCGGCTTCGCCGCCGACCGGAGCTTGTTCTATGTGACCGGCGGCGTTGCCGTCGGTGAAAGCGCGCTTGGTTATGCGGCCGCAGCGACTAACGTATTGGGCAATGTGGGCTCAGCCTTCAGTTCCACGACGGTCTGGCAAGCCGGGTGGACCCTCGGCGGCGGCATTGAATATGCGCCTTGGCAGCACTGGTCGGTAAAGGCGGAATATCTGTATTTCGATTTGGGCTCGCAATCGACGATGATCGCTTCGAACGTTCCCGCTATCCCGGGGGAGTCTTGGACCGCGACGGCAACTGTCAAAAATAACGGGCAAGTCGTTCGCGCGGGAGTGAATTACAAGTTCTGATCGCCGCCGGCGTCGATGCGTTGGCCGGCGCCCGCGCGCCACACATCAGGCCAGTTGTTGACGCGAAGCCGAACTTTTCGCAGCATTCGCCTTTAGCCGCCTTTAGCGGCTCAAGTCCGGGCGAATGTTTCCATGACCGACCTCACCATTACATCCATCCGAACGACCATGTTGCGCGTGCCATGGCCGGACACGCCATGGCTCAAGGGCCATGCTTTCGGCGACAGCCGCAACATTCTGGTGCTCGACGTCGAGACCAAAGGCGGCATCAGCGGCATGGGTTATCTGCTGCTGTTCCGGCCGGGCATGAAGACCATCGCGGCATGCCTCGAAGAGGCGATCATTCCGCGCGTCATCGGCAAGGACGCGAGCGCGGTGGAGGCGGTCTGGCAGGATCTGTGGCGCGCGACAGTCACCTACGGCCGCGGCGGCATCGCCTGCATGGCGATGTCGGCGCTTGATATCGCGCTGTGGGACGCACTCGGCAAAGCGGCAAAACTGCCGCTGCATCGGCTGTGGGGACATTACCGTGCGCAGTTGCCGGCCTACGGCTCCGGTTGCTTCCGCGGCGCCGGCGGTGACGGCATGATCGCGAAGGCGCTGCACTATAAGGAGCGCGGCTACAAGGCGATCAAGATGCAGGTCGCCCACACCGCAGACCTCGCCACCGACCTCGACAATGTCAAACGCATGCGCGAGGCGGTCGGGCCCGGCATCGACATCATGATCGACGTCAATATGGGTTGGACCGCCGATGTTGCCATCCTGATGGGCCGCAAGTTTCAGGATTACGATGTGTATTGGCTGGAAGAGCCAGTGGTGCCGGACGACTTCGCCGGCTATCTGCGGATCGCGGAAGCGCTCGATCTGCGCATCGTCGGCGGCGAGACGCATTTCACCCGCTTCGATTTGAAGCCGTTCTTCGAGAATCCGCGGCTGCCGATCCTGCAGCCCGACCCGATGCGCGGCGGCCTGACCGAATTGCGCAAGATCGCAACCGTCGCCGACACCTGGGGCATGACGATCGCGCCGCATCTGTTTCCGGAGCTGAACGTGCAGCTTCTGGCCTCCGTCCCGAACGGGCTCTGGATCGAGGACATGGGCCTGTCCGACGATCTGTGGATAGAGCCGGTGCCGGTCAAAAACGGCATGATCACCGCACCGGAGCGGCCAGGACACGGGCTTGCCTTCCGGCCGGAAATATTGCGAGATTTCGCGGTCAGAAATTAAGCGGAACCCGATCTTTTCGGATACCGGATTCCACTTTTCCGGATCATGCGCTAAGGCCTGAACCGCGCATCATGCTATGGCGACCAAACATCGCGCCGTACTGGATTTTCGATTGGCGCATGTCCTTATCGGAAAACCGGTGCCCCCTTTTCCGGGACATGCGCTACGCCAACCAGCGAGGTTCCGGATGAGAGCTCTCTGCGCACTGATCGGCGCAATCCTGCTGGCATCGGGTGGCGGCGCGGAAGCGGGCTTTATCGACGATAGTTCGAATTTCAGCCTGGCCATCTCGGTGCTGCGCGGAGCGGTCGGCGCGCATGCGCGGGTGCTCAAGATTGAAGGCGACGCCAACGGCATCGAGATCGAGGCGCAGGATCCAAAGAATCCGGGTCACATCGATCGCTGGCGCTACGGCATCGTCAACTATCTCGGCATGATTCCGCTGCGGCACCTGACCGGCCCGGAGCCGGTCGATCCGACGCTGATCAATCCGGACATCGCGGCGAACCTGTTCGACCTCGATACGGTGCAATTCCCCGCCGCGCCGAAGCTCATGGAAGCAGCCATCGCGCGCGCACGCCTGCAGGACGAGGCCAAGGTCACGCATATGGAAATCGAGCGGCAGACCTTCATCCTGCCGGAGCCGTCGAGCGGAGACGTGCGCTGGACCTTGCATATCGACAGCGGCCGCGAGCGCGCCGACATCACCGCCAATGCCGACGGCATCATCATCGGCGCCGATCTCAGCGGCACCCAGCGCGCGAAAACGCTCAATATCCTCAAAGAGCCCGAGCTCGCGGCCGATGCCGCCATGGCGTTTCGCGACGCCATCGGCACGCAATCGGTTCTGACGAGAGTCGGCATCGCGCCGAAGACGGTGGCGTTCGGCACCAATATCCGCGACCAGTCGCTCGCCCGATTGGGCGGCGACCTGCCGTCGACCGCGACATTCACTTGGGATCTGAACGGACTGCAGCAACAGCTCGGCACCATTGACGTCAGCGCGCAGATGGGCACGCCGGCGCCGGCCTCGTTCAGCATCAACGACGTCGATTGGACCATCGTCGGCAAGCTCGCAAGCGACGCGATGGCCAAAGCCGCGATCCCGCGATCGAGCATCAAGAATATCGCGCTTGCGGTATCGACCGATCAGCCGGGCCAGCCGGTTCTGAATTGGACTGTCGAAATCGTCGAGCCGAGCGGCGAAGTGACCACGGTGGTCGCCGACAAAACCGGCGCCATAGTCCGCGTCGATCTGCCGGAATCGCGCCGCCCCAAAATCGACTGGCGCGATCCGTCGGCGCTCGCCGGCGCCATCGCCCGCGTCGGCGCGATCTTCGGCCAGAATGCCAAGATCGCCTCGATCGTCGCCGACGAGCGGCGCGGACGCATCACCATCAACGACCCGGCGCATGGCGGCCAGGCGGCGACCTTCGATTTCACCGGCAACGGCGTCTCGCGCGCCGGCATCAGCTTTTCGCTCGATTCGATGGGACCGCGTTTCTCCGTTACCGACCTTGCGGCACTGGACGCACAGAAGCTTGCGGCACTGCAAGCAGATGCTTTCAAGCGATTGAGCGGAGCAAAGCAGGCCTATCTGGAAAGCGTCACCATCGGCGCGCATCCCTTTGTCCGCCAGGCCGGCGCCCATGCCATCGAGGTGCGCCTGCGGGACGCGCCCGAGGACTCGGTCAAAGCCGAATATGCTTGGATTGTCTATGATTTCGGCGGTCACGTGCTGGATTTTGTGACGTTCTGATTGTTGACTGCTTTGATTGTTGATTGGTGCTTTGCCGCAGCGCCGATCAGCGAGCAAAAATATCGGAAAATATTCGGCATTTCTGCGAGCTGTTAGTTCCGATTTGCGCGCGCCTGGCAAGGAACCGTTCACGACGTCGCCAATGCTTGCCTTCCGTATTCCCGCTCGGCGTCAAATCGGGCAGGACATAACATCGCCCTACCTATATGATTTCATTTAGAAGCACGCGGCGAAAAATGCGGCAGTCTGCGTACGACCGCGCGATCTTCTTGATGCAAGAACGGCACGAACGGCTCGGTGCGAAACAACGCGATGCGTGGCAGCGGTCGTCAATTCGAGTGGAGCAGATAATGCCTCAGGGTACCGTGAAGTGGTTCAACAGCCAAAAAGGCTATGGGTTCATTCAACCGCAAGCCGGCGGCAAGGATATCTTCGTTCACGTTTCGGCGGTGCAACGCGCCGGGCTGAACGGCCTCGATGAAGGCCAAGTCGTCGAATACGAAGAGGTCGCAAACCGCGGCAAGATGTCGGCGGAAAATCTGAAAGTTCAGCACTGAGCTTGGCTGCCGCGCGAACGCGTTTAGCGTTGCGCGCCTACATCTCCAGACGGCAATTCGTCTCCGGAATGGCGCAGCAGGGATAGACGTAGCCCGCTCCGGGCTCGTCGATAGGTTCGACATAGCCGACGCGGCCTTCGCTGAGCGCGGTGCGGCACAGGCCGCAACTGCCGGCGCGGCAGCCGAAAGTCGGCGAGATTCCCGCAGCCTCGGCGAGGTTGAGCAGCGTTCCCGACGCCGGCGTCCACACCGCTTCCATATTGCTGCGCGCGAATGTGACGTTGAACTTTGCCGCCGGATCGGCAGCGGCATCGCCGCGCGCCGGCAACAGTGTCGACGGCCCGAACGCCTCGTAGCGGATGCACAGCGGGTTGATGCCGGCCGCGGCCAAGCCGTCGTTCATGTGGCGGATGAAGCCGCCCGGACCGCAGATGAAGACTTCGGCAAGCGGCGCCGCCGCATGCGGTAGAAGATCGGTGGGCGCAAGCCGTCCGTGCTTGGGCGCAGGCAAGCCAGCGACCGCCTCGCCGCCATATTGCGAATATGCGAGCTTTACTTCGAGATTTGGCCGTTCCGCCGTGAGCGCCTTGAGCTCGTTAATAAGCGGATGCTGTTTTGGCTCGCGCATGCCGAAGGCGGCAAAGACTTTGCGGCTGCCGTCTCGTGTGACGCGATCGAGCATATGCATGATCGGCGTCACGCCGATGCCGGCTGCGACCAGAACCAGCGGCGTATCGGCCTCGACATCGGGATGGAAATTGCCGCGCGGCCGCTCGACATCCAATGTATCGCCCGGTTTGAGGGCCGCGATCCGCGCCGAGCCCGGGCCGAGCCCGCCTTGCGCGTCGCGCTCAAGCTTCACGGTGATGCGATAGCGCTTGTCAGCATCGCGTGCCGACAGGCTGTAGGTGCGCTTGAGACCGTCCGGCCAGGCGAGCGTCAGATATTGACCGGGCAGCGCCGGCGGCAGCGGCTCGCCGTCGCGCGGCCGAAGCCAAATCGAACAAACATCGCGCGCTTCGGGCACAACCTCATCAACGACGAGCCGCCGGGACTGCGGCGCGGCTTGCTCCATGCGCCGGCGCAACTCGGCATCGATCATGCGCCGCACCCGCGTGCGCCACTTTGTGGAAATGTCGCGCGCCCGCACCACCCGCCGCAGCCGCACCGGATCGCGATCGGTAAACTGAGTCGCCGCGATGACCTCGCTCACCGCCGGAGAAGAGGTTTCGCGCGAGATGAGCGTGATCGCATCCGACGGCGCGACGGTCCCCTCTTCGAGAACCCGGCAATAAAAGCCGGTGCGGTTGGCAGCGAGAAAGCGCACCGAGAAATCGCTCCCCGCATTCATATGCATCACCAGCTTGTAGCAGGGGATGCGCGGCTCGGAGACCTGCAGCAGCGCCGTCCCCATGCGCAGAATGTCGCCGATGCGAAGCTCGCTTTCGAGCAGGCCCTGTGTGGTGACATTCTCGCCGAACTGGCCCATCGGCAGCGCCGCGCGGCGGATCTCGCCGCGCCAGAACTCGTAATGTTCGAGCGGATAGCAATAGACCGCCTTGTCGATGCCGCCATGCGCCGAGAGATCGGCCTGGCCGTCGCCGATGAAATTGAGCCGCTTCAAGGTCAGCGGCGCGTCGATCGGCGTTTTGAGAATCCCGGTGCGAAACGACATGCCCCGGTAGGTGACAAGCCGCGGCTCGCCGACATTCAAGGAGGCGACTTTGCCGTTCATGTCGGCCTCGAACAATCTTTCCCTGAAATACACCGACCGCCATGAGCGGGATTAGGCGATCCCGGTCATGACGGTCAATGTCCGTGCCGCGCGAGAGGGGAAGGTTGCTCGCGCCGTTCGGATAAAGTTGCTACGCCGCTTTCGGGCTGCCGATCGCCGACACCGGCGCCACGTCTTGCTGGAACCGGGCGTGGCTTGCTTCGAGATCCTGCTTGATCTCGCCGACCGCCATAGGTTTGCGGGCGTGGAAGGCGAAGATCCACACAATCCCGACGGCAAGATAGACGAGATAGGCGTAAGGGAAGTAATTGACCGGCGGATCCGGGATCGGGATGACGCTGCCCACGGTCGGGATCATCAAGAGGACAAGCGAGGCAGCGCACATCACAAGATCGATGGGGCGCTGCTCACCGAGCCGCTTGAGATAGACCGGCGCCGCCACGGTGATGAGGCAATACGGCGTGATGAAACCGAAGGCCGCGAGCGTGCCGGCATAGTTGAAGATATCGAGCGGCGCGAGACCGCGGAGCGCAGCGATGGTCGGCAGCAAGAACGAGATGATCGCAAAAATCGTCACCGCGATGTGCGGCGTCTCGTTGGTCGCGTGAGCTTCCGCCGTCGCCTCATGGAAGATGCCGTGACGGCCCATCGCATAGATGACGCGCGAGCCGGCATTGACGCAGGAACAATTGAGGGCGAAGAAGCTGACCATGGCGCCGAGCGACAGCGGGATCGACAGCACCCCGACGTGAGCAAGCTCCGCCAAAGTGTTCAGCGGCGTGTCCAATTTGTCGAGCGGCGTCGAATAGCCGCGGACGCCGAGTACCATCACATAGGTGACGAAGACAAAGAAGGCGCCGGAGATGATGAGGCTCACCATGACCGCGCGCGGGATGGTCTTCAGCGGATCCTTTGCTTCATCGCCGAAAGCGGTGGCGCACTCGAAGCCGACCAGACTGAAGATCGCGACCACGACGCCGAGACCGACGCTCGACCACGGCAACTGGCTGACGTCGAATTGCGCCGTGTCGACCGCGAAGTGGTGTTGCGACAGAACGATGAAGCACAGAGCGAGAATCAAGGCCACCGAAATGCCCTCGAAGAACAGCATCAGCAAGGCCGAGAGCGTCACATTCTTCCAGGCGCAATACCAGGACGTGGCCACGCAAATCGCAAACAGCGCGACCGGCGGCACATTCAGTCCGACCATTTTCAGAAGCGTGTCGGCGAAGATCGAGAAGCCGGTGGCGCCGGCGATTGAGATGCCGAGATAGGCCCAGATCAGCGACCAGCCGCCGACCGCGCCGGCGGTGACGCCGAGGCCGCGGCAGATGTAAGCGTACATCGAGCCTGCCCCGGTGGAGCGGCTGGCGAATTGGTTGAGATTGTAGGCGACGAACAGCAGCATGACGGTGCCCAAAGCATAGGACATCCAGCTCCAATCGCCGGTGTTCGAATACATCACCGGGATGATCAGAGCTGCCGTCATGGTGGGAGAAATCAGTGCCACGGCTTGCGCCAGCACTTCAGAGAAGTTCAGACAGTTCGGTTTCAGCGCGATGTTAGGCATGACCATAGGCTCCGTTGCATTGGACGACACGTCCTGCGCCCCTTCGACGTCCGAGCCCGGTCTCAAGACCACGATGCGGCAGGCCTAGATTGAAGGCTATTGCGCGGATGGACCCGTCAACACATCCAGTTTCCAAATGGCATGGGGTCCAGTGGACCCTATCCACGCTTACATTGCGTGCACTCGCGCGGGCCCCGCGATTGGGGCGGCAGCATGAGCTTTGCGGCGCGCGTAGCGCGGATTAAGAAGTGAAAAAGACCGTGTCGCCGTCCGAGTGCCGCAGGCGCGGCGCGAGAACAGCGCACCAGTATTCGGGGCGGGCCTCGAGCATGATCCGGAAAAACGGAAGCCGTTTTCCGAGACGATCACGTCTCAATCAACAATAGGCCGCGCAAAAACAGGCTGCGTCAGAAACTCCAGTCCACGTCGAGATCGGAATCGACGTGGAGCGCAGACCCAACGCCGCCGCTGATCGCCGCGTAGGCGCCGAATTTCACGCCCTTGACCGCCTCGTCGTAACGATAGGTCGAGAGCGTTGGCAATACGTCGAGGCCGGGCATCGCGCTCTGCTGATCGATCGAGGTCAGGCTGCAGCGATAACACGGATTGACAAAGCGCAGCCCGACATCGCCGCAGCGGGCATTGGTGAAATAGTCTTCGTCGTGCTCGTCGATACCGGCAACGACGATGTTCGGCCGGAAGCGATTCATCGGCACCGCCTGCGGCAGCTTTTGATTGAGCGAGGCATGCGAGGCCTGCGAGATGACGAGAACGCCGTAATTGTCGACAAAACTCGTCGGCGCCGCGTCGCGCTCCGGATATTGCACACCGCCCTTGCGTAGCGTCGCCGGATCGCACTTCACGAGCCGAAATGTGCCGCCGAGATATTTGCTGAACCAGGCGTCGGCCTCCGGCGTGGTCGACATGGCGCCGTGCTTTTCGCCGAAGAGTGAGATCGTGACCGGCCCACCGCCGCCATTGGCGGACAGATGCAAAGGCTCCATGTCGGGCGCGGTCAGCGTGATGCCGCCATTGAGCTGCGGCTTCACCAGCGCCAGCGTTGAATGCTCGCGCTGGGTGACGAAATTGCCGTCGGCATCCACCACCATCCAATTGCGATCGAATTCGAATCCGGTCGGCACGATGGAAACTTCCTTCATGCGCACCCCGGCGCAGGATTTGACGGGGTAAACGAAGAGATCGGAAATTGTCGGCATGACACGTCTCCTGGTGGCCCGGCATTAGCCCGCGACGCTGGCCGCTAGCGGAACTGTCCCCGCATTGTGGAAAGCGTCAGCGAAAAAACGATCCGCGGGCAGCCCGGCGCGCCGCGTGAAATCGAGAAATGCTGCATCGATGAGACCGGGGCTGCCGCAGGCATAGACGTCGAAGCGCGACAGATCCGGAAAATCCTGCAGCACAGCGCGATGCACGAAGCCTATGCGTCCGGCCCAGCCGTCTTCCGCTGACGGCTCGGACAGGACCGGCGTGAAGCGGGCGCAAGTTTTCGCAGCGAATTGGTCGAGCGCATACAGCCCGTCCCTGTGCCGGCTGCCCCAATAAAGATGCAACTCGCGCCGCATCCCGCCCTGCTCAGCCGCTTCTAGCATCGCCTTGATCGGCGCGATCCCAGTGCCGCCGGCGAGCAGAATCGCCGGGCGCTGCACCGCGGTCTCGTCGTTGCAGAATCCGAATTCGCCGAACGGCCCCTCGAAGCGCAGAATGTCGCGCGCCTGCACGCGCTCATGCACATGCGTGGTGAAACGGCCGTCGGCGACGCGGCCGATATGAAGCTCGAGCGTGCCGTCCGCGCGCGGCGCATTCGCGATCGAGAACGCATGCAGGCGGCCGTCATCGCCGATCAGGGAAATGTATTGGCCGGGGCGAAATCGGATCGCCGCATTCGGCGGCGGCTTGAGCGTTACGATTGCGACATCGCGCGATGGCTTTGCGATTGAAGCGATGCGCGCCGGGCGCCGATACATGGCGCCGATCGGCCGCGCCGGCAGTTCGGCGACATCGAAGGTGACGTCGCCAACAGCCTTGGCGCAGCACAAATAGGCCTCGCTGCGCAACGCGGCTTGCCGCGTTCGCAGCGGTGCGCCTTCGTCATAAGTGACGGAGCCGGCGACGATGATGGCCTTGCAGCTGCCGCAAGTGCCGCCGCGGCATGCATGCGGCAGCCAGATTTCCTGGCGCAGCGCCGCGTCGAGGATGACCTCGCCCTGATTGACCGGAAAGCTCTTGCCGGTGCGGCTGAGAGTTACCAAAGGCAATCTTGCCAAAGACATGGCTGCCGAAGACATGGTCGCTGCACGTTTCCTAGTCAGACTGCTTGCCAAAACTCCTTGCCAAGTCCCGTGAGCGTATGGTCCCCATGGACCATGGAAAAGGTCCAAGAATGACTGACGGAGGGGTCCAGTGCTGCGGCCTTGGAAAATCAGCCTTGCCGAGCGGGTCGACCGGCGGCGAAGCATTCCGGTCTATCAGCAGATCGTTCAGGCGCTGATCCACGACATCCAGCGCGGACGCCTGTTGCCCGGCACGTTCTTGCCGAGCAGCCGCGAGCTTGCGACCACGCTCGGCGTCAACCGCAAGACCATCGTCATCGCCTATGACGACCTGATCGCGCAGGGCTGGCTCGCCTCCGACGGCACGCGCGGCACCATCGTCTCGAGCTCGCTGCCGGAACTGGCGCCGCGGCCGGCACCGATCCTGCAGCCCGACGTCGGGCCCGAGGCCTCGGCGCCCGAATTCAAGATCCGTCCCGCGGTGGATCCCCTCCCCGCTTTCGTCGAGAGCACGCAGCTGACGTTCGATGACGGCGCACCGGATGCGCGGCTGTTCTCGCCGGACGTGCTGTCGCGCGCCTACCGGACGGCGTTGCGTCAGGCGGTGCGCGGCAATCTGCTCGGCTATGGCGATCCGCGCGGCTCGCCGATCCTGCGCGCCACCATCGCCAATATGTTGATGACGCATCGCGGGCTGGTCGCCAATGCCGACAATATCTGCATCACCCGCGGCAGTCAGATGGCGATCTTTCTCGCCGCGCGCATTCTGGTGCGGCCGGGCGAGACCGTTCTGGTCGAAGGCTTGAGCTACGCGCCGGCCTGGCAGGCGTTTCGCGCCGCCGGCGCCACCGTCGTCGGCGCCAAGCTCGACGACAACGGCTTGGATGTCACAGACGTCGAGCGGCTGTGCCGCAAGCATAAAGTGCGCGCACTCTATCTGACGCCGCATCACCAATTTCCGACCACGGTGTCGCTGACGCCGCAACGGCGCTTGCGGCTTCTCGATCTCGCAAGCCAATTCGGCTTTGCCATCATCGAGGATGATTACGACCACGAATTTCATTTCGAGCAGCAGCCGCTATTGCCGATGGCAAGTTACGCGCCGCGCCGCACCGTCTATATCGGCTCGATGTCGAAGCTGTTGTTGCCGGGTCTGCGCATCGGCTATGTCGCCGCGGCCCCCGACGTCATCCGCATGATGGCGAATGAAACCGTCATCGTCGACCGGCAAGGCAATGCACCGACGGAATTGGCGGTAGCCGAACTGATCGAGTCCGGCGAGTTGCACCGCCATTCGCGCAAGGCGCTGCAGGTCTATCTCAAACGGCGCAATGCCTTCGCCGAGCTGTTACGGAAAAATTTCAACGGCCTGATCGACTTCAAAGTGCCGGACGGCGGCCTTGCGTTCTGGATTACGTTTCGCGATGCGACGGTGCTCGACGCCATCGAAATGGGCGTACCGCGCGGCACAGTGCGATTCCTTCCCTCGCGCTCATTCGCCATTGCACCGTTCGACGAGCGCGGGCTTCGCCTCGGCTATGCCAGCCTCAATACCGAAGAAGCCACCGAAGCCGTGCATCGGCTGCGCCAACTGGCTGACAGCGCGCTGCGCACGGAGAGCGCGACGCGGCATTGATAGACATGCTTCAGCTACGACACCTTCAACAACACATCCGCCAGCCATTCCGGCTGATCAATCATCACGTCGTGGCCGCTGGTGTCGTTGACAAATGTCTGCCACGACGGATCGGCCTTGCATTCGGCGAGCGCTTTGTCGAAGGCAGCCTGCGGATATTGCGGCGCGCGGATATAGGTCTTCTTCGCGATCGCGTCGCGCTTGCCGGTGAGCCTGATCGTCTGCAGCGCCGGACCGTTCGGCTGCTCCGTCAGCTTCGAATCGATCCAGGCGTAATCCTTCTCGCTCTTTGAAAACGTCTTCGCCGGCGGCGGCTTGCGGCCGGGCTCGCCGCGCGCGACCGCCTCCTCCATGGCCTTGCGGCTGAATTCCGATATGTAGTCGGTGCCTTTCTCGCCGTCCTTCGGCTTGAACGCGTCGAGCCAGACGATGGAAGCAACGCGGTCGTGGATCCGTTCGAGCGCGCCCGAGCACGGCCAGCCGCCGTAGGAATGCGGCACGAGGCAGATGTCCTTGAGGTCTTCCCAATTCACCAGATTGACGATGTCGGTGATCTGGGTGTCGAGATTGATGTCTTTGCTTAGAAGATGCGAGCGGTCGCCGTTGCCGGTCAGCGACGGCGCATAGACCTTGTGGCCATGGCTCTCGAGAATGTCGGCGGTGCGCCGCCAGCACCAGCCGCCATGATAGGCGCCGTGGACGAGTACGAATGTCTTGCGCGTGGCGGCTTGCGCCCTCGCCTGCGTCCC
>DATHPQ010000183.1:0-10503 GCA_035483735.1 Xanthobacteraceae bacterium | reverse complement strand
CTCGCCTTCGGCGAAAAGCCCGGCCCGGTATCGGACACTTCGATCACCACCACCGCGCCTTCGCGGCGGCCGGTGATGCGGATCTGGTCGCGGCCGGGATCGCGCGTGGCGCGGCTTTCCATCGCCTGCAGCGCGTTGCGCGACAGGTTCAAGAGAACGCGAAACAGCTGATCGTAATCGGCATCCACCATCAGCCCGCGCTCGACCGCGCTGATCCAGCGCACCGGCCCGTCGGGGCTCAAGCCCAGCGTCTCGTGCACTTCCTCGACCAAGGGCTCGAGCAAAATCTCCTTGCGATCCGGCGGCGGCTCCTGCAAGCGGCCGTAAGATAATGTCGATTGGCAGAACGCGATGGCGCGCTCGAGCGCATGCATCAGCTTCGGCGCAAAGCGCTGCACGCCGGGATCGGGAATTTTCGCCAGCCGATCGGAGAACAGCTGCGCCGAGGCGAGCAGATTGCGCAGATCGTGATTGATCTTCGACACCGCGAGCCCAAGCGCGGCGAGCCGGCTCTTTTGATGCAGCATCGAGGCGAGATCGGTCTGCATCGCCGAGAGCTCGCGCTCGGCGGTGCCGATCTCATCGACCCGGTCCGACGGCACCATGATGCGGTCGGGATCTTCCGGCCCGGCGCGGAACGCCATCATGTTCGCGGTGATGCGGCGCATCGGCCGCACGAACAGGTAATGCAGCGCCAGATAGACCAGCGCGGCGGTGATGCACGAGATCAGCAGTGAGATCAGCAGAATGTCGCCCGAATAGCGCAGCATCGCGCGGCGCAGCGGCGGCTCGTCCATGATCAGTTCGATATAATCGCCGCCCATCGGCGCCGGCCCGACGACGCGCATCACCTTGCCGCTGGTGTGGCCGTCGGCCAGCATCTTGAACGCGTCGATGATCGAATCGAAGGTCATGACGTCGCGCATGTCGAAATCGTCGCTGATCGCCGGCGGCATGTCGTCGACGGCAATCAGCTGGCGCTGCGTGCCCATCTTCATGGCGACGGCGCGGGCGCCGATCGAATCGAGAATCTGCTTGGTGAGCGCGTCGGAGACGATGCCGTTGGGCGCCGCATCGAGCACCAAAGCCGCGGTATAGCCCGACGCCAGCCGATCCTTGAGCCACATCACGCGATAATTGGCGATCGACGGCACATAGATCAGCACTTCCGCGATCATCACGAATAAAATCGTGAGAACGAGGAGTTTAACCGAAAGCCCGAATCGTGGCGGCCGGACTGGAGCCGGCCGCGCGGCAGTCTCTTCACTCATTCGCCGAGCCTCGCTGCCAGCCCGCTCTTTGGGCGCACTCGGGCCCGATTGGGGCCCTTTTGCGACAGGACGTTGGGACAAATCGTCAACCAAACCGACGCAGCCAACCTATGATGCGCCGCACCAAGGGCGACGTCAAACCGCGATAAAAATAGGTCATCGCCGCCCGTTTGCCACCTCCGAAGAGGCCGGATACGGCACGCTAACACCGGCCACGACCCGGATATTCGGCCGCAAGTTTCGGCCCGGGATCAGCATCGGGAATCAGGATCAAATCCATTGCCCGATCAGGATATTTTCCTCTTTCCCGGTCCCCGATCCGCGATCCTCGCGACGTTGACGAGCCGGGGACGCTCCCGTATAAGCCGCGCCAATCGCGCCGTCTGGCCGGTGGGCCGGAGCGCCTGCGGCCGTTAACCTCTCAAAATTTGCGTGCGCAGCGGAGATTACCCCCGTGAAACGGACCTATCAGCCGAGCAAATTGGTGCGCAAGCGCCGCCACGGCTTTCGCACCCGAATGGCAACCAAAGGCGGCCGCAAGGTTCTGTCCGCGCGCCGCACCCGCGGCCGCAAGCGGCTGAGCGCCTAGAGCATGATCCCGAAAAGTGGAATCCGGTTTTCGGAAAAGATCATGCTCAAACAAAGGAATCTAGACCTTGATCCGATCCAATCGAATTGGATCGAGGTCTAGGCTGCAACGGAGCGTGCGCGGGCCTTCGTTGCCGAACCGGCCCAACCCGAATCCAAAGCTCATCTCATGGAGCGCTTGAAACGCCGGACGGAATTTCGGGCCATCGCCCAAGCCGGCGCACGCGCGCCGGCGCAGCCGTTCGTGCTGCAAGCGCTGCGCCGTGACGAAGCGGGACAAGCAGCGGGACCTGTCCGGATCGGCTTCACGGTGTCGAAGCAAGTCGGCAATGCCGTCGTACGCAACCGCGTGCGCCGCCGCTTGCGCGAAATGGTGCGGCTCAAGCCCGAGACAGCCTTTGCCGCCGGCCATGATTACGTGCTGATCGGCAGGCGCAGCGCGCTGACATATCCGTTCGGCGACATGGCGCGGGAACTCGACGGCGCGCTGCGGCGCGTTGCAACTGGTGCCGGGAATAAGCGCCCCCCACATAGAGCGGGTTCGCGATCAGAGCCTCGGCGCGGCCGCGGGCAGCCGGCCAAACCTCCGAAAGAGCACTAAATGGGTGAGCACAAGAACACTATCATTGCCATCGCGCTGTCGCTCGTCGTGATGGTCGGCTGGCAGATTTTCATCGCCTATCCGCAGATGGAAAAGCAGCGCCAGCAGGACGCGCTCAAGCAGCAAGAGCAGTCGCAAGCCCAACGGGATCAAGTCCAACAGGGTCAAACGCAGCCGGGGCAGCAGACCCAGCCGGGTCAGCCGAACGCGAACACTGCGACGCCGCAAATCCCGGGCGCGCCGAGCGCGTCGGCGCCGTCGCAAGCGGCCTCGCGTGACAGCGTCATCGCGGCGACGCCGCGCATCGCCATTTCGACGCCGCGGCTCGGCGGCTCGATCGATCTCAAGGGCGGCCGCGTCGACGATCTGACGCTGACGCAATATCGCGAAACCATCGATGCGGATTCGCCGCCGATCGTGCTGTTCTCACCGTCGGGAGCGCCCGACGCTTATTACGCCGAATTCGGCTGGGTGCCGGCCTCCGGCACCGCGACCGCGATGCCCGGCCCCGACACGACGTGGAAGCAGCAAGGCTCGGGCGCGCTCGGCATCGATCACCCGGTGACGCTGACCTACGACAACGGCCAGGGCCTCACCTTCACCCGCACCATCGCGATCGATGACCATTATCTCTTCACCATCAGGGACAATGTCGCCAATGCCGGCGGCAGCGCGGTGACGCTGTTTCCCTATGCGCTGATTTCGCGCCACGGCACGCCGCCGGTGCTCGGCTATTACATCTTGCATGAAGGCCTGATCGGCGTGATGGGCGAGCACGGCGAGCAGACCGTGACCTATAAGAAGATGGAGGAGAGCAAGTCGCAGAGCTGGGAGGCGACCAATGTCTGGCTCGGCTTCACCGACAAATATTTTGCCGCGACGCTGTTGCCGAATACCGACGCCAGGGCGCATGTGCGCTTTTCCTCGGGCGACGCCGACGGGACCAAGACCTATCAGACCGATTATCTGCTCGATCCGGTGACGGTGGCGCCCGGCGCATCGGGCAGCGCCGACGCGCGGCTGTTCGCCGGCGCCAAGGAAGTCTCCGTCGTCGGCATCGACTTCCCGCTCGGCCCGGGCGGCTATAACGCCTCGCTCAAGCTCAACCATTTCGATCTGTTGATCGACTGGGGCTGGTTCTACTTCCTCACCAAGCCGATGTTCCTGGCGCTCGACTACTTCTTTCATGTCGTCGGCAATTTCGGCATCGCCATCCTGATCGTCACCGTGCTGGTGAAGATCCTGTTCTTCCCGCTCGCCAACAAGTCTTACGCCTCGATGGCGAAGATGAAGGCGGTGCAGCCGCAAATGGCGATGATCAAGGAGCGCTATGCCGACGACCGGGTGAAGCAACAGCAGGCGATGATGGAGCTCTATAAGAAAGAGCAGATCAATCCGATCGCCGGCTGCCTGCCGATCGCCATTCAGATCCCGGTATTCTTCTCGCTCTACAAGGTGCTGTTCATCACCATCGAGATGCGGCACGCGCCGTTCTACGGCTGGATCCACGATCTGTCGGCGCAGGACCCGACCAATATTTTCACCCTCGGCGGCCTGATCCCGTTCGACCCGACGATCATTCCGATGGTCGGCTCGTTCCTGCATCTCGGCTTCTGGCCGGCGATCATGGGCGTGACCATGTGGGTGCAGATGAAGCTCAATCCGGCGCCGCCCGATCCGACGCAGCAGATGATCTTCAACTGGATGCCGCTGATCTTCACTTTCATGCTGGCGAAATTTCCGGCAGGCCTCGTGATCTATTGGGCCTGGAACAACTCGCTCTCGGTGGCGCAGCAGAGCGTGATCATGCACAGAAACGGCGCCAAGATTCAGCTTTGGGATAATCTCAAGGGCACATTCGTGAAAACGAAGCCCAAAGCGCCGCCGGCGGAATAGTCGCGCCTCCGGCGGAGCAGAGTCGCCGCGGCCTTTTGCTCTGTTTTTACCTCCCGCGCGTTGTCACCGGACACGCACGCGCTCGGCATAGCCGGCCGAGCCCGCGAAGTGTGACGATTCTTTGGAACGACTTTCGTTGCTGGCACGTTGCTGCAAGTTAAGGGACAGCCTCTGCTGGGGTGTCTAAAAATCGTCAGAGGCAGGAATGACCCCCGGAAGCGGCACGAAAGGGCCAGCCGTTCTCATCGTCGAAGATGAGCCTCTGGTTCGGCTATGCGCGGCCCAAACCGTCGAGGACGCTGGCTATGAGGTCATCGAGGCCGAAAGCGCCGATGAAGCCATCGCAATATTGGAGAGCCGCAGGGACATCCGTGTGATCTTTACCGACATTCACATGCCCGGTTCGATGGACGGCCTCAAACTCGCGCATGCGGTGCGCCATCGCTGGCCCCCGATCAAGATCATCGTGACCTCGGGACGTGAAACGATCGCACCGCAAGATCTGCCGGAAGGTGGCCGTTTCTTTGCCAAACCTTACGATCCGGCCAAGATAAGAGACACATTGCGGGCGTGGGCGCTCTAAATCCGCTTACGCGCCCCGCTTTTGCGCCGCTATCAGCGCCGTGTTTTGCCCTTAATTCCTCCGCTATGGTGGTAGGCCGTTACGCCATCGGTGGCGCCGAGGCTTCGGTCGCACCAAATGCTTCGGCAGCGCCAAGTGCTTCGGCAGCGCCAAGTGCTGCTTCGGTCGCACCAAGTGTCCGCCTCAGAAAGCGGAGTCAGAAAGCGTCATCATGTCCGGCGTTGTCACCTTTCACGCGGAAACTTCGGAATTCGTCGCCGAGCCGCCCGAGCATCGCAAGCCCGACCAAGACCTGACCGCGGAAGCGCTGCGGCTGCGGGTTCGGCAGCAGGAAATCCTGGCGGAACTTGGCGTTCTGGCGCTTCAAGGCACGCATTTTACCGAATTGCTCGATCTGACCGCCCGTCTCGTCGCCGAAGGACTGCAAGCGGAATTCTCCAAAGTTTTGGAATACATGCCGTCCGAGGGCAGGTTCCTGGTGCGCGCCGGCGTGGGTTGGGACCCGGGCGTCATCGGATCAGCAACGGTCGGCGCCGACGCGGCGTCGCCTGCCGGCTATGCTTTACAAACCGGCAAAGCGGTCATTTCCAATCATCTTGAAAACGAGGAGCGATTTCGCACGCCTGAGCTGCTCCTCGAACACGGCATTCATCGCGCCATGAACGTGATCCTCGAGGGCGAGGGAGCGCCTTTCGGCGTCCTTGAAGTCGACAGCCGCTCCGAGGGCGAGTTTTCCACCAAAGACATTACCTTTCTGCAGGGCGCGGCCAACATCCTGGGCATGGCCATTTACCGGCAGCGCGCCGACCGGAAGCTAAAGGACGCGCTTGAACGTCATCAGCTGATGATCAAAGAGGTCAATCATCGCATCAACAACAGCCTGCAGATCGTGGCCAGCATGCTGCACCTGCAGACGACGACCACCCAAAGCGATGAAGTGCGTCACGCGCTGCACGATGCCTCGAGCCGCATCGCTGCGATCGCCCGCGCGCATCAGCGGCTCTATGGCAGCGACCAGATCGGCAAGGTCGATCTCGGCGCTTATCTGGGCGACATCTGCAACGATCTCGGCAAGGCGATGCCCGACTGCAAGATTCACGTCGCGGCCGCTCCCGACATTCATTGCGCCACCGATACGGCAATTCCGGTCGCGCTTTTGGTCAATGAGCTGATCACCAATAGCGCCAAATATGCTTATCCCGATGGCGGCTGCGAAGTGTGGCTCGACGTTTCCCGCTCCGGCGACGCAATCTCGATTTCGGTCCGCGATCGCGGAATAGGTTTGCCGACGGAGTTCGATCCCAATTCCGGCAAGCGACTGGGTATGCGCCTCGTCAGCGCGCTGTCGTCCCAGGTGCATGCGGATCTGCAGGTGCGCCGCCTCAGGCCGGGCACCGAGTTTTTGCTGTCGATTCCTGCACCGCTGGCGACGTAATGGCCTGCGGTAGCACGAACCGGCCGATGCCTTCGACCCCGAAATCGTCGGAGTGTTTGCGGCGATTGGCATTAAGAAGGGCCAACCGTTCTAGTGTGTCGTGCAGCACAGCCACAAGGTCCGATACGCGGTAGTCCCCTGTGGACGCGGGGCGCTTTCGCGTTGTCGCACCCAGAGGACAGCCATGCGCAAAGTGATTGCACTTGCCTTCACCCTGCTGGCAGCCGGCACGTTCGCCGCATACGGACAAAACTATCCGTCCCGCGCCATCACCATTGTGGTGCCCTATCCGGCCGGCGGTCCGACCGACACCATCGCGCGCATCCTCGCCGAGCGCATGCAGGTTGCGCTCAGCCAAAGCGTGATCATCGAAAATATCGGCGGCGCCGGCGGCAGCATCGGCGTCGGCCACGTCGCCCATGCGGCACCCGACGGCTACACGCTGAGCATCGGGCACATCCGCACCCACGTTTTCAACGCCGCGATCCTCAAGCTCGACTACGACGTGGTGAAAGACTTCGCGCCGATCTCGCTGATCGCCGACACGCCGAACTGGATCGTCGCCGGCAAATCCGTGCCGGCGGACGACGTCAAAGGCTTGATCGCCTGGCTCAAGGCCGCCGACGGTAAGGCGACCATGGGAGCGGTCGGCATCGGCAGCCCATCGGAGTTCGCTTCGCGGATCTTCGGCAAAGAGACCGGTACGTCTTTCCAAATCGTCCCCTATCGCGGCGAAGCGCCGCTGTTGCAGGACATGCTCGGCGGCCACGTCGACTTCGCCTTCGGCCAGGCGGCCGGCTATCTGACCGCGGTCGAAAACGGTCAGCTCAAAGCATTCGCGGTGTTGCAGCCGAAGCGCTGGTGGGCGGCGCCGGATGTGCCGACACTCGATGAACTCGGATATAAGAATATCGATGTGAGCTTCTGGCACGGCCTGTGGGCGCCCAAGGGCACGCCGCCCGATGTCATCGCCAAGCTCAATGCGGCCGTTCGTATCGCCTTGGCCGATCCAACGGTGCATGAGCGATTCAAAAAAGTCGGCCAGGAAATCTGGCCGGTGGACTATCAAACTCCCGAAGCTCTGGCAGCAAAGCAGCAAGCGGAACTCGCCCGCTGGACGCCGATCACGGTGGAAGCCGGCATCAAGGCCGATTGAGCTCGGCGCGCCGCAAGATCTGCCGGAAGGTGGCCGTTTCTTTGCCAAACCTTACGATCCGGCCGTGGGCACTCTAGACCCGCCTATTCGGCCGAGCGCGAAGCGACGGCCGCTCATATGCTTTATCCGATTGCGCGCTTACGCAATAATCAGGCGAGATGAATGACTTTGCCCACGCACTCGACACAGCGGCCAGCCTGATCGTTCACTTTGACGCCGAGTTGCGCGAAATCGTTTCGCTGTCGCTCGGCGTGAGCCTCACAGCAAGCCTGTGCGCCTTTGTGATTGGAGCGCCGCTTGGCACGGCGTTGGCCGTATACCGTTTCCGGGGCAAAGGCGCACTCATTGTAATTGCGAATGCGCTGCTCGGCCTGCCACCGGTCGTCGTCGGTCTTGCCGTCTATCTGCTCTTGTCGCGATCCGGGCCGCTTGGATCGTTCGGCATCCTGTTCACGCCGGCCGCGATGGTCATTGCACAAGGCATCCTCGGTACGCCGATTGTCATTGCACTTGTGCACCGGATGATGGTGGACGCATGGTCCGCCTATGGCGATGCCCTTCTGGTCGATGGCGCTTCGCGCTTGCGCGCCATCATGCCGATCATGCTGATCGGCCGCGAAGGCCTGCTCACGGCCTTTCTTGCGGCCTTCGGCCGCGCGATAGCGGAGGTCGGCGCGATCATCATCGTCGGCGGCAATATCCGTGGCTATACGCGCACGATGACCACGGCCATAGCCCTGGAGACGAGCAAAGGTGAACTGAGCTTTGCCCTTGCATTAGGACTCATTCTGATCATCCTTTCGATGACCGTCAGCGGCCTAAGCCTTTTTTTCGGACGCGCCCTGACCGGCCGATGAAGTCGGGCGCCAGGGCATCTTTACCGGGGAGATTGCCGGCATGAATCGGTGGCTACGTCTTTCGAGAGCATCTGCAATCGCGGGTCTTGTCGCAGCGACCACGTTTCTGAGCGGTCAGGCTTTCGCTCAAGACAAGTCGATCGTTATCGCCTCGACAACGTCAACGCAGGATTCTGGTCTGTTCGGCTACCTCTTGCCGATCGTCAAGCAAAAGCTCGGCATCGAGGTAAAGGTGCTCGCCCAAGGAACGGGGCAAGCGCTCGACACCGCGCGGCGCGGCGATGCGGACGTTGTCTTCGTTCATGCCAAGTCGGCCGAGGAAAAGTTTCTGGCGGAAGGCTTTGGTGTGAAGCGCTACCCCGTAATGTACAATGACTTCATCCTGATCGGCCCGAAAGACGATCCGGCCGGGATCAAAGGCAAAGACATTTTGACGGCGCTGCAAACGATCAAGGCCAAGGCCGCGCCGTTCATTTCGCGCGGCGACCGGTCCGGCACCAACATCGCCGAACTCGCTTTGTGGAAAGAGGCAGGCGTGGACATCGCGAACGACAAAGGCCCTTGGTACAAGGAAATCGGCCAAGGCATGGGCGCCGCATTGAACATGGCATCGGCGTCCAACGCCTACGTGCTGTCCGATCGCGGGACTTGGCTTGCATTTCAGAACCGCGGCGATCTCCTCATCGTGGTCGAAGGCGACAAGCGCCTGTTCAACCAATATGGCGTCATGCTGGTGAACCCTGCGAAATATCCGAGCGTGAAGAAAGACCTCGGCCAGCAGTTCATTGACTTCCTGATATCGCCGGAAGGACAGAAGATCATCGCCGGATACAAGATCAACGGCCAACAGCTTTTCTATCCGAACGCCAACGATCCGAACGCCTGACGTCTGGATGCTCCTGAGCTGAGCTGCCGTCGAGCCGCAGTGCGTTGCTCCACGCTTCCTCAAATGTATAGTGCACTGTTGTGTTTTCCGATGGGGAACGAAAGTTGATGTCTTCCACTCGCATCACCCTTCTGGTCGGCACGACCAAGGGCGCGTTTTTGATTTCCGGCCGCGATGATCGCAGCGGTTGGGCCACACAGGGTCCTTACTGTGATGGCTGGCCAATCAATCACATGATTGGAGACCCTAAGACCGGAACCCTTTGGGCAGGGGGCGGCGGCGATTGGCACGGCGCAGGTATCTGGCGCAGCGAAGACGGCGGCGCGAGTTGGAAGGTCACCCGCCTCACAAAGGGGAAGATGGACGATTGGGCCGCCAACGATCCCAATTTCGCAAAGATGATCGGCTGGACCGACGAACCGCTGCCATTTACCGACGCGTTCGCTCAAATCTGGTCGCTCGGCTACGCGCACGGGACGCTGTATGCCGGCACCAAACCAGCGAACCTTTTGGCCAGTGAGAACGGCGGCAAGGATTGGAGACCGATACAGGCTCTGACGGATCACCCCTCTGCCGATAGCTGGAACCCCGGTGGTGCCGGGCTTGTGCTGCACACCATCGTTTCTGATCCAGGCAACCCAAAAAAGCTCTGGGTCGGAATCTCGGCGGCTGGCGTGTTTGCGACCGAAGACGGCGGAGCGACCTGGGAGCGCCGCAACCGGCTCTCCAACGCCGAAGCAAGTGGTCACCACGACCACCCTGCCGCACCACGCGACGGCGACCTTGGGCACTGCATCCACAACATGATGCGCGCGCCGGGCACAAACGACGTGCTCTATCAGCAGAACCATTATGGCGTATGGCGCTCGGCCGATGGTGGTCGAAGCTGGAACGACCGGACCAAAGGCTTGCCGTCGACCTTCGGTTTTCCGATCCGCGTTCATCCGCGTGATCCGAATACGATCTGGACGCTGCCACTCAACGGTGACATGGCCGGACGTTTTCCACCCGACGCAGCCGCAGCGGTCTGGCGGTCACGCGACGGCGGCCAAAGCTGGCACGCGATGCGCCAAGGTCTGCCGCAGAAGGGCTGCTTCTTCACTGTGCTCCGTCAAGCAATGGCTGGTGACGAGCGCGATCCAGCGGGAATCTATTTCGGTACAAACAGTGGTTCGGTCTTCGCGAGCGTCGATGAAGGTGAGAATTGGGAGGAAATTGCGCGTCACTTGC
>DATHPQ010000182.1:0-38452 GCA_035483735.1 Xanthobacteraceae bacterium | reverse complement strand
GGCCAAGAAGACGCCATCCGCGCCGCCCGCGCCGGCGAAGCCCGCGGCCAAGCGCCCGGCTGCGGCGGCAACCCGCGGCGGCCCGGTCGGCCGCATCCAAGGCGCCCTCGCCGTCGCTATCCAGGAAGACGAAGAGTTCTAACGCGCGCTGCGTTGAAAAACGCGTGAGCTTAAGTAGTCTCGCGGCGCTGGCGGGGGTAAGGAACCTCCGCCGCAAATTTGCCGCGAGGCTGCCTGTGAATCCGACGATGTCTGATCTGACGGATATTCCGGTCGTCGATCTGCGCGATGGCGGCGCAGCGCGCCACGCACAGCAGAGCGCCGTCCGCGCCCGCGCCTTGCGCGACGCCTGTCTCGGCTTCTTCCCAGGTCCGGCACGGCCGCTTGTGCCGGTGCTCGATCGGGCGTCGCGCCACTGGCTCGGGCGCTCGCGCTCGCCCTATATGGCGGAAATTGCGCAAATCGCCGAGACGCTCGATTTCTCCGGCGTGTGGCTTCTCAATGCGTCCTATCAATGGGGCTGCACGGCGCGCGCCGCCGAGCAGGATGGCGTGCCCTGGCTCATTCGCACGCTCGACTGGCCGTTCGTTGGGCTGGGCCGTTACGCCGAAGTGGCGCATATGCGCGGCAGTTGCGGCGAGTTCTATAGCGTCACTTGGCCGGGCTATGTCGGCGCGCTGACCGCGATGGCGCCGCAGCGCTTTGCGGCCTGTGTGAATCAGGCGCCGATGCGCCGACGCACCGCGCATCGCTGGCTTCGTCCCTACGATTTCGCCGTCAATGCGATTGCGATCTGGCAATCCGACGATTTGATGCCGCCGGACCAGCTCCTGCGCCAGGCCTTCGAGATCTGCAGCGACTATGCCGCGGCCCGGCATATGCTGGAGACCGTGCCGGTAGCGCGGCCGGTGATCTTTTCGCTGGTCGGCTGTGCGGCGAACGAGCATTGCGTGATCGAACGCACAGAAACCGGCTTCATCAGCCGCGAGGACGAAGTCAGCGCCGCCAACGATTGGGTGCCACCCCGCGACGGCTGGGAGGGGCGGATCGGGATGCGCCGTTTCCTCACCAATTCATTTGAGGAAGCGACCGACTACAATCGCCTGCGCCGCGACACGCTCAAATTTTGGGATGGCTCGTTGTCGGCGCCGAGCTTCGATTGGGTGCGCGAGCCGGTGCTCAATCCCTATACGCGGCTCGCGGTCGCGATGTGCCCGGCGACGGGCGTGCTGCGGGTTGTCGGTTACGACAAGACTGCCGCCGCGGCGCCGGCCGAGCGGGTGACGCGCATCCGTGAAATCGCGCCGGAAACGCGACCGCAGGCGGCGTGAATCGCAGCTACAAATCGCTGCAATTGTCGCGAACTTTACGAAACCCTTTCCACGCGCTGCAACATGGCGCCGACGGCCAAGGAATTTTCCTGTGCCGGCAGAGCATTGCGGGAAATCCGCAGATGTGTGCTGACGATCACATCCCGCATCGCAAAGACCGCTTAAACAGTTGAGCACCGGAAGGCCGGTGGTACGGAGCGAACCATGAGAATCTTCATCAGCGACATGCCGAACGTCGGTTGGCGGTGGGGATATATGAAGCACCGCCTCGTGCAGTGGCGACGCCGCGCACAGGCGCGCCACGAGTTACAGGGCTTGAGCGACTCTACCCTGCGCGATCTCGGCCTGACGCGCTGCGACGCGGCACATGAATCCACTAAGCCGTTTTGGATGGCTTGACGTTTTGGATGGCTTGATCGGGCAGAGCATGATCCCGAAAAGTGGGAACCGGTTTTCGGATAAAGATCATGCGAAGCGGAAAAATATAGTTCCTTAAGGCGACGCACACTGGCATGCCGATGGGCCGCTCGCAGGGGCGGCCCATCGGATTTTTAAGAGGCGTTTGCTCCCCGTCACGCGATTTTTGTACGATGCGGTCTTTCGCGACGGGAGCGACGCAAGACATGCCAAAAATCAGAACCGCAGACGGCGTGAGCCTCTATTACGAAGAAGCCGGCGCCGGAACGCCGGTCGTCTTTGTGCACGAATTCGCCGGTGACTACCGCACTTGGGAACCGCAGATGCGCCGCTTCACGCGCTCGCATCGCTGCGTGACCTATAGCCAGCGCGGCTATCCCCCATCCGATATTCCGAGTGACGCGGCAAGCTACGGCCAAGATATCGCGCGCGGCGACGTGATTGCCGTCATGGATGCGCTCGGCATTGAGAAAGCGCATGTGGTTGGCCATTCGATGGGCGCTTATACGTCGCTCCATGTCGGCATGCGCCATCCTGAGCGTTGCATCTCAGTGACCGCGGCCGGTTGCGGCTGGGGCTCGCTGCCTGACCCCGCCGCGCGCGCGGCAATGCGGGCGCAGGCTGCGGAAACCTCGAAAATGTTCATCACGAAAGGGATGTCGGAGGCGGCGGCGATCTATGCCGACGGCGCGACGCGCCACGCGCAAAAGTTCAAGGATCCGCGCGGCTATGCGGAATTCGCCCGCATGCTCGCCGAACATTCCGCGCAGGGCCACGCGTTGACCATGGCGATGCTGCAGAGCAAGCGCCCGACATTGTGGGACATGGAAGAGGACCTGAAGAAATTTAAGGTGCCGCTTCTGGTCATCTGCGGCGACGAGGACGAGACCTGCCTCGATGGCAGCGTCTTTCTCAAGCGCACCGCGCCAACGGCGGCGCTACTTGTCATTCCGCGCTCCGGACACACGATCACCAGCGAAGAGCCGGGCGCCGTTAATGCCGCGCTCGCCGAACTGTTCGCCGCCGCCGAACGCGGCCGCTGGCTCGCGCACAGGCCGCCCGGCATGAAGCAATGAGCGACAGCGCTCCAGAGAATGACGCATCGGCGCCAGCCGCTTCGGCGTCCACCGCCGTGATCTCGCCCTGGACGCCGTTTCGCCAATCGGCCTTCACGATGATCTGGACGGCGACCCTGGTCGCCAATATCGGCGGCTGGATGTACAGCGCAGCGTCCGGCTGGCTGATGACGGACCTCGATCCCAATCCCTTGATCGTGTCGCTGGTGCAAGCCGCGACTACGGCGCCTATGTTCATCTTCGCGCTGCCGGCCGGCGCGTTCGCCGACATATTCGACAAGCGCCGCTACCTGATCGTCTTCGAGGCGGTGGCGACCATAGTGTCCGCGATCTATGCCGTGCTGGTCACTCTGCATCTGGCGACGCCGTTCAATCTCCTGCTGTTTACGTTTCTGATCAATGTCGCCGGCGCGCTGACCTCACCGGCCTGGCAGGCTGTGGTGACGCAGCTGGTGCCGCGCGAAGATCTGCCGGCCGCGATCGCCGCCAACAGCGTCGGCGTCAATATTTCGCGCGCGCTCGGTCCGGCGCTTGGCGGCCTGATTATCGTCGCACTCGGCATTGCCGCGCCGTTCTGGCTCAATGCGATCTGCAATGTCGCGGTCATCGTCGCGCTCATTTGGTGGCGCACCAGCAAGCGACCGAACACGCTGCTGCCGGCGGAGAGTTTTATCCAGGCCATTTGGACTGGCTTGCGCTACACGCGGCACAATCCGCATCTGCACGCGACATTGCTGCGGGCGAGCGGGTTCTTTTTGTTCTCGAGTGCGTTCTGGGCGCTGCTGCCGTTGGTGGCGCGGAGCCGGATCGCGGGCGGTCCCGAGCTTTACGGCACTCTGCTCGGCGTTATCGGCATCGGCGCCGTGGCCGGCGCCTTCGGACTGCCGGCGCTCAAGGCGAAATGGGGCCCCGATGTGCTGATGGCGCTGGCCACGGCCGGCACCGCGCTCGCCACGGTGTTGTTCGGCCTGGCGCGCGAGCCGATTACAGCGCTGATAGCCAGCGCAATCGCCGGCGCGTCCTGGATTGCGGCCTTGGCAACGCTCAATATCTCGGCGCAAGTGGCCCTGCCGGACTGGGTACGCGGCCGCGGGCTTGCGGTCTTCGCCACCGCATTCTTCGGCTGCGTCACCCTCGGCAGCGCCGTGTGGGGCGAGGTCGCGTCGTATACCGGGTTGGCGCTGGCGCATCTCGCCGCCGCGGCCGGCATGCTCGCCACCATCCCGCTGACCTGGCGCTGGAAGCTGCAGACCGGCATGTGCATCGATTTGTCGCCATCGATGCATTGGCCGGCGCCGATCACCGCGCAGGAGATCGAGCATGAGCGCGGCCCGGTGCTGGTGTCGGTCGAATACCGCGTCCTCCCGCAGGACCGCGCGGAATTCCTCAAAGCCATCGCCAAAATCGAGCACGAGCGCCGCCGCGACGGCGCTTACGCTTGGGGCGTGTTTGAGGATACCGCCGACGAGGGCCGCATTATCGAGACTTTCCTCGTCGAGTCCTGGATGGAACATCTGCGCCAGCACGAGCGCGTCACCAATGCCGATCGTCTGGTCGAAGAAGCGGCACTGCGGTTCAATTTGAACGGCGCGCCCAAAGTCACGCACTTCATCGCCGCTGAATTTTAGCGGCTGGAAGGGTCTCGGTATGCCGAGTTTCGTTGATGCGCCGGACTGAGATTTTGCCGCCGGCAATGTCGATCTCGTTGAGGCAGCAGGGGTCCTGCGCAATGCGCCAATAGGCCGATTGCGGCTGGTCGAGCAGTTCAAGCAGCAGCGCGCGATTGACGCTGTCATGGCCGACCAGGACGACGGTATCGTCTGGATGACGCTCAAGTACCATGCGCAACACGTTGCCGGCACGCGCGGCCAGATCCTGCAGCGATTCGCCCTTGGGAAAGCGGACGAACTGCGGCGAGGCGAACCATGCGGCAAAGAGTGCGGCATCCAGCCCCTTGGCTTCGTCGAAAGTTTTGAATTGCCAGGCGCCGTAGTCGATGTCGTTGAGATCGTCGCAAATGTCGGCCTGGATGCCGCAGGTCGTAGCAATCGCCACGCCGGTTGCGACACAGCGGCTCAGCGGGCTCGTGTAGATCTTGCTCGGATGCCAGGCGCCGGCGATGCGCTGCCCGACCGCCGCGGCCTGATCGCGCCCAAGCGCGGTCAGCGGCAGTGGCTCGCGCCCGCGAAATCTCTCGGGCTCGATGCCTTCGACGTGGCCGTGGCGCGTGAGCAGGATCTTGGTCATGCAGCCGGATTACTTCCAGCCGAGCCGCTCGAGGATCGCGCGGCCCATGATCCATTCCTTGTCTTCCGGAGAAAGGAACTCGAGCGTCTCGGTGAAATGGGTGATGCGCTGCTTGTAGGTCGCCTTGGCGAAAGAATTGGTGAGATCGGTGCCCCAATAGCAGCGCCGCGGACCGAAGGCGTCGAACAGGCGGCGGATATGCGGCTTCATATCGTTGAACGGATAGGACTCCGCCGAATAGAACGGCGAGGTCGAGAGCTTTACCGACACGTTTGGATACTGCGCGAGCTTGGCGGTCTCGCCGACCGCTTCGGCAAGCTTGCCGGACTTCGCCATTTCACCGGTGGTGCCGAAATGATCGGCGATCATAGGCAGGCCCGGATGACGCGCGGCGACCTTGGCGAAATGCGCCATGGGCGCGCCATAGAACATGATCGGGATGTTGTATTTCTCGGCCTGCGGCCAGAACCAATCGACGGTGCCGTCGGTCAGCCAGTGCCATTGGTGCGGATGAAAGGTCAGCCGGATACCGAGCATGTTCGGCTGCTTCTTCCAGTCCGGTAACAGCTTTACGACATTGGGATCGTTCACCGGAATGCGCCCCATGACGGCGAAGCGCGTCGGATAGCGGCGCACCGCTTTGAGCGCATAATCGTTGCGGTCGCCCTCCCAGGACGGCGGCACGATGACGACGCGGTCGACTTTGGCTTCGTCCATCAGCGGCACAAGCTTTTCGATGGTGAACGGCTCGGGCAGTTGCGCCACGCGATTCGGCAGCCAGGGCCGCTCCGGCGTGTTGGCGAGCCAAAGATGAGCTTGGGCGTCGACGATCATCGCGTTGCCTCCCGGGTTGCGCCGGAGTCTGCCGCGCGCGGGAGCACGCCGCAACGGCGTCGATCGTGATCGCCGGAATATCGGCCCGCGCGCGCGGATCGGCCTATTCCGCCCGGATGTTGGCCGCGCGGATGACTTTGCCCCACTTCTCGGTTTCAACGGCGATGAACTTGCCGAAGTCGGCAGGCGTGCCTGTCAACGCCGTGTATCCCAAGTCTGCAAATCGCGCCTTCATCGCGGGGTCGGCGAGAGCGGCATTAATCGCAGCGTTCAGCTTGTCGATGACGTCGGCGGGCGTGTTGTTGGGTGCGCCGATGCCATCCCAAAATGGAGCCTCGTATCCCGGCACGAATTCGCCCACCGTCGGGATGTCCGGCAGCACCGGCGAACGCGTCGCTGTCGTCACCGCGAGAGCGCGCAGCTTGCCGGCTCTGATCGACCCGACTGCCACGGGTACGGGAGTAAACGTGACCTGCACCTGTCCGGCGACCACATCGGGCAAATAACTGCCGCGATAAGGGATGTGGACCATATCGACACTGGCCATCATCTCGAACAGTTGGCCTGCTAAATGGGTGATCGTGCCGTTGCCGCTGGACGCCATGTTGATCTTGCCGGGGTTGACCTTGGCGTAAGCGATGAACTCGGCAACGGTGTTGGCGGGAACCGATGGATTGACCGCCATGACCAGGGGCGAGCGGTCGACAATTGCGACTGGTGCGATATCGCGCAAGAAATTAAAGTTGAGATTCTCGTAAAGGGTCGCATTGCTGGCGTTGAATGAGCCGATCATGAGAAGCGTATATCCGTCAGGTGGCGCACGCACCACCTCCTCGGTCGCGATATTGGCGCCGGCACCCGGCTTGTTGTCGATGACAAAAGGTTGCCCGAGCCGTTCCTGGAGACTTTGACCGATGATGCGCGCGGCGATGTCGGACCCGCTGCCGGCGGGCAGGCCGACGACGATGCGCACCGGCCGCGTCGGGTAGCTTTGTGCCGCTGCAGGCCGGGACAGGACTGGAAGTGCAGCGGCGCCCGCTGCCAGATGCAGAAATCGACGACGGGGAAGTTTCATGTCAACCCCTTCAATCTAATGCCCACGGCCTCGATCAAAGCTAAACTAAATTTGAGGCCTGCGGAGGGGTGCAATCTGTAAAATTGGCACTGAAACGGCCTGGCACAATGTCCGCTGCTTGAGGCCGCATGAATCCGGCGTATCCTGAGATTGCAACGGCGAGGCCGTAGCTCCGTGGCCTAACGGCCGCTTATGCGACCATCCCGCCGAGATTTTGTCAGGGACGCGGTTCATGAACATTGTGATCGTTGGCGGCGGCATCGGCGGATTGACGCTGGCGCTCGCCGTCCATGCGTCGGTGCCGACAAGCCGCATTCGAATCTTCGAGGCAGCCTCCGATATTCGCGCTCTCGGCGTCGGCATCAATCTCGGGCCTCACGCAGTGAAAGAATTGAGCGCGCTCGACCTTGAGGAAGCCCTTGTCGCCGTCGCATGCGCACCGCAAGACTATGCGTTCTTCACGCGGCACGGTCAGCTTGTGTACCGGGAGCCCTGGGGACGTGCTGCAGGCCATCAATGGCCTCACCTTTCGATCCATCGCGGCGACTTGCACCAGGTTTTACTCGATGCCGTGCGGACGCGGATCGGGCCGCAGAATTTCACGACCGGTCATCGCTGCATCGCTGTTGAGCAAGATGAAAATTCCGTCACCGCACGTTTCATCGGCCCGGACGGCGCCACCTTGGCGGCGGAGCGGGGCGATATTCTCATAGGGTGCGACGGCGTCCATTCCGTTGTGCGGAGCCAGTTCCATCCAAACGAAGCCTCTTTCTGCTACCGCGGCATCAATCTTTGGCGCGGTGTGACGCGGTGGAAGCCGTTTCTCGCCGGAAGAAGCATCGCGCGGATCGGTGCGCGGCACAGTACGCTCATCACCTATCCAATCCGCGATAATATCGATGCCGCCGGAAATCAGCTCATCAATTGGGTCGCGGAGATCGAGCGCGAGGTTGCCGTACCCGTCGACTGGAACAAACGGGGGCGGCTTGAAGATTTTTACCCGACTTATCAGGACTGGAGCTTCGACTGGCTCGATGCTGCCGCCATGATCCGCAATGCCGATCTGATACTGTCCTACCCCATGGTTGACCGTGACCCCCTCGACCGCTGGACGTTCGGACGCGTGACGCTGTTGGGCGATGCAGCACATCCGATGTATCCGCAGGGTGGCAATGGCGGAGCACAAGCGATCGTCGACGCCGCGACGCTCGGCCGATTACTCAGGAGCGAGCCCGATCCGGTCGCTGCATTGAAGTCCTATGAAGCGCAACGCTTGCCCGTGACCGGCCGCATCGTTTTGCAAAACCGCTCCGCGCCACCGAACCTGATTGTCGACACGGTCGAGCAGAGGACCGGGGGCAGGCGTTTCGAACATTTGGAGGACATCATCACCCAGGACGAGCTCCGAGCGATCTTCCAGCGTTATCAGAAAGTCGCGGGCTACCACGTCGATCAGGTCGGGCGATCACAGAGGCAAGGCGAGGGCAGCGGCTAGCGCGAAATCGTTTAGATTGAATGGGAAAGCCGGTTTCCACTTTTCCGGATTATGCTCTACAGCCCTCCTCAGCTCTTCACGTCCGACATGTCTCCGCAATCAGGCGTCATGCGCAGCGCGCGATCGACGACTGCGAGCAGCGATATGTGATCCTGTGCCGTATAGATCGACGCCCCCATGCGCACCGGATCGCCCGCGTAATAGCGCTCATATTGCAGCTGCCTTTGCCCAAACTGGGTTCCGGTCGCGTCCCAGGCGAGTTTTGCCAGGCGAATTTTGGTTTCGGCAGCGCAATCGGCGCCGCGGTAATAGCGGCGGATGTCGTCGCCGATTTCCGAATTGAGATCGGCCTCGGTCGGGCTGGTGAGCAGGCCGCCGGCGCCGAGCACCTGCGTCACCTGCACCATGCGCTCGTAGAAGCGCGGGATATGGTAGCGCAAAGCCTGCAGCGGCTCGGTGGCAGGACGCAATGTGCCGTGGGCTGTCGTCTCCGCCTTGAGTTCGGATAATACGATCGCGCCTTCGATGAGCTGCAAATATCCCAGGCACTCCCCGAGCTGCTCCTGCACGTGCAGGAAGCCGTCGGTCTTGACGCTACGCGTTACCGCAAGCGCGAGTGCAGTCATGAATTCGCATTTGGCGAGACCGCGAACCGCCGTCTGATGCGCCGTGTGGCATTGTAGCCTGGTCCGCGCGAACAGTGTGTTTGCGCGCGTAACATCGCCGTAGAGAAACACGCGATCCCATGGCACGAGCACGTCGTGGAAAATGACCAGCGCATCCGGCTCTTCGAAACGCGATCCCAGCGGATGGTCCCATTCTGATTGGTCGCCGAGATCGAATGGCTCCCGGCAGATAAACCGCAGGCCCGGCGTATCGGTCGGGATTGCGAACGCAAGCGCGTATTTCGCTTCGTCGGGACGAAGCGAGAATGGCAGCGGATAGATGATCAACTCGTCGGCGGTCGGCCCATGGGTCGCCAGCATCTTGGCGCCGCGGACGATCAGGCCATCAAGCGTTTCTTCCACCACGGCCAGATGGGCATATTGATCGACTTGTTCCGACGAGGATCTGCTGCGGTCCATCTGGGGGTTGACGATGGCGTGGGTCAGGAAAAGATCGTTGTTGCGGCAGAAACGATAATAACGTTCCACATTATCGGAATATCGAGCGCCGCCTTCCGCGAAAAAGTGCGTTGCGTCGGCAAAAGCCGCCAACAGCGTGTTCAAGTAGTCTGGTGAACGACCCATCAAGCCAAACGTTGCGTCGGCCCAAACGCGCATGGCTTGGCGGCGGCGAACCAGATCGTCGTGAGATCGCGGGATGATGAACGAGAGGCCTGCTTCCTCGCCATCATCGCTGCGATAGGTCATCTTGCCGCGCAATTCTTCGTCGATCTGGCAGTCGTACAGCATAGCCATCGCGACGACGGGACGCCGAAACGCAACGTCCTCGGCGACATCGCTGACTTTTCGGCCGGATATCCAGGCGTCTTTGGGATGCTCCTTGAGCCCGGAGATATAGCTGTTGCCTCCACGTGCACCCATTGCGGCCTCTCGCCTGGAGTTGGATACGACAGTTCGGCTTTCGCCTTTGGGGATCAGTTATGGCTGGATGCGGGCCAGCGCGCATCAGAAACCGACGATATCCCAAACTTGAAAGTCGCAAGGCCGGTTTTTGCGCGTAATCTTTTCCGCAGCGGTCTTCGCTTTTCCGGATCGCGTCCTAGATCCGCCGCAGCGGCATCGTCCAGGCCATCCAGGTACCAACGGCGGTGAAACACGCCACGGTCAAAAAGGCGGCGTGAAAGGCGTCGGCGATCTGGCGTTGCACGACGGCATGCCGCACCGGGTCGAGCGCCGCCAGCGCATCGGGGCCGCGCTCGATGATCATGCCGAACAAGGTTGCGGTGTCGCGATCGGTCGCGGTGAGAATGGAAAACAAAACCGCCGAGACGGTTGCGGTGCCGAAGGCGGCGCCGACCGAGCGCGAGAACTGCACCATGGCGGCGCCGGTGCCGAGAAGCCGCGGGCCGGATTCCGTCTGCACGGTCACCTGAACCACGCCCATGACGGTGCCCATGAACAAAGCGACGCCGCCGAACGCCCAGGCAATCTGCCCCGCGCTCAGATAAGGAATAAAGAAAGCGAGCAAGACGAGGCTTACGGTCGCGCCGATCAGGCCGTAAGTCGGGAACGGTGCGGTATAACCGGTCCGCGTCACCAATTGCCCGGTGGTCATCGAGCCGATGCCGATGCCTGCGGTGAGCGGCAGCAGCATGAAGCCGGTTTCCGAGGGCGACAGTCCGCGCACCGCGCGCAGATAGATCGGCAGGAAGGTGATCAGTGACACCAGAGCTGCACCATGAAACGCCGCCAGCGCGTCACTGCGCCAGATCGAAGGCTGGCGGAACAGCTTCGGCGGAATGAGCGGCGAGGTGGTGAGCCGCTCCTGCCAGATCAGCGCCACCAGCGAGATCAGTCCAAATGCCAAGAGTCCGAGCGCCATCGGTATCGAACTCGGGTCCACGCGCTGCACCTGTTCGAGCGCGAGAATGACGGGACCGACAAAGAAAATAAAAAGCACCAGACCCGGCGCGTCGAAGGTGGTGCGGCGGCGGTCGCCCTGGCGCGCCGGAATGCGGGAGACGAACAGCGTCGCGAGCAGGCCGAGTGGAATGTTGACCAGGAAAATCGATTGCCAGCCGAAGGCTTGGGTGAGATAGCCGCCGGCAACCGGGCCGAACGAATTCGACGTGACGGCGATGCCGGCGAGATAGCCTTGATAGCGGCCGCGCTCGCGCGGCGGGACTGCTTCGCCGATCAGAGCTTGCGACAGCGTCATCAGGCCGCCGCCGCCGAAGCCCTGCAGCACGCGAAACAGCGTGAGCAGCGTGATGTTCGGAGCGAGCGCACAAAGCACCGAGCCGATCATGAAAATCGCCAGCGCGACGAACATCATCGCGCGCCGGCCGAACGTATCGCCGAGACGGCCATAGACCGGTGCGGCAATGGTGTTGGCGATCAGGTAGGACACCACCACCCAGGAGGCGCGCTCGATTTCGCCGAGGCCCGAAGCGATCGCGGGCAGGGCGGTCGCGACAATGGTCTGGTCGGCCACCGCCATAAACATCGGCAACATGATAGGTGGGAAGACCAGAAGGAATTGTGCGCCCGGCGATAGCGGCGCTGCCGACGACGTTTCCTCCGGTTCGTGTGCGATCGCCCCTACGACTTGTCCCTGTCCCGTTCCTTGCGTGGCGTCCGGCGCGGCTGTGGCTACTTTAGCGGGGAGATCCGCGGCCTCCGGTCGGTTCAGGGATTCATTCATCGCTTTTTTTGTGCCGCGTGGTTTTTGGCGAAGTGGTTCTTGACGAACTGGCCTTGGCGAGCCGGTCTTGGCGAAGACGTCGTATCGCATGCCGCATCCGGGCTGCCAATACGATCCCGGCTGCCGGAAGGGCTCATGCAACCGCCATTTTTGGGCAATTTCTCATGACAGGCAGCGGCGAGCCACGGCGAAATCGGGCGAGATGAGCTAGTCTCGATCGCGGGGCCTTGCGGTCAAAAGGCAGGCGTGCGCCGATCAGCCGCGATCATAAATTCCGTGTAACTCGCTTTATTTGCTCTGCCGTAATAGCAGTTTTGCTGCGCAGCGATCGCGCAATGCGCGCATCGTCATCGGAAGGAGCATGGGTGAGGAGCGACGGTTGGTGTTCACGTCGTTGCGGCTGTCTGAGCGATCGCTGCGAAACCGCCAAAAACACGGTCGCAGAGCAATCATAACAAATTCGCGCGGCGCGAATCTGGGTTCCGAACCGAACCGCGTCACGAAAACGTGAATCACTCAAAGTGCCGGTCGCCCGTAGGGGCGGCCGGCCGCTTTATGAGTTCGCGCGCGTCGGCCGTGTGAACTGCCTTAGCCGACGTAGCTGACGCGTTCCTGCTCGCGCGCCTCTTCCACAGTCACCGGCTGCGCCGGCAATTGCAGAACGGTGGCCTCTTGGCCTTCGCATAACAGCGTCAGCAGCACGTTGCGCCCGTCAGGAAACTCGAGCGAATCGTGATGCGCTGCCATCTTGTCCTTGTTCACTTGGCGGAAGATGGCGGTCTTGTAGTTGATAGTCTTGGTTTTCCAGCCGAGCAGACCGGCCGGTAAGCAGGCGACCTCGTTGGCAAAAGCCAATTCGGTGCCGGGCAGAATACAGACTGCCAGTGCTGGATCATCCGAGGCGGAAAACCCGCGAGTTCCCGTCCCGAAGTCACGTGTTACGAGCTTATCGCCGACTTTCGCCGGCCTAGAACGCACGCTTTGAAGGCTAAAGTCACACATTGGCGACTCCTTTCTTCCCAGATCATTGCGCCAGTCAGCCCCGCAACCCCCTCGGTAACGTCTTCAAGCAAGAACAGTGCCGTGAGCCTATGGTCGTCGGACATTTCGGCACAACTAAGGAACCGGATGCCACGCAAGCGACTTGAATCGCACATTCGCGCGACTGGGAGAGCCAGTGTGTCGCAGCCGGCCTCGGCAGTTTTGCATGCCGCAAACGGCGTCGGCGTTCTGCGGGCGATGCGAAATTCGACTCATTTTTCGGCAACTTGCCCGCGATGCAGGCGCCGCGGCGGATCGGCCGCCGGTAGTTGGCGCTACTGGATGGTGATACCGCCGGTCATGCCGTCCCAGTCGTGATCGGCGCAACGCAGATCGTATTTGCCGGGCGGGCCCGGCGTGATCAAAAGATCCTTGGCATCGCCGGGCTGCATGACAATTTCGGTGTGCTCGCGATTGAGCACACTGGGGTTATCGATCTTGGAGGCGGCAAAGAAGGTCGGCGCGGTAAATTCATGTGTTTCCTTGCCGTGATTTTCCAGATGCAGCCGATAGGGCACACCGTGCTGGAAGGTCAGATGGTCTGGCTGGAATTTGTAATCGATCATAACGACGTTGACCGTGATCGGCTCGGGACTGGCGGCGCCCAAAAACAAGCACGAGAGCACGAGTGCGACGAGCGCGGCAAATTTATTGGCGGCCCAGCAAAAGGCACTGATATCTTTATTCATAGCCCCGACATTCACCCCAAACTCTCAGCAGCCGCTAGTTCTTTGCACGTGAAGGTTCTTTGCCGGCGAACGGTTTCTCGCCGGCAAAGCCGCGCCTCCGTGAGCGTCTCGCCTCGAACCAACCCCGATCCAGGTAGACAATTCTGCCGGTCATTTTAAAAATTCCAATTTACAACACGTTTTATCAATGTCCGACGGCCGCGTGCGCATGGATGTGTACGCGCCGCACCAGGATCAGCACCAGCGGAATCATCAGCGCCGCGGCAATGGCGCAGACGTGAAAGACATCGATATAGGCCAGGATCGAGGCTTGCGTCCGCACCATCTGGCCGATCATGCCCACGGCTTGGCCGCTGGCGTCGGCGGCGGACGCGCCATGAGCGATGAAATATTTGGTGATCTGCGACAGCGTCGACTGATAGGCCGGTGACGAGGGGATGGTGTTCTCGACCAAACGGGCCTGGTGGAATTGCGTGCGCTGCGTCAGCACCACATTGGCGGCCGAAATGCCGATACTGCCGCCGAGATTGCGGGCAATATTCATCAGCGCCGAGGCTTGATTGGTCTTGTCCGGCGGCAGGCCGTCATAGGCGACCGAATTGATTGGAATGAACAAGAACGGCAGCCCGATCATCTGATAGACGCGGACCCAGCCGAAATAATCGAAGCTCGCATCGGGGGTGAGCGAGGTCGAATACCACATCGACAGCGCGATGCCGGCGAGCCCGATTGTCATCAGATATTTCGGCTGGAAGCGACCGGTGACAAAGCCCGCCACCGGCATTAGCACCAGCATGGCCAAACCGCCGGGCATCATCGCCATGCCGGACAGCATGGCGGTGTAGGGGAATGTCGTCTGCAGCAGCTGCGGCATGATCTGGTTTGAGCCGAATAGGATCGCGCCGATCATCAGCATCGTGAATGACGCCATGCCGAATTGCCGGTGGAACAACAGCCGCAATTCGACGATCGGCTCGTCGCGGCTTAGCTCCCACGGAACGAAAGCGAGCAGAGCGACAGCGGAAAGGCAGGCGAAAGTGATGATGGTGGATGATTTGAACCAATCGTCGATCTGGCCGCGGTCAAGCACGACTTCGAGACAGCCGAGCGTCATGGCGATCAGAAAGAAGCCGACCCAGTCGATCTTCAGCCCGCCGGCCAGGCGTTCGGCGCGCTCGCGCTCGAGCACTTCCGGCTCGTCGACCAGCCAATGCACCAGCGCCAGCGATGCGATGCCGATCGGCACATTGATGAAGAAGATCCAGTGCCAGGAAAAGTTATCGGTGATCCAGCCGCCGACCGTGGGCCCGACCGTCGGCGCGACGATGACGGCGACGCCGTAGAGCGCAAAGGCCTGGCCGCGCTTCTGCGGCGGGAACGTATCGGCGAGGATGGCCTGCTCGCTGGTCGGCATGCCGCCGCCGCCGAGCCCCTGCAGGATGCGAAAGAAGATCAGCGAGCCGAGACTCGGCGCCAAACCGCACAACAGCGAGCTCACCGTGAACACCGCGACGCAGATCATGTAGAAGCGCTTGCGTCCGATCACGTTCGACAGCCATCCGCTCGCCGGCAGGACCACGGCATTGGCGATCAGATAGGTCGTGACCACCCAAGTACTTTCGTCGACGCTCGCCGCCATGGAGCCGGCGATATAGCGCAGCGACACATTGGCGATGGCGGTGTCGAGCACGACCATGAAAGTGGCGATCGAGACCACGACGGCGACAAGCCAGGGATTGCGGTCGCCGGCGGCCGAGCGGCGATTGTCCCAGGCCGGCGCTCGCGCCGCGTTCCATGTTGCGCCCTCGCTCATCGCACTTTCACGACCGGCACCACCGACATGCCGGGGCCGAGTTCGACATCCGGCGGCTTGTTGAACACGATCTTGACCGGCACGCGCTGCACGATCTTGACGTAATTGCCGGTGGCGTTTTCGGCCGGCAGCAGACTGAAGGCCGTGCCGCTGCCGGACTGGACGCTGTCGACATGGCCTTTGAAGGTGCGGTCGGGATAGGCGTCGATGGTGATGTCGACCGGCTGGCCGGAGCGCATCAGGTCGAGCTGGGTCTCCTTGAAATTGGCGGTCACCCAGACGTCGCGCGGCACGAACATCATCAGCGCCTGACCGACCGCAGCATAGCCGCCCTTGGCCGCCGACAGACGCGTGACGCGGCCGGCGACCGGCGCCGTGATGATGGTGCGTGACAGGTTGGCTTCCGCCTGGGCCAATTGCGCCTGCGCATTCTTCAGCTCCGCCTCAAGCACTGGCTCTTGTTTCGCGGTCGCCGCCGCATTGGCCTGTGCAGCGGCATAGGCGGCCTGACTCTGTTGCAGGTTCGACGAATATTGCTGCGCCGACTCGACGGTTCCGGAACCCTGTTTGGCCAGGAGCTGATAGCGGTCGGCCTGTTGCTGCGCGAAGGTCAGCGTGGCCTGCGCTTGCGCGACTTGTCTTTCGGCCTGGTCGATCTTGGCCTTTTGCTCGACGATCTGCGCTGCGAAATTGTTGATGCTCGCCTGCGCCTGATCGCGTTGCGCGATATAGTCGCGGTCGTCGAGCCGCACCAATTCAGCGCCGGCCTCGACCGTTTGATTGTCCGTCACCGGAACATTGACGATCGCGGCGGCAACTTGTGCGCTGATCTGGACCGTGCGGGCATCGATAAAAGCGTCGTCGGTCGACTCGTAATGCCGTGCATTGAGCCACCAAAGGCCGAGCAAGACAGCGAGGATGACGCCGCCGATGATCAGCGCGGTCAGAAGCCTGCGGCGGTTGCGCAACGGACCGGCCTTCGCCGCTTTTGCTGCGGCCTCGCCGGGCGCGGCATCGCCGTCCCGGCCGGAGCCAAGTCCGGAATCGGAACGACGTTCGCTGTCGACGCGCTGATCCATGATCGACGCTTAAACGTTTGAAATGCCAATAGGTTGCCGATTACACGCGCTGTCCTAGCCCGTGCGCCCTTAGGCTTGTCTTTAGCCGGTAAAGAGGCTGCAGGCCAGTCGCGCGGACACCGCTATATGCCGGTCAGGCCAGCCGAAATTGAGGGGCAGATCGGGACGCCCGTCACGACGATCCGGTAGGCCGCAGGTCGGCGGAGATCTTCTGCACGAACTCATCGAGCTCGTCGCCGGCGAGATCGCTCACAGCCCAGAAGTCGAGGCCCTGCTCGGTCCAGTGCCGCACATTGTAGCCCTGAATGGTCTTGGACATGATACTGGCGCGCGCGATGCCGAGCCGCTGCGCGACGAACAGATTGATCACGTGCTTGCGGCGCTGATAGATCACCGAGGCCACTGGCTCGCCGTCGATGTAGTCGAGACGGCCGCCGAGCAGGGTAAAGCCCTGCGCGGTGAGATCGATGACCGGCGGCGCGACGTCGAGCTTGCCGTTGAACCACGGCTTGACGGTGTGCTGGTCGCTGGTTTCCACATCCATCAGATGCCCGGCCTGCAACGAGCGGATATGCGCCGACACCACTTCGTCGGCGACCTGCTGATTGGGATCGGGGCCGAAGATGCCAATGATAAGCATGGCTGCGACGGCAGCTGACAGCGCGGCGCCGACTGAAAAGCCGCCCAGGAAAGAGCGCCACCAGCGCGAGATCTGGCCTTCTTTGGCCGCAGCCGGTGCGGCGACAGGCGCGGGGGCGGGGAATAGCGCCTCGATGCGGCTGCGCAGATGTGCGGGCGCCGCCTCTTTCAGGCTCGATCCGGCAATCGCCTCGCGTAGCGCGCGGATCGCCTTGAGCTTGGCCGCGCAATCGGCGCAGCTCGCGACATGCGCATCGACATCGCGGACATGGCCGGCGTCGAGCTCGCCGTCGGCGAGCGCGTGGAGGAGCGTTTCATAATCGGCGCAATGTGTGGTGACGCTCATGATGACACCGATCGCGATGTTCCTTGCGGCGCCGCTTGCGCTGCCATTTGTACCGGCGCTGCCGCGCCATTCGAGGAATTCCACGCCGCGCGCAGCATCGCGCGCGCTCGGGCGAGCCGTGACATCACCGTTCCCACGGGCACGCCGGCGACCTCGGCGATTTCCTGATAGGACAGGTCGTTGATCTCACGCAGCACGATAGTATCGCGGAACGGCGCGGGCAATGCGTCGACAAGACGTCGGATCGTCGCGTCGTCCTGCCGGCGCAGCATCGCGGATTCAGGCGTCGCCTGCGGCTCCTGCCACACCGGATCCGCCGCCGCAGGCTCGGCGTCCGAGAAATCGGTCGGTACCTCATGTTTGCCGCGGCGAGAAAATTCCGCGTAGCAGACATTCTTCAAGATCGTCAGCAGCCACGGTTTCATGGCCGGCCCGCGATAGCTGTCGAAATGGCGCAGTGCGCGCAGATAGCATTCCTGCACGGCGTCCTCTGCATCCGCCGGATTGCGCATGAGGTAGCGCGCAAGCGTATAGACGTCATCCAGATAGGGCAGCGCGGCGTCACGAAACCGCCGCGCGCGTTCTTGTTCGACATTGGCTTCCCCAGTCATCGCGTCGAGCCCGGCTGTCCAGATTGCGCCCGGCGCTTGCTGTCGCAGCCGAGCAAGCGTCACTGCGTGGCGTTGCTACCAGTCGCCGCTTCTACCACGATCGTGCCCACCATGTGCGGGTGAATGTAGCAGAAATATTGGTAGGTGCCGGGCGTCGTAAAGGTATACGAAAAGCTGTCGTCGGTATCGAGCGCCTTCGACTTCTTGAACGCATTGTCCGACGAGGCGATCCCGTGCGGGATGTCGTCCTTGTTATTCCAAGTCACCGTGGTGCCGGCCTTCACCTTCAGGCTCTGCGGCGTGAAGGTGAAGTTGTCGATCGACACGGCGCCGGCGGGCGCGGCATTCTGCGCCGAAGCCGTTTGCGTCCAGGGCGGAATGACGACCGCGGCCAACAGGGTCGCGGTCGCCGCTCCAAGCGCAGCCGCGACGAGCGCGCTGCGCATAGTGTTGGAAATGGCCATTACGGTTTCCTCGTTTCTTTCTGTCGGGTTGCCTCGATGGCTCGGCTGGTCCGGAGCTTTAGGCCTTCAGCGGCGTGTCGATGATGGCGAGCCGCTGCTCGTTCTGTTTGAACGTGACATTGGCGATGCCGAGCATGGTGCGCAGCTGATCGTCCGGAACCTTCATCGGGCCGGGCGACGGGCCTTGACCGGGCGCCGGCTGCGGGAAGGCGGTCGAGCGCGCGGTGTGGAAGGTGACATTGCCTTCCACCTTCTGCATCACTTGGTGGATGTGGCCGTTGAGCACCGTCACCGAGCCGAAGCGCTTGAGATAAGACAGCGCCTGCTCGGCATCGTCGGTGCCCCAGCCCCAATCCGGATAGATGGTCCACAGCGGGATATGGGCGAAGACGACGATCGGGGTCGATGCCGACAGGTGCTTGACGTCGTCCTCGAGCCATTCGAGCTGGTCGGCGCCGAGATCGCCGAGCCCGCCGGCTTTCAGGTTCACGACATTGACCAAGCCGATGAAGTGCACACCGCTGGCGTCGAACGAGTACCAGCCCGCGCCTTTGGTGCCGCGGCCGTAGCGGTCCTTATAGAATTTCTGATCGGGATCGAGGAAATCGTGCTCGCCCGGCACGTAATGCACGTCGAGACGCGACTGCGAGATGATGCGGTCGGCGTCGTCGAACTGCGACTCGAGCGACAAGTGGCTGATGTCGCCGGTGTGAATGGCGAAGGCCGGCTTGATCGGCAGCGCGTTGACCTTGACGATGGCCTCTTCGAGCGTGCCTAGCGCGTTCGGATTGGCCGGCTTGTCGAAGCCGACATGGCTGTCGCTGAGCTGCAGGAAGGTGAGGCTCTTGGATCCCTGCGCCTGCGCCTCGCCCATGATGCCGAGCGAGTGCGGCACGCCGCCGGAAATCGTCCACAGCACGCCGGTTCCGGCCCAGGTCATACATTCGAGAACTTTGCGGCGGCTGACGCCGTCATCGCGATCTGATCCCATAGCAATCTCCCTTGAAGCCATTGCGCCAGGCCCCCACGGCTGTGGCGGCTGTTCGGGCTTCGAGGAGTCAGATCAGGGGAGGGCCGGCTTTATTCCCGGCCATCGCATATCCGGGTCCCAATAATGTCAGGGGCGGGGGACGCGCGGCGCTGCTATAGCGACTTTTCGTTAAGCATGATCTGTTTGGACAACCGGTATTCCACCCCGGATCAAATCCGGGGCATAGTTTTTCCGGATCATGCTTCAGCCAACCGCGCCAAGAGGCTACAAGCTTGGCGCTAGAAACACAGGTTCCATGCTGCAACCGGCTCACCCATCCGTGGAAACACGCACGTCGTGGGTGGTCGCCAGTGTGGTCCTTTTGGTCATGGCCGTTGCCTTCGGCGCGCCTTGGATCACGATCGTCGCACTCAAGAACATCGCCGCCGAGGTCAACGGCGAACGCTCGATTCCGGCCTTTGCCGGGGCGCTGATGTGGATCGGCTCGGGCCTCGGCGGTCTCTTCATGGGCCGCGTCGCCGAGCGGCTCGGCGTGCGCTTCACCTTCATATTCGGTGCGGTGATGATTGCGACTGGGCTGGCGCTGTCGACGCTCGGTCCGCCCTGGCCGCTTTATGTCGGCCACGGGCTGTTCATCGGCTTTCTCGGCATCGGCGGTATCAACGCGCCGTCTTATGTTTATGTCAGCCAGTGGTTCGACCGCCGCCGCGGCTCGGCGCTGGCGCTGATTTCGAGCGGCGCCTATCTCGCCGGCGCGCTGTGGCCCTCGGTCTTCGCGCGCACGATCGCTTATTTCGGCTGGCGCGAGACCATGCTGTATTTTGCGGGTCTTGAACTGCTTTTGATCGTGCCGGCGGCTGCGATCGCACTGCGGGCGCCGCCCAAGCCCATGTATCACGCCGCAGCGGCGAATGCCGCGCATGAGAAAAAGACCGTGATGGGTTGGCCGCCTAATCTCGTCTTTGCCTTGCAGATCGGCGCGATCTTTACCTGCTGCATCCCGATGTCGATGCCGCAGGCGCATCTCGTGGCGCTCTGCAGCGATCTCGGTATCAGCGCCGCACATGGCGCCGCGATGGTGTCGGTTCTTTTGGCGGCGGCTTTCATGAGCCGTCAGATCTGGGGCGTGATCTGTGATCGCATCGGCGGTCTTTATACAATGCTTGCGGGGTCCGCTTTGCAGGCGCTGGGCATGACGGCGTTCCTTTTGACTCAGGACGAAGTCGGCCTGTTCACGGTCGCGGCTTTATTCGGGCTTGGCTTCAGCGGTCTCGTGCCCGCCAATGTGCTCGCCTCGCGCGAATTGTTTCCGGCCGGCGACGCTTATTGGCGGATGCCGTCACTGCTTCTGTTCAGCGGCTGGGGCATGGCGGGCGGCGGCTGGCTCGCCGGAATCCTTTACGATCATTTCGGCTATTACGCGCCGGCCTTCGCCGCTGGCCTTGGTGTCAACATGATCAATTTCGTGCTGGTCGCGACACTTGCTCTGCGAAAACGTCAAACGACATTGGCGCGGGGCATCACCGCGCCGGCGTGATCGTGCTGGCGCGTAAGCCGGTTGATTTTGACGCCGCGGGCTGCGCTGTTGGTTTTGCCGCAACCGGCCGCGCTCGGGCCGCGCAGAAATCCTGAACCGCGGCGACGATTGCTGCGCTGGTGCGCCCACGGCGATCGGGCGCTCCCAAGTCCAACTCTTCCTGCCGATTGACGATGGAGCCGGCTTCGAGCAGCAGCGCCGGCATGCGCGTCATCCGCAACACGATCAACGCGTCGTAGCGATACACGCCGGCGACCGGATCGAGCAATTGGCGGCGGCGATGTCCCATCAGCGCGAGCGTATAATGCGGCGTGTACTGCAAGCCGCGCGCTTGCAATTCCTTGCCTAAGAAACCGCCGAATAAAAGACTGCCGAGGCGATCGCCATTGTCATTGGAGATGAACAGCGCGTAGCCCGGATAATCGTCGTTGTAATGCTGATCCTGCCCTTCGTACTGCCACGTCTTCAAAAGATCGTCCGGCACCGAGTCATGGTGGATCGATAGGAACAGATCTGCGGGCAGCCTGTTGGCTTCCGCCGCGCGGACCATGAGGCCTTGGGGCGGCGGTTTGTCGGTGATGAGAAGCTCGGTTTTGGCGAAGGCGGCATCGACCAACGCCTGTTTGGCCTCCTGAGCCAGCGCCAGATTGAAACTATATTCCGTTGCTCCTCGCGCGCTCATCGCGCCGGGCACCGCGGCGGTATGTCCGACATCGACAACGACGCGGAAAGTTTCCGGATGACAGATCCCAACCGCGGGTTTTGCCGCGGGTGCTGGTTTCGCGACCGGCGCGGGATTGGCTGCGGTGGCCGGGTTCTGCGGCGGTAAAGGCACGGGCGCGGCGCGGATGGCGCCGTAAGCCGGGCGCTGCTGTTGGCTCCACGCCGGCTGCCGCCCCGTGGCGAGAAGCGCCAGCGAGCAGCCCGACAATACAAGCATCGTATGGCGAAAGCGGATCATGAGAATCACGACACTACCACGCCGGCCGTCGGAACCGTCGTACCGCAACCGGTCCTGATCACGCTCGCCTTTCTGCATTGCAGATATCGGTTGTGGCACGCCCGGCCTGCGCCTTTGCGCTTGCGGGCGGCTGCCCGCTCAGGCAAATTTCGTTCGTCATAATAATCGACGGGCCGGTCAACGTTCCGGCTTCGCACCATCGGGAGGATCGCATGAAGCGGGCATTGCTTGGCCATGCCGCGGCACTGGCCGTCTCGCTGTCTATGGCCGCGCTCTGGACGGCGCTGCCGACACAATTCAACGCACGCAAGGCTTTCGCGCAAAGTGCCGCGAGTGCCGTCAAGATCGACAATGACGACATCGGCGGCGTTGTCACGGGGCCGCATGGCCCGGAAGCCGGCGCCTGGGTGATTGCGGAAACCCGCGAGCTTCCGACCCGCTACGCCAAGATCGTCGTCACCGACGATCAGGGTCGTTTCGTTGTGCCGGATCTGCCCAAGGCCAAATATCAGGTCTGGGTACGCGGCTATGGCCTCGTCGATTCCGCCAAGATCGACGCCACGCCGGGGCAGCACCTCAGTCTCACCGCGGTTCCGGCGTCCGACAATGCGGCCGCGGCCAAATATTATCCGGCGATCTATTGGTTCGCGATGCTGAAAATCCCGGACAAGGATCAGTTCGGCGGCAAGAGCGACATCCCGGAGAATGTCACGCAGGTCGCCTGGCTAACGGCAATCAAGAATCAAGCTTGTGTCGGCTGTCACCAGCTTGGCCAGTTGGCGACGCGGACCATTCCGGCGGCACTCGGAACATTCAAGAGCGGCGAAGACGCTTGGATGCGGCGCGTCCAGTCAGGTCAGGCGTCACCGAATATGGTCAATCCGCTGGCCGGCCAACTGGGCGGCGTGCCGTTCAAATATTTCGGCGACTGGACCGATCGCATCGCCAACGGCGAATTGCCGTTCACCAAGCCGCCGCGGCCCGCCGGCATCGAGCGCAACCTGGTCATAACGACCTGGGATTGGGGCGACGATCAGCACTATCTCCACGACCTGATTTCGTCGGACAAGCGTAATCCGACAGTCGACGCCAACGGCCCGCTCTATGGCTCGACGGAATATGCCACCGATCATCTGCCGGTGCTCGATCCGAAGACCTCAAAAGTCACTTACATCACGCCGCCCGAAGGGGCCGACGTGCCGGAGGCACTCGGGCCGGGCCATGCCGCCATCCAGAAACCGCTCGCGGCCTCGGCCTATTGGGGCTTGCAGCAGATCTGGGACACCAAATTCGACAATCACAACGACATGTTCGACTCCAAGGGCCGGGTCTGGATGACGGGCACCAATCACGCGCCTGGTACGCCCGCCTTCTGCCGCAAAGGCTCGGACAATCCCTACGCCAAGGCGTTTCCGATCGACAGCAATGAGCGTCAACTGGCGGTGTTCGATCCGAAGACGCAGAAGTTCACTTTTGTCGACACCTGCTTCGGCACCCATCATCTGCAATTCGGTTTCGACAAAGACAATGTTCTATGGGTGAGCGGCAGCGGCCCGGTGGCCGGCTGGCTCGATACCAAAGTGTTCGACGAAACCGGCGACGCCGAAAAGGCGCAAGGCTGGGCGCCGTTCGTGCTCGACACCAACGGCAACGGCAAGCTTGACGATTACACCGAGCCGGGCAAGCCGGCCGAGACCGGTAAGGACATACGTATTGCCGGATCGGGACCCTATGCGGTGATGCCGAATCCGGTGGACGGCTCGGTCTGGTACACGATGAATATTTTCGCCGGGCGGAGCGGCGTGCTGCGCTTCGATCCGAAGACCAAACTGTCGGAGTTCTACGCGATACCGATGCCGGGTTTCGGTCCGCGCGGCGGCGACATCGATTCAAAGGGTGTCGTCTGGGTGTCGCTCGCCAGCGGCCATCTCGGCAGCTTCGATCGGTCGAAATGCAAGGCGCCGCTCAACGGGCCCAATGCGACCGGCGATCAGTGCCCCGAAGGCTGGGCGTTCTACAAATATCCGGGCCCGGGCTTCCAGGGCATCGGCGATAACAGCGCCGAGGCGAGCTACTACACCTGGGTCGATCAGCACAATGCGGTCGGTCTTGGCAAGGACGTGCCGATCTCGACAGCCAACGAGAACGACGGCTTTGCCGCTCTGGTCGACGGCAAGATGGTCATGATGCGTATTCCTTATCCGATCAGCTTCTACGCCAAGGGACTGGATGCGCGCATCGACGATCCGAACGGCGGTTGGAAGGGCAGAGGCCTGTGGTCATCGCAGGGCGATCGCACGCCGTGGCTCAAGGAAGGCGGCAAAGGCATGATGCCGATGGCCGTTCACATCCAGGTCCGGCCCGATCCGCTGGCGCATTAAGCACGGCTGGCTCTGATTTCAGACTGGAATTACCGCCCGGCGCCCGCGCGCCGGGCGGCTTGCTTTTGGCCGCCGTGTCGTGCCGATATTGGGGCCGCATGGTCCGGAAGACGGACGCCGGTTTTCCGAGAAGATTATGCTTTATTGAAGTGCCTCGGATTTATTGCTTGAGGAGGAAATCATGGTTCGCGAACCGTTACTGACGACGGTCGCCATTACCGATCTTCGTCCGACCCAGATCACCGTCGGCATGCGCGAGGTCCAGGCCAAACGTAAGCACTGGCGGGACATCGGCATGACGAAGGGCGGAAAGTTTCTCGGCACGCACATGATTCCCGTGATCCTGGGTCCGAAGAAACGCCACTACGTCATCGACCATCATCACCTCTCGCTGGCGCTGCATGAGGAGAAGGTCAAGAACGTGGCGGTGACCGTGGTCGCCAATCTGAGCAAGCTCGAGCCGGACGAGTTCTGGAACGTGATGGACAACCGCAGCTGGATGCACCCGTTCGACGACAACGGCATACGCCGGCACTACAAGGACATCCCGAAGTCGATCACCGAACTGATCGACGATCCGTTCCGTTCGCTCGCCGGCGAGCTTCGCCGCGAGGGTGGCTATGCCAAGGACACGACCCCGTTCAGCGAGTTCATTTGGGCGGAGTATCTGCGCCGGCGCATGAAGCGCAAATCGGTCGAGAGCAATTTCGATGGGGCGCTCGAGAAGGCGCTGCAATTGGCCAAGTCGCCGGACGCCGGTTATCTGCCGGGCTGGTGCGGGCCGGCGCCCGGCGACTAAGACCCGCCAGCCGTAATCGCGAGCCGCGGCAAGCCGCCGCCCGTGAATGCGGCCGGCGCTCTTTGCTATAGTGGACCCGGGGACGGCGCGGAGGGATGGGTCGAGGTGCGCCAGGTCAGGTCGAATTTTTGCGGGGGCTTTGGGGCAGTGTTCCTGACGGTCACGCTGGCGATTGCTGTCGCCGGGTGCTCGTTCAACACCAAGCTGCCCCAAGCTCCTGCCGTGGATCCCAACCTTTATCCGCAGAACTACCGCAGGGATGTCGCCATCTTCCTGTCGCAGCAATTGCTGGACCGCGCCGATTTCCGCGGCGCCCGCATTGCGCAGGCCGCTCTCAAGCCGGTCGGCGGGGAAAGTCCGCGCTACGTCGTTTGCCTGGTGTTCAACGGCCATAGCGAGATCAAGAACAAAATGGCCATCTTCCTCGGCGGCGAAATCACCCAATTCGTCGATTCCACCCCGGAGCAATGCGGGGATGCCGTCTATCAGCCCTTCACCGAGCTTGAACAGACGATGCCCGAGAAGTAAGAGCAGCGGCACAGGTCAGTGAATTCGCGGTGAATGCAGCATGACGGATACGGACGTTCTGATCGTCGGCGCCGGGCCGACCGGGCTTACCCTTGCGATCGATCTCGGCAAGCGGGGCGTGCGCTGCACGCTCATCGAGCAGAAGGAAAAACCGGCGTTCCTGCCGAAAATGGAGCGCATCAATGCGCGCAGCATGGAGATCTATCGGCGGCTCGGGCTGTCACAGAAGATCCGTGCCGCGGGGCTGCGGCCCGACGTTCCGATGGACGTCTATGTCATGCTGGCGCTCAACGAGCCGCCGCTCCTGCACTTGAGCTATCCGTCGGTCGAGCAGGCACAGAAGAATGTACGCGAGAGCAATGACGGCTCGATGCCACTCGAGCCCTATCAACTCATCTCGCAATATACGCTTGAGCCGCTGCTGAAATCTGTCGCCGAGACGATCTCGGCGATCGATGTGCGTTTTGCCTGCGAGTTCATGTCGCTCAAGCAGGATCCGGCGGGCGTCACCGCGTGCGTGAAGACGGCGGGCGGCGCGGAGGAGATCCGCGCCAAATATCTCGTCGGCTGCGACGGCGGCGCGAGCCTGGTGCGCAAGGAGCTCGGCATCGAATTGTCCGGCGAAGGCAACCTGCTGACGCTGCGCCAGGCGCTGTTCAAATGCGACGAATTGTTCGAGCGGCTGCCGCTCATCAACGGTCACGGACAGGGGCCGGGCAGGGGCCGCCACTATCACATCGCCGACAACAAATCGACCTTTCTGATCATGCAGGACTCCACCAAGCACTGGACACTGCATTCGGTGGTCGACAGCGACGAGGCGATGAAGACGCAGTTCGAGCGCACCATTGGCGTGCCGGTGAAATACGCGATGCTGTCGTGTGCGCCGTGGCGGCAGAATTTGCTGCTCGCGGACAGCTACGGGCAAAACCGCGTTTTCATCGCCGGCGATGCCGCCCACCTGGTCATTCCGACCGGCGGGCTCGGTATGAATTCCGGCGTCGGCGACGCGACCGATCTTGCCTGGAAGCTTGCCGCGACGCTTGCCGGCTGGGGCGGGCCGGGGCTCCTGAAGTCCTACGAGGTCGAGCGCCGCCAGATCGGCGACCGCAATGTCGGCGCTTCGCGCTATGCGACGATCGGCCGGCGCAAATGGCGCGGCATGTGGCGGCCGGATATTCGCGAGGATTCGCCCGCGGGAGAGGAGACGCGCAAAAAGCTCAGCGCCGTTGCCGACGTCGAGCAGCGCAAGAGCAACGAGATGATCGGCGCCGAGCTCGGCTACCGCTATGTCGACTCGCCGATCGTCTGCAACATTCCAGGCGGGCCGGAACATCTGTTTCGCGAATATCATCCGACGACTTGGCCGGGCGCTCGGCTGCCGCATGTCTGGCTCGACGGCGGCACGCCGCTGCAGGACAAAATCGCGGACGGCTATACGGTCCTGAAGCTTGCCGGCACCAAGGCGGATGCCGGCGGCCTGCGAGATGCCATCGCCGCGCGCGGCGCGCCGGTGCGGGTGCTCGACGTGCCGGATAAAGTCGCGCGCGACGTTTACGGCTACGATCTCGTGCTCATCCGTCCCGACATGCATGTTGTTTGGCGCGGCAATGCGGCACCGGAAGATGCAGGCAAGGTCGCCGACATCGCGACCGGACACGCAGCCGATCCGGCGGCTAGAGCATGATCCGGAAAAGTGGAGACCGGTTTTCGGAAAAGATCATGCTCAACAAAGAAATCTAGACCTTGATCCGATTCAATGGAATTGGATCAAGGTCTAGTTCGAAACGGAGCCTCGCGTCCCCAGCCGCGATTGGGCGATGAGGGAATCGATTTCTCCGACCGTCATGGGCTTCCCAAAAAGAAATCCTTGCGCCAGGTCGCAATCGAGCCCGGCCAGCGTTTTAAGGTCGGCTTCATTCGAGACTCCGACCGCCACGGCCAGCGCATCGAAATTGTGCGCCATTTGAATGATGCTCTTGCAGGTTCTTTTCTTGCCGCTGTCGCTCGCGCAACCCTCGATAAGCGAACGGTCGATCTTTATTTCTGCGCATCTGACTTGATTGAATACGTCGAAATAGATAGCGCCGACGCCGAAATTATCCACCGCGATGGGAATGCCGGCCTCCTTCAGTTTGTCCAGGAGCGGCATCAGTGCGGTGCCCTTGCTGACGAACTGCCTGCCGGTGATTTCCAGTAGGATGCCACCCCAGTCGTTCCGCTCCGGCCGATACCGTGAAACGATATCCACAACCGGAAGCGACAGCAGATTCTCCACGCCGATATTGATCGAGATTTGCATCGCCAGGCCCAATTCTTGGAAATGCACGCTTGACCTCGCGGCATTGACAAGTGCGTGGTTCGACAGATTGAGGAGATCGTCCTGATCGGCGCCCTTCATGAAGCGGTCGGGGGTAAGGACGCCGAGCTTAGGATGATTGACCCGCGCCGTGGCTTCGGCGCCGACTACAAGATTCCCGGATTTGAGGTCGAATTTCGGCTGATAAAGAAATGTGACGAGGTCCCTCGCCAGCGCCTCGGCAAGCGTAATGCTCGCCGAGGACGGCGCCACAGAGCCGAGCTTCAGATCGCGAATGATGCGATGGAGCGTGGTCGCCTTGATCGGCTTCTGCAAAGGCGGCAGCATCGTCAGCGCGCAATCGGCGCCGACCATGTTGAGAGATTCTAGGACTGCAAGATCGGTATTGCCGAACAGCTGAACAGCGCCGACGTAGTTTGGTTCCTTCAGCGCCAATAGCGTCCTGACGCATTCATGCGGAACCGCTCGATCGACGTTGACCAAAACGATATCCGGATTTTGGTCTTCGACCATGTCCGAGAGGCGCGAATTCGCCGACAATTCAACGACGTCTATCCCCGTCCGCCGCAGTTCCGCCGCGAGTCCCTGCCGGAAAATGAAGTCCTTGTCCAAGATAAAGCACAAGGAATTGGCCGGTCTCGTTCCAACTTTGTCGGCATTGTTTGTCGTGTTGGCTTCGAGCATGATCGAGGCTGGACCTTGGTGTCACCGAAACGAATTGCTGATTGCGTTGAGGGTGTGGACCGTTCCCAGCGGCGCGGCGGGCGGATGTCCGTCGCTTGCGGTTGGCTCGCAGGGCACGCTCTTTTCCGTAATACGTCCCGTGAGATTGTCGAAAGTTGCGTGCACGCACCTCAAGTTTCCGGTGTCGCTCACAATGACGCCGAGCCGATGCGCCTCGCTGACAGAGGCGGTGTTTTCGTCGGTCGCCGGCTTCGGCCAAGCCAGATAGCCTGCCGTCGCCGCCGACACCGCTATCAATGCGAATGTCGCGACGGGGACCGCGGCCGCAGCCGAATGTCTGCCGCCGCCTTTGAAGGGCGTGCCGCGCGTGCTTGCACGCTTCACGGGCCGCGGACTGCCAGAGATGGTCACGCCCCGGTTCGTCATCCAATTGCCGGTCAAAAAACCAAGGTCGGCGCGCACATTCGGCGAGGCGCACAACTTCTGCTGCATGCCGATCATGAAGTTTCAATTTTAAAATTACATTAACATTCAGCCGTTTACTTCCCGAGCGGCTCGCGGGCTCGCCAGGCGTAGCGATTGCCGGTCAGTTCCGGCGCGCCTGCACGCCTATTTGTTGAGCAATTCGTATGGCTCTTGCCGCGACTGCAGTTCGGCGCGCGAGGCCTATTCCAAGGGAATGACCGGCAGCAAGAGATGCGAGGGCCGCTTGGCGTCGTGGTAGATTTTGTGCAGCGTGGTTTTGCTGCTGACGATGTGATTTGGCACGTATTCCACGTTGGTCGCCCCGCCGACCCCTGACGGCATGTCGGCCGAAGCGATTTCGACGCAGATGCGGTGATCGCGGTGGAACAAATTGGCTGTCGCCATGATCTCGATTGCGTATTCGGTGATCTCGCCCGGCGTGACTTTTTGTTGCGCCGCGCGGGTGAGCCGGTGCCACGGCTTCCACGGCCGTGAGCGTTTCTCATCGAGCGCGCGATGCGAAGCCTTGAGCCAGCCGCGGGTCAATTCACGCTCCTTGAGGTCCGACGGCAGTTCGCGCTCGCCGTCGCGTGCGGTGCGCACCGACCCATCCGGACCGACGTCTTTGAGAATGACGAACCAGTTGGTGTCATCCTGGTCGATGGCGGCGAATAGATTGAGCACCGCGGGACCGGCGATCAGCACATCTTGCGGCAGCGGATCGGTCAGATAGCGCAGGTTTTGCACATTATTGGTCTGCGTCGGCGGCATCTGCACAAAAGCGTCGGGCGGCAATTCATCATCCGCGCTCGATGGCACGAACGGCGCGGCCTGCAGCCGCTCCCAGCTATTGAGATAGAATTTGGTCCATTGCGTTTCCGGCAGCGGCCAATCGGTGCCGGTGCGCCATTCGTTGGCGCCCATCACCCAATAGCGCACGGCTGGCTCCGTCATGATTCCGGTGTCGATATTTTTCAGCCATTGATCATGCCAGCGCAGGATTTCGCCGTGGAGCGCGTGGAATGGCCGTTCATGATGCGACGGGCCGCCGAACAAAAGCTTCTTCGGCGCTGAGATTTTCTCGAAATAGTTCTGCGCGCCGTTGAGATGGGTCTTGTAGCTATAAGCGTACCAACCCGAGCCGGTATAAGTCGGCACCTTGATGTTCTTGAAGCCGGTCTCAGCTTCCTGCACCACCGCTTCGCTGTCGTAAGGCTCGATGAGCAGCGCGAAATAGGGCGGCATGTGCTGCCCCTTCTGCGCGATCACATTGTAGATGTGCGGATACATTCTGTAGTCGGGATTGTTCATCGCCGTCTGCCACAGCGCTTCCTTGTCCGGCGGCAGAGCGCCCGGCTTGCCCTTGGCGCCGTGCATCGCCGCAAGATGCATCAGGTAATAGCGAAACAGATGAATGACGCCGCCGGGATATTCCTCGCGGAAGCTGCCGAGCGTGCCATAGGCGCCGCGCGGATCGAGCGGCATGATCGCCTTCAGATGCGGCGGATTTTGCCGTGCGACGTGAAGCTGCTCGGCGCCGAAGCCGGAAATGCCGACCATGCCGACATTGCCGTCGCACCACGGCTGTTGTGCGATCCATTCGATCAGGTCGTAGCTGTCCCATTGCCGCGAGCCGCCGGAATCGGACTTGCCGACGCCGCGCGGTGAGCCGATGACGTGAACATAGCCGCGCGACACGAAAAATTTGGTATCGCCGGCCTCGAGCGGCCCCGCCCACAGCGTCGACCAGGACGGCTGTGGCGGCAGCGCCTCGGCGACGTCCGGGCCTTGCAGATCCTTGTTGTAGATCGCGAAGGCGAGCAGCGCCGGAAATTTCTCCTTGGCGTCGGGCCGGTAGATGTCGACCGAGAGATTGACGCCGTCGCGCATCGGCACCGCGACGTCTTTGTCCGCGATCATGCCGGCATATTGCGGCGCGCGATCGTAATTGACCGGCAGGCGGTCACCCGCGGACGCAAGTTTCTCTTGGATGCCGATCTTTGTGTCGATCTTGGCGTTCATTGTCCGTCCCTTGTGTTTTGAGATCGCGATTTTTGGAAATCGCTGAGGCAGTTGTGCCGCTTTTATTGATCTTAGGGCAGGAGCGCCAGCGCCATGCCGGCGAGCGCACCGAAGATGACGACGACTAATGGCGGCGTGCGCCAGACGGTGAGCAGAATGAAACCGACCAGCGCGACGGCAAAATCGCGCGATGAATTGACCGAATTGATCCAGACCGGATTGTAAAGCGCGGCCGCCAGTATGCCGACGACCGCGGCATTGACGCCGCGCATGACGGCCTGGGCGTCGCTGCGCTGACGAAAGGTGTTCCAGAACGGCAGCGTGCCCAAGAGAACCAGGATACCGGGAAGGAAAATGCCGACGAGCCCCAATGCCGCGCCGGCGATGCCGTGCGGCGACGTATTGATAACGGTGCCGAGATAGGCAGCGAAGGTGAATAGCGGGCCCGGTACTGCCTGCGCCGCGCCGTAGCCGGCAAGAAACGCGTCGTCGCTGACCCAACCCGGTCCGACGAATGCGTCGCGCAGCAGCGGCAGCACGACATGGCCGCCGCCAAAAACGAGCGCGCCCGAGCGATAGAACGCCTCGAACACCGCGACGCCCTGCGCCAGCCCCAGACTGCGCAGGATCGGCAATCCACCGAGCAGGACAAAAAACAATGTGAGTGCCACGAGTCCCGCGGTGCGGGACACCGGGATTGCCATATGGCACGGCGCCACCGGCGCGCCATCGCGACACAGCCAAAGTCCGGCAACGCCGCCGAGCGCGATGGCTCCGATCTGGACGACGGAAGTGGTGCTGAACAAAATGAGCACCGCCACCACAACCGCGATCGAAGCGCGTTCGCGATCCGGACACAGCGAGCGCGCCATGCCCCAAACGGCCTGCGCGACGATGGCGACGGCGACGAGCCTGAGACCATGCAACAGGCCCGTTCCTGCCGGCCCGTTCAGCGCTTTGGCGCCATAGGCGAAGAGGACGAGCGCGATCGCCGACGGCAGCGTGAAAGCGGCCCACGCTGCGAGTGCGCCGGCATAGCCTGCGCGCATGAGTCCGATCGAGAATCCGGTCTGGCTCGAAGCCGGCCCCGGCAAGAACTGACATAGCGCGACAAGATCGGCATAGGCCTTTTCGTCGAGCCATTTGCGGCGCACCACGAATTCTTCACGGAAATAGCCGAGATGGGCGATCGGACCGCCAAAGCTTGTCAGCCCGAGCCGCAGGAAGGCGCCAAAGACTTCGCCGGCTTTGCCGCTTGCCGTCGGCGCGCTCGTGCTGGAACCGGAGCTCTCGTCCATGCCGTTCTTGTCGCCTCGATTTGCGGCCGACATTTCGAACAAACATTTGTTCGCGTGCGCGTTTTGTGGAGCAATATCCCAATTCCACAGTTAAATTTGATAGAATATTCTTCTGTTTGTCGGCGCTCAAGCCATCATATATAGAATAACATTCTTCAGGCGGGCGCAAAGCGCCCTTGGCGCAGAGATGAGGTCACAATGACGTCGCCGCTCGAGCAGAAGAAAATCAAAGTGACCGGCCCGGTCGTGGTCACCGCCAATCGTACCGGCGATGGCGCGGTGGTTTACCGCCATGCCAGCGGCTGGACGACCGAGCTCTGCGGCGCCGCCATCGCCACCGACGGCGCGAGCGCGCAACAGCTCATGGCCGGCGCGGTCGCCGACGATCTCGGCGCGGTCGGCGCTTATGTGGCGCCGGTGAAACTTCTCCCCGGCGGCAACGTGCGCCCCGGCAATCTGCGCGAGCTGATCCGCCTCGGCGGCCCGACCATCGAGCTTCCCGTGAGCGCCGGGAAAGTTCTCGAAAAAGATCGCGCTTCGGCTTAAAGCTCGCGCGCGAATTCGGCTAACCAGAAAGCCGAGCAGGTCAGCCATGTACGTCTATGACGCATTCGACCGGACGCTGGTCAACGAGCGGGTCGCTGAGTTCCGCGACCAGGTGGCGCGGCGGCTCAACGGCGAATTGACGGAGGAAGAATTCAAGCCACTCCGCCTGATGAACGGCGTCTATCTGCAGCTGCATGCTTACATGCTGCGCACCGCCATTCCCTACGGCACATTATCGTCGGAGCAGATGCGCATGCTCGCGCGTGTCGCGCGCAAATACGACCGCGGCTACGGTCACTTCACCACGCGGCAGAACATTCAATATCACTGGATCAAGCTCGCCGAATTGCCGGACGCCATGGCGGATCTGGCGAGCGTCGGCATGCACGGCATGCAGACCAGCGGCAATTGCGTGCGCAATATCACCACCGATCAATGGGCCGGCGTCGCGCCCGACGAGACCGAGGATCCGCGCATTTTCGCCGAGCTCATTCGCCAGCACGTCACCTTGCATCCGGAATTTTCCTTCATGCCGCGCAAATTCAAGATCGCGGTGGGCACGTCGACGCATGATCGCGCCGCCTTGCGCATCCACGATCTGGCGCTGCAGATGCACCGCAACGACGCCGGCGAAACCGGCTTCGAAGTCATGGTCGGCGGCGGGCTCGGCCGCACGCCGTTCCTGGCGCAGACCATCAAGCCGTTCCTCGCCAAGCGCGACGTGCTCAGCTATGTCGAAGCGGTGCTGCGCACCTACAATCAGTTCGGTCGCCGCGACAATATTTATAAGGCGCGCATCAAGATCCTGGTGCACGAGCTCGGGCCGGAAGCCTTCGCCAAGGAAGTCGAGACGGAATGGGCCAGTATCAAGGAAGGCGCGCTCGTGCTCGACGACGCCGTTGTGAGCGAGATCGCGGGCCGCTTTGTCTATCCGCGCTACGAGAAGCTCACCGATATTCCAGAAGAGTTCACCGCTGCGCGCAAATCAGACCGCCGCTTCGACACCTGGGTCGGCAATTCCGTCGCCAATCACAAAGCGCCGGGCTACGCCATCGTGACATTGTCGCTCAAGCCCGAAGGTGGCACGCCGGGCGACGCGACGGCTGAACAGATGGACGCGATTGCCGGTCTTGCAGATCGCTATTCGTTCAGCGAGATCCGCGTCGGGCATGAGCAGAACCTGGTGCTGCCGCATGTCGCGCAGCGCGATCTGCCGGAATTGTGGCGCGCGCTCGATGCCGTCGGCGTCGCCGTGCCCAATGTCAATTTCATCTCCGATATCATCTCCTGCCCTGGGCTCGATTATTGCAGCCTCGCCAATGCGCGCTCGATCCCGATCGCACAGGAGATCACGCGCCGCTTCGCCAATCTCAACCTGCAGCGCGATCTCGGCCGGCTGCACATCAATATTTCCGGCTGCATCAATGCCTGTGGCCATCATCACGTTGGCCACATCGGCATTCTCGGCGTCGAGAAGAACGGCGAGGAGTTCTATCAGATCACGATCGGCGGCAAAGCCGATGAGAACGCCGCGCTCGGCGCGCTGGTCGGCCCGGCGGTTCCCTATGCGCAGGTCGCCGACGTCGTCGAAGACATCGCCGCCGCCTATATCGAGCTGCGGCAGCGGCCGGAGGAACTGTTCATCGATACCGTCAAGCGCATCGGCGTCGAGCCGTTCCGGGAGCGCGTCTATGCCGCTCGTTGAAAACGGCAAGATCGTCGAGGACCGCTATGTGCGGGTCGCCGCCGATGCGCCGATCCCGGAACGCGTCCCGGTCATCGTACCGGGAAAGCGCTTCCTTGCCGAAGCCGACACGCTGATCGGCCGCGACGGTTCGCTCGGCGTGCTGTGGCCGAACGACAAGCGCGTTGCTGAACTCAAGCCCTGGCTCGGCCATCTCGCGCTGATCGCGCTCGAATTTCCAAAATTCCGCGACGGCCGCGCCTATAGCCAGGCGCGACTGCTACGCGAGCAATACGGCTTCCGCGGCACGCTTCGCGCCACCGGCGATGTGCTGCGCGATCAGTTCCAATTTCTGGTCCGGGCCGGTTTTGATTCTTTCGACGTGAAGAAACCTGCCGATGCGGCGGCCTTTGCCAAGAGTGTGGCACGCTTTTCCGTGGTCTATCAGCCGGGCGCCGACGGCAGTCTGCCGGCGCTGCGGCGGCGGTTGCAGAGCGCAGGCACGGGCAAGCCCAGCGAAACGCTCTGACCTGCTCTAACGGCCGCGCGGCTGGTACATCGCGATTGCAAGCTGCTAATCTCTGCGCCTCATTCCGCAATCGAGGACGTTATGACACCTGTCGTCGCAGTGATCGCGCCCGGCGCCATGGGCGCCGCCGTCGGCAAAAGGCTCGCCGATAACGGGCTCAAAGTGCTCACCTCGCTCAAGGGCCGCAGCGCCGAGACGCAGGCGCGGGCCAAAGCCGCCGGGATGGCCGACGCGAGCGACGATGAGATCGCGGCCTCCGACTTTATTCTTTCGATCCTGCCGCCAGGTGACGCGCTGCCTTTGGCGCAGCATTTCGTGCCGGTGCTCACCGCGAGCAATGCCAAGCCGGTCTATGTCGATTGCAACGCCATCAATCCGAAGACGGTGGAAAAGGTGGCGGCGGCGATCGCGCCGACCGGCTGCCCGTTCGCCGACGCCGGCATCATCGGCCAGCCCCCGAAGCCAGGCGATGCCGGCCCACGCTTCTATGCGTCCGGTGCCGCGGCGCAACGCTTCGCGAGGTTGCGCGATTACGGCCTCGACATCCGCGTGCTCGACGGCGCGATGAGCGCGGCTTCGGCGCTGAAAATGTCTTACGCCGGCATCACCAAGGGCACGCAGGCGATCGGTGCGGCGATGATGCTGGCAGCGACCCGCGCCGGCAATGCCGACGATCTGTTTGCTGAACTGCAAGGCAGCCAGAAGGAGATGTTCGCCTGGTTTAAGCGATCATTGTCGATGATGCCGCCCAAGGCTTATCGTTGGATCGCGGAAATGCATGAGATCGCGGGCTTCGTCGGCGAGGACCCGGCGGCGCACGAACTCTACCAAGGCGCCGCGCACTTTTACGAGCACATTGCGGACGACTTTGACGGCGACAAGCTCGATACCGGCGCGCTGGCGGCGTTCTTGGAGAAGAAGCCGAACTGATCGGCGCCGTGACGACTTATCGTGGCTACTTATTCAGCCACCTTCGAGCAAAGCCCAAAATCCCCTGCGGCAGGAAAATGATCATCACGATGAAGATGACACCGAGCGGGATCAGATAGGGGAACTGATCGCCGAGCATGCGCGAGAGCAGATCGCGCATCAGCTGGAAGAAGCCGGCGCCGACGATCGGGCCCACTAAAGTGCCGATGCCGCCCATGACGTTGAAGATCACGGTATCGCCCGAGGTGAGGAAATAGACGAAGTCGGGCGCGGCGAACTGATTCTGGATGGCGTAGAGCACGCCGGCGAGCCCCGCGAACAGGCCGGACAGCATCACCGACACCATCTTGTAGCGCTCGACGGCATAGCCGATGGCGCGGGTGCGCGCCTCGTTCTCGCGGATCGATTGCAGCACCATGCCGAACGGCGATTGCGTCACCCGGCGCAGGACCAGATAGGAGCCCGTGACGACCGCCAACACGAACCAGTGCATGGTGGTCGAGGTGAAGCGCGCATCGTAGAGGAGGGGGATCCATAGATGGGGGCGGCTGAAGATCAGGCCGTTCTCGCCGCCAGTCACTGGCGTCCAGGTGAAAATGATGACGTAGAAGATCTGGCTGAAGATCAGTGTCGTGATGGCAAAGTAGATGTCGCGAAGCCGGGTCGAAAAGAACGCGACGAAAAGCGCGGCGCCAGCTGCGCCCGCAAGACCGAATAGCATGGCGAGCCACAGGTTCGGCGGGCCGAAGGCAATCAGGGCGCCGGCGGCGCCATACATGCCGAGCCCGAAAAAGGCGGAGTGGCCGAACGAGATCATGCCGGTATAGCCGATCAGCAGATCGGACGACATCGCCAACAGACCCCAGATCAGGATTTCGGTGAGGAAGCGCCGCCAGAATTCCGGCAGCACCAGCGGCGCCGCGATCAACAGCGCCATGACCGCGCAAAAGCCGATCCAGAACACGGTGGTGTGGCTCAGCCTCATCTTGCCGAGCGGTGACACTTTATCGAGCGGCACACTTGTCATTTTGGCGTCGCTACGAACAGGCCGGTGGGACGGAACAAGAGCGTGAGGATCAGGACGACGAAGGACACGATCACCGCCTGCGATGGGTCGACCCAGATCGTGGCGTAAGATTCCAGGAGGCTGATGAAGATCGCGGCGGCGATCGAGCCGCCGAGATTGCCCATGCCGCCGACCACGACGACGATGAAGGCTTTCAGTACCCAATCGAGCCCCATCGTATGGCTGACGCCGACCAGCGGCGCGAACAATACACCGCTCGCCGCGGCCATTGCGGCGCCGATGGCGAACACGCCGGTATAGACGAGCGGAACCGGGATCCCCATTGCCTGCGCCATGACGCGGTCTTGCGCGGTGGCGCGGATCCAGATGCCGAACTTGCCGTATTTCAGGAACAGCCAGAAGCTGCCGATGATCACGGCGGAGAGCGCCGCGATCAAAATGCGGTACCAGGGATATTGCAGATAGAACAGCGTGAACGATGCGCCCAGCGGCTCCGGAATCCGGCGTGCCGTCGGTCCGAACCACCACAGCACCAGATTCTGCAACACCAGCGAGACGCCGAAGGTGGCGAGAATCGTGTTCAGCGGATCGCGTCCGATCAAGGGCCGCAGCGTCGCGATCTGCAAGGCCGCGCCGATCAGGGCGACGATCAAGGCGGCGCCGATCAGCGCCAGCCAGAAACTGCCGGTCGCCGCGACGATAATGACGCCGATATAGGCGCCGAGCATGAACAATTCGCCGTGCGCGAAATTCACCACATCCATGATGCCGAAGATCAGCGTCAACCCGGAAGCGACCAGAGCCAGGATCATGCCGGCGACGATGCCGTTCACCGTCTGGATGATCAGGAGGTCGAGCGGAAGGGCATGGATGAAATGGCTTACGGCGTCCATCGCTCACACCCCCATATATTGCTTGACGATCGGGTGATTGGCGTCAATGTCGCGCGACGCGCAATGGTGGCGCACGGACCCTTTCTCCATGATGTAGATGCGCTGGCTCGCCGCGAGCGTCAGTGGCACGTTTTGCTCGACCAGAAGAATGGCGGTGCCTTCCGCGTGCAGCGTGTCGATGATGGTGTGAATCTGCGACACCATGCGCGGCATCAGTCCTTCGGTCGGTTCGTCGAGCAGGATGATTTTGGGCTCGAGCATCATGGCGCGCGCGATCGCCAGCATCTGCTGCTCGCCGCCTGACAGCGTGCCGCCGGCTTGATGGCGTCGCTCCGCCAAGACGGGAAAGAACTTGAATACTTTGTCGAGC
>DATHPQ010000181.1:0-17477 GCA_035483735.1 Xanthobacteraceae bacterium | reverse complement strand
ACGCTGGCGCCCAATGTGGTGACGCTGCTCGCGCTATGCGCGGGGCTGACCGCGATCCGCATGGCGTTCGAGAACCGTTATGTGCTCGCGGTCGCGGCCATTGTCTTTGCGGCGATCCTGGACGGTCTCGACGGCCGCCTGGCGCGCTTCCTCAAGGGCACCTCGCGTTTCGGCGCCGAGCTCGACAGCCTGTCCGACTTCGTCAATTTCGGCGTCGCGCCGGCGCTGATCCTCTATTTCTGGGACCTGCACGATCTCAAATCCGCCGGCTGGATCGCCGCCATGGTGTTCGCCATTTGCGGCAGCCTCCGCCTCGCGCGCTTCAATGTCATGAGTGAGGATCCGGACCGGCCGGTCTGGGCGGCGAATTTCTTCGTCGGCATTCCGGCGCCGGCCGGCGCCATCACCGTGCTGTTGCCGATCTATCTGGTTTTTCTCGGCGTGCCGCGGTCCGGTTTCTTGACCTGGCTGACGCTGCTCTACACGCTCGCGATTGCGCTGTTGATGGTGTCGCGTCTGCCGGTGTTTTCCGGCAAACGCGTCGGCACCCGCGTGCCGCCGGAGATGGTCGGGCCGCTGATCTTGCTCGTGGTGCTCAGCTTCGCGCTTTTGATCGCCTATCCGTGGATCATGCTTACGGCCGGTACGCTGGCCTATCTCGGCTGCCTGCCGCTCGGCTATCTGTCCTATCGCAATTACGAGCGGCGCTCGGCCGAGGCGCATGCCGAAGCGACGGCGGCGCAGACGCCCGGCGTCGTGGTCAATATGGTCCGCACAGGCAACAACGACCATCGCGACGATCACGATCGTCCGTCGCGCCGCAACTGATCTGCGCCGGCGCAAGACGCTTGGCGGCGCGACCGGCTGTAACAGGGCCGCGAGGCGCAAGGGCGACAAGGAAGACAAGGAAAAAGGGCGGCGAGGAATGTGATGCGAATTGCCCGGCGCACTTTCCTTGCTTCCGCAGCGGCAATGCTCGCAGCTCCCGCCGTCCTGCGTTTGGCGCGCGCCGATGCGCCGCAGGCGGTGCTGAAGCTGCATCATTTCATGTCCTCGGTGTCGAGCGCGCACGACAAATTCATCGTGCCCTGGGCGCGCAAGGTGCAGGCGGATTCCGGCGGCCGCATCCGCATCGACATCTTCCCCTCGATGCAGCTCGGCGGCGCGCCGCCGCGTCTGTTCGATCAGGCGCGCGACGGCGATGCCGACATCGTCTGGACCGCACCGAGCCTGACGCCCGGGCGTTTCCCCAAGATCGAAATGTTCGACCTGCCGTTCGTGCCGTCGCGCCGGGCGCTGGTCAGTTCCAAGGCGCTGCAGGATTTCGCCGCGCTTAATCTCAAAGACGAATTCCACGAAGTCCGTCCGCTCTGCTTCTCCTGCACCGATCGCGGCGTCATCCACGCCAACCAGCCGATCCGCACCGTCGAGGACATCAAGGATCTGAAAATCCACGTGCCGACGCAGCGCGCCGGCGAAGCCTTGCATCTGCTTGGCGCGGAACCGGTGCCGATGCCGACCGGGCAGCTTGTGCTCGCGGTCAATCAGAACGTCATCGAAGGCTGTCTCGACCCCTGGCACATCATGCCGGCGCTGCGGCTCAACGATCTTCTCAAGACGCATACCGAATTTTCGGAGACGTCGCCGAGCAGCACGACCTTTGTCCTCGCCATGAACAGCGCCGCCTATGACCGCCTGCCGCGCGATCTCAAGGCGGTGATCGACAGCAATTCCGGGCAGGTCGCCGCCGGCATGGCGGGCGCGATGTGGGACATCGAGGCGGCAAGCGTCGCCGACGGCGTGGCGCGCGGCGGCGATGCCATCGTCACGCTGTTGCCGGAAGCGGTTGCGCATTGGCGCAAGCTCACCGAGCCGGTCGTCGAGAAGTGGGTCAAGGAGATGAAGGAGCAAAAGGTCGACGGCGGCAAGCTCCTCGCCAGCGCCCACACCTTCATGACGAAATATGCCAGCGAGCCGGAGCCGCAGCCGCCGCAACCGCCGCCGCAGCAGGACATGGCACAACAGAATTCGGCGCAACAGAATTCGGCGCAACAGAATTCGGCACAACAGAATTCGGCGCAGCAGCAAGCCGTGGCGCAGCCGCCGCAACAGGCACTCTCGCCGCAACCGCAGGCGATCCCACAACAGCCGCCGCAAGCCTCGCTGCACGCCTCGCCGCAACCGGCGCCTAACGTGGCGGCTAAGATGACGCCCCACACTAATCCGCCGCCACCGGCAACGGCCGCGCCTTCGACGACGGCATCGACGCCGTCCGCGGCCGCGCCGACGGCCAAGCCCGTCCCGCCGCAACCGCCACAGCCACCGACGCCGGCGCCCCGGATCGCGGCGCCGTCATCTGTGCCGACTCGGGTCCCGGGCGCAGTCGCCAAGCCAGTCCCGCCTTCAGCACTGCCGCCTAAAGTCGCGACACCCGCGCCGGCCTTCGCACCGGCGCCGCCTGCGACAGCGTCGGTCGCAAAGCCCGCCGCCGCGCCGGCATTTGCGCCAGCCCCGCCGGCCGCCGCACCGGCGCCTTCGGTGGCGACAATTGCGCCGGCGACAAAGCCCGCTGCCGCCCCAGTGCTTGTGCCGGCGCCTGCGCCAGTGCCTACACTGGCGCCGAAGCCGATGCCGAAGTCACTCGATATTCCGCTGTAGCCGCGAAACTACAAGTTCGGCGGATAGCCCGGCATCAGATCATAGGGATGCGCCCATCCGGGCAGCGCCTTCATGCGCGCAAGCCACGCGCCGATATTCTTGTGTTCGCTGGCGATGTCGAAACCGAACTCCTCGGCCGGGTAGTAGAGATAGGCGCAATACGAAACGTCGGCGATGGTCGGCCGCTCGCCGAGCAGGAACGGCGCTTTACCAAGCCGCTTGTCGAGAATGGCAAGACTGCCGTCGATGCGGCCCTTGAGGAAGGCCATGACCGCGGGATCGCCGGGAGGCCGTGCGAAATTTTTCAGGAAGCGATAGGGCCCGAGAAAGCCGTTGACCTTCTGGTTGTCGAAGATGATCCAGCGCAGCGCTTCAAGGCGCTCGTCTTCACCTTCGGGTTTGAATTTGCCGGTGTGGTCGGACAGATAGGTCAGCATCACGGCGGATTGGGTGAGCTTCTTTTTGCCGTGAACCAGCACCGGCGCTTCGCCCATCTCGTTGACTTCCTCGCGGTATTTCGGCGTGCGCGTCTCGCCGCCTTTGAAGAAATCGACATAGATCGGTTTCCAATCGGCGCCGATGAGATTGAGCATCAGCGCCGCACGATAGGCATTGCCCGATTGGGCGAAGCAATAGAGTTCATATTCCGGCATGTCGAAATCCCCGTTCGAACAGGTTCCGAGCGATTACGTGCTAGCGCGTCAGCGACACCGCTCCGTTGCTGCCTTGGCCTTCGAAATGGCCGCCGGCGAAAGACAGTTCCACCAGCACTTCGCCCTTGTGATTGCGAATGACGAGCCTGTCGTGCTCGTAGCTCCACTTGCGGCTGGTGAAGAAGCTGCCGGGACAGCCGCCGGCGGGCGCGATCGAGCCATCGGACGCGCCGGTCGAGCCGCCAAAGGTCATGACGCAAGCGCTGCTGCCGGCGACGGAAAGCTTCCACTTGCCGGCGACATCGACCGGCGGCGGCGAAGGTTGCGCTGGCGGCGGGGGAGCGGGCGGAGGCATGGTCGTTTGATCGGGGCCGCCGCCGAGCCGCTCGCTGCTCGTGCAGCCGCTCAGCCCCGCGAGAACGGGGATGAGAACGAGGAATATGGCGGCGGCTTTTATTCCGCCCGCGCTATGCAGGATACGCTTCATGCCGTTCGTTCAGTGACCGGCCGCCGCAATGCGCAGGCCGGAGCCTAACCGGCTACAGGAAATGACAATTGCCGCGGCGCCGCAAGCCATCTTTCCCATCGCATTCGGCCGGAGCGCCCCACTTGCGCCAATATTGCTGCGCGGAATCGGCGTTAGAGGGACCTGTGTCGTGGGAGGCACATCAACATGAAATCGTCATATCAAGCTCGCGCCGCGCGCGCGCCGTATATCGCCGCCGCGATCGTCGCCGCGGTTTTCGCGCTGTCTGGTCTTGTTTCAAGTCTTGCCCTTTCAAGTCTTGCCCGCGCCGATGACGCCGCAAGCGCTGGCGGCAATGCGCCGGACGGCAAAATCATCGCCAATGCGCCGGCTTCGCCGGTCGATCAATTCTCCCAACAGCTCGAGGACTTTCAGAAAAGCGTCCCCGATCTGACCAAGAAGATTCAGGACGGCGCCAGCGTCATCGACAGCGAAACCGACATCGACAAAGCGCGCGCCGAGATCGACAGCCTGCGTCAGGACGTCAGCACGCTTCTGGCCGCGGTGTCCGACAACGGCCCGATCGCCCAGCTCGGCGCCAAGGCGCTCAGCCACATCCGCGACAAGCTTCGCGTGTTGGCGCAGGACGGCCGCTTCAAGCCAGAAGAGCGGCAATATTTGATCGACCAATGGCAGCGGCTGCAAACGCAGACCGAAAGCGCGACCAAGGAGCTGCAGGACGCCCGCGGGCAATTCGCCGGCCTGTTGCAGACCTTACAGTCGAACGAGGATTTCATCGGCGAGCTGGTCGAAATCAGGCAGGCCGAGAAGGCGCTCGATGTCGTCCGCGGCCTGACCCAGGACATTCGCAATGCCTCGTCGCAGCTCAACAAGCTGATCGGCGGCATCAAGCCGCCGGGCGCGTGAGCCGTGCATAAGTTGCGCCTGAGCCGGTAATGGTCTTGGCCGGGGCCCCGAGGTGAAAAAGGGCGCGCTCGTCGGACGGATCGCCGGCGTTCTGGCAAGTGCCGCCATCGTCGGCTTGGCGATTTTTGCCTGGAGGCCGTCGAGCGACATCGGCTATGTGCAGATCAACACCGTCCCGATCACGGCGCTGGTGCCGGCGCAGCTCTATTTCGACACGATCAAGCTCGCGCCGGTGAAGAACGGCAGCGCGCTGTTGCGCCAGAGCACCGGCACGCTGACGCTGCGCGCGGACGGCTATGGCAACACGCTGGTGCCGCTGTGCCAGATCGAAGTGAAGAAGGACCGCATCACCACGGTCACCATCTCGATCCTGGAACGGCCGCCGCGCTGCCAGTGCCGCTTCAATTCAGGCGGCGATACGACGAACCATATGTGCGTCAGCTGATCGTGTGGCAAACGCTTAGGCCTGCCACACGATGAGCCGCGGTTTTTGTAGCGGCGATCTTCAAGCCGGGGCCGCAACCGGATGCAGCCCGTAAGAGTCAACCAATTGCAGGCCCAGCCGGATCTGCTCGATCGGTCCGGCGCAACGCGCGGCGACGTCTTTTGAATAGGTCTTGAAGCTCGGTAGTCGGGTCACGGCCTCGGAATCGTCGGAGCGGAGATTGACGAAGAGGTGGACAAAATCCGCCTCCTTCTTGAACAGCGCGTAAGTCACGTCTTTCGGCGTGGTGCCGCGCAGCTCCGCGAATACAGCGCGCGACAGGGCTTCATTTTCTGCGATCCGGTCCGGCTTGACGGTGTAACGGACGAAGGTGAGGCGTTGCATGGCGTTGCTCCTTGCCTGTGGTGGCGCCGTCGTGCGGCGATAAAGGACGGACGCCGCGGCCGCCTGAAAAGATGCGCTGCCGAAAAATTTTTGCGACGGCGAATCCTTTGCCGGCCGCAAAACGTCTATCGTTTCGGATCGGCTGCAACGGAGTGAGCTCTTGAATCACGACGACTTTGCCCGGCTGGCGGCGAATCTGCGCCCGCGCCTGCATCGCTATTGCGCTCGCATGGTCGGGTCCGCCTTCGAGGGCGAAGATGTTGTCCAAGACGCTTTGGCGCATGCCATGGAGGCATTGCCGATGGCGGGAAAGATCGAGAATCCGGAAGGTTGGCTGTTGCGCATCGCCCACAATGCGGCGCTCGATCTGCTGCGCCGCCGCAAGCGGCGTGGAACCGCAGATAGCGAAGATGCGCTGGCGAACATAGCGGATCAAGCGAGCGAAACCGATGCGCGTGTCGCGGCAACCGCGAGTCTCAGCGCGTTTGTGCATCTGCCGACGCTGCAACGATCGTGTGTGCTGCTTTCGGACGTTCTCGGCTATTCGCTGGCGGAGATCGCGGATTTGCTGGATATCAGCCTCGCCGCGGTGAAGGCGGCGCTGCATCGCGGCCGCGCGAAGTTTCGCGAACTCGTCGAAAGCCTTGAGGAAACGATGCCGCGCCTTCTCGAGGCGGATCGCGCGCGGCTGCGGGCCTATGCCGACCGGTTCAATGCGCGCGATTTCGATGCCTTGCGCGATCTCCTGTCCGAGGAGGTCCGTCTCGACCTGGTTAACCGCACGCGCCTGAAAGGACGAAAGGACGTCTCGGTCTATTTCACGCGCTATCGCGAAAATCCCAATTGGCAGGCCATGCCCGGCTGGGCTGACGGCCGCGCCGTGCTTCTCGTCAGGGATCCGACCGTCGCAGCGAATGGCGTGGCCTATGTCATCGTCCTCGACTGGGTCGGCGACGAGATCGCCGCTATTCGCGACTTTCGCTACGCGCCCTATGTCATCGAGGGCTTAACTATCGAGCGATTCTAAAGCGCTATGTCGGGCCGTCACCGCATCGTCGGAATGACGAACTCGGAACCTTCCTTGGTGCCCGAGGGCCAGCGCGCGGTCACGGTCTTGGTCTTGGTGTAGAAGCGGATCGAATCCGGCCCGTGCTGATTGAGGTCGCCGAAGCCCGAGCGCTTCCAGCCGCCGAACGTGTAATAGGACAGCGGCACCGGTATCGCGAAATTGACGCCGACCATGCCGACCTGAACGCGATTGGTGAAGTCGCGCGCGGTGTCGCCGTCGCGAGTGAAGATGGCGACGCCGTTGCCGTATTCGTGTTCGGACGGCAGCCGCACCGCTTCTTCGTAGTCCTTGGCGCGCACCACGGCGAGCACCGGGCCGAAGATCTCTTCCTTGTAGATTTTCATGTCGGGCGTGACGTCATCGAACAAACAGCCGCCGATGAAATTGCCGTTCTCGTAGCCTTGCAGCTTGAAGCCGCGGCCGTCGACCATGAGCTTGGCGCCTTCCTTGACGCCGGTATCGACATAGCCGCGCACCTTGTTGAGCAGTTCTCGCGTCACCATCGGTCCGTAATCGGCCTGCGTGTCGGTCGACGGTCCGATCTTGAGGCCTTCGACGCGCGGAATGAGTTTTTGAATGAGCGCGTCGGCCGTCTTCTTGCCGACCGGGACCGCGACCGAGACCGCCATGCAGCGCTCGCCGGCCGAACCGTAGCCGGCGCCGATCAGCGCATCGACCGCCTGGTCCATGTCGGCATCGGGCATCACGACCATGTGGTTCTTGGCGCCGCCGAAGCACTGCACGCGTTTGCCGTGCGCGGTGCCGGTCGCGTAGATATATTCCGCGATCGAAGACGAACCGACGAATCCGATCGCTTTGACGCGCGCGTCGCTGAGCAGCGTATCGACCGCTTCCTTGTCGCCATTGACGACATTGAGCACGCCCGGCGGCAGGCCCGCCTTGATGAACAATTCGGCGATGCGCATCGGCACCGACGGATCGCGCTCCGACGGCTTCAAGATGAAGGCGTTGCCGCAAGCGATGGCAGGCGCGCATTTCCACAGCGGGATCATCGCCGGAAAATTGAACGGCGTGATGCCGGCGACGACACCGAGCGGCTGGTGCATCGAATAAAGATCGATGCCGGGTCCGGCGTTTTCGCTATATTCACCCTTCAGCAGATGCGGGATGCCGCAGGCGAACTCGGCCACTTCAAGACCGCGCTGAATGTCGCCTTTGGAGTCGGCGAAGGTCTTGCCGTGTTCGGACGACAACAGCCGCGCCAGATCGTCATATTCGCTCTGGATCAGTTCCAGGAATTTGAACATGACGCGGGCGCGCCGCTGCGGATTGGTGGCGGCCCAGGCAGGGAAGGCTGACTGCGCATTGGCGATCGCCTGTTCGACTTCGGATTTCGCCGCCAGCGCGACCTTGGCCTGGACTTCGCCGGTATTGGGATTGAAGACGTCGCCGAAGCGCCCGGACGCCCCCTTCACCGCCTTGCCGCCGATAAAATGGCCGATCTCGCGCATCATGGTCTCCCTTATCGTCCCGGCATTCGCGCACCGGTTTTCTCGCCAGAAATTGTCGCTTTGATCGGGCTATCTAGCTGGTTTTTCGCCTGCGGGTCATCCCCCTTTGCGAGCCATTTACCCTGGCAAAGCACAAGCCAATCCGCGGCTTTCCGACGCCGCAAAAGGTTCCAGCGGTAACCGTCCCTTAAGCGCAATGACCTTACGTATAGGGCCATAGCATGGGTGTTGGCTCGGCTCCTTAGCTTGGCTCCTCGGGGCTCCTCCAGAATGGGGGCCCGCCGTCGCGGGTTGGGTGCGTTTCATGGACATAGCAACGGGCCTCGGCCTGCTCGCCGGCGCGACCGTGGTCATCACCCTCATGCTCATGGGCGGCGGCCTGGGCATGTTCGTGTCCGACCACGCCATCATCATCATTTTCGGCGGCTCGTTTGCGGCGACCCTGATCCGCTTCCCGCTGTCCTCGATCTTTCACGGCCTGCCGCTTGGCATGAAATTCGTCTTCACCATGCGTCGCATCTCGCAGCGTGAACTGGTGGACGAGATCGCCGGCCTTGCCGAGATCGCCCGCAAGCAGGGACCGATCGGTCTGGAAAAGGTCGAAGTCGAAGATGCCTATCTGGCCAAAGGCATTCGCTTCGTCGCCGACGGCTATGACGCCGAATTCATCCGCGACAATCTCGAGCGCGATCGCGACAACTTCCTGAGCCATCTCGACGAGGGCCAGAAAATCTATCGCGCGGTCGGCGACTGCGCGCCGGCCTTCGGCATGATCGGCACGCTGATCGGCATGGTGCAGATGTTCGCCAACATGACCGATCCGTCGAAGCTCGGCCCGTTCATGGCGACCGCGCTCTTGGCGACGCTCTACGGCGCGGTGGTCGCCAACATCATCTGTCTGCCGATCGCCGACAAGCTGCACCTCAAGCTCGCCGATGAGGAAATCAATCGCACGCTTATCATCGACGGCGTGCTGATGATCCGCGAGTCGAAGAGCCCGACGCTGGTGCGCGAAATGCTCATCGCCTATCTGCCGGAGAAGCACCGCGGCGAGCCCGAGCCTGAACCTGTCCCGGCCTAGCGATGGCAAGGCGCGAAAAGGCACATGCGGGCGGTCACGGCTGGTTCGTCACCTTCGCCGACCTGATGGGACTGCTGGTCAGCTTCTTCGTCATGCTGGTGGCGTTTTCCAATCAGGATCAGCAAAAGCTGCAGATCGTCGCCGGCTCGATGCGCGATGCCTTCGGCGTGCAGACCAATGTGCGCTATTCCGGCATCATCGAAGTCGACGGCTTGCCGACCCGGCCGAAGCTCAAGAACGCCGCGCATATTCAGCCGGAAGACGCCTCCGCGACGCCGACGCCGGACGCGAACGACCGCAATCAGCGTTACGGTGCGAAGTTTCAACAGGACGAAGCGTTCGCGCTCGCGGCGGCTTCGCTGCGCCAGGCTTTGCAGGACATGCCGGAACTAGCCGAGGCCTCCAAACACATCATGTTCGAGGAGACCAAGGACGGCCTCGATATCAACATCGTCGACCAGGAAGGCCGCTCGATGTTTCCGGAAGGCTCCAAGGATCCTTACGAGCGCACCCGCCGCATCATCGAGAAGATCGCCGGCCCGTTGAAGGCGCTGCCCTATCGGATTTCGATCACCGGGCACACTTCGGCCTCGCAAACTCCGGCCGCGGCCGATTACGGGCCGTGGAACCTGTCGGCCGATCGGGCGAACGCGGTACGCCAGATTTTGGAAGAGCAGGGGTTGCCGTCGAACAATATTTATGAGGTCGCCGGCAAGGCCGACACCGACCCGATGTTCCCGGACGACCCCTATATCGCCGCCAACCGCCGCGTGACCATTACCCTGATGCACGAACCTCCGCCGGTGCCGCCAGGACTGACGCCGTAAAAGATGCCGTAGAGGCTGCCCCGTAAAAGATATTTCCGGGGAATGGCCGCTTGGGGTGAATGCCGCAGCCCGGTTCCGGAGCGCCCCTGATGGCCGCCGGGCCGATCGATTCGCCGGGGTTCGTCCCTAAATGCTTGATCCAGTATAACTAAATCAGATCGGCTGGGACCCAGACCGAACTCGGCGGCGCTACGCGTCCACCGTCATCGTACCGGCTGCACCCGCGTCGGCGGCGCGGAAGCCCGCCGGCGCGCCCATGACTCCGCAGCGTGAACGGTGTATAGGCGCGGCCCTGCATCCCCTCCGGGACACCAGGAGCAGGGCAAGGTCCTGTTTCAGCATTCATGACAGACAGCGCGAGCGCTCCCGTCGGGAGCGAAGTGCCGGCAAACGGCAGCGGCGAAGTGCGTTCTCACGCCGGCTTCTGGGCGCTAACTCTGGGCAGTATCGGTGTCGTCTATGGCGACATCGGCACAAGTCCGCTTTACGCGCTGCGCGAAGCCATGCTCGCGGCCTCGAACCAAGGCCACAGCACGATCGACCGTGCGACCGTGCTCGGCGTCGTCTCGCTCATCCTGTGGGCGCTGTTCGTCATCGTCACCTTGAAATACGTCGTCATCCTGTTGCGTGCCGACAATAACGGCGAAGGTGGCACGCTCACCTTGATGGCGCTCGCCTCGCGCGCCGTCGGCCGCATCTCGCGGGCGGCGACGCTTGTCACGCTGCTCGGTATCGTCAGCGCGGCATTGTTCTATGGCGACGCGGTGATCACGCCGGCTTTGTCGGTGCTGTCCGCGGTGGAGGGTCTCGACGTCGCAACGCCGGCGTTCCATGAATATGTCGTGCCGCTGACCGTCGTCATTCTGCTCGTGCTGTTTGCCATGCAGTCGGTCGGCACCGCCAAAGTGGCGGCATTGTTCGGCCCGATCATGGTGGTTTGGTTCGTGGCGATCGCGCTGCCCGGCCTCGGTTGGATCGCGCGCGATCCGGGAATCCTGTGGGCGCTCAATCCGTTCTACGGCGTTTTCTTCCTCACCCATCACGGTATTATCGGTCTTTACACGCTCGGCGCCGTTTTCCTGGCCGTGACCGGCGCCGAGGCGCTTTACGCCGATCTCGGCCATTTCGGCCGCGGTCCGATCCAGATCGCGTGGATTGTGCTCGTCTTGCCGTCGCTCGCACTCAATTATCTGGGGCAGGGCGCTTTGGTCTTTGCCGAGCCGAAGACACTCGAAAATCCATTCTTTCTGCTTTATCCCGAGTGGGCGCGGATCTCGATGGTGGTGCTGGCGACGATCGCCACGGTGATCGCAAGCCAGGCGGTGATCACCGGCGCCTATTCGCTGACCAGCCAGGCGATCCAGCTCGGCCTCCTGCCGCGGTTCGAAGTGCGCCATACCTCGGCGCAGACCGCCGGCCAGATTTTCATGCCGCGCGTCAATTCGCTGCTGCTGGTCGGCGTGCTGCTTCTGGTGGCGCTGTTCCGCTCGTCGAGCGCGCTGGCGTCCGCTTACGGTATTGCCGTCACCGGCACCATGGTCGTCACCTGCATGATGGCCTTCATCGTGATCTGGCGGATGTGGCGCTGGTCGCCGCTCGCGGCCGCGGCCTTGATCGTGCCGTTCCTGTTGATCGATCTCACCTTCCTGTCGGCCAATATGCTCAAAGTCATTCAGGGCGGCTGGGTGCCGCTGGCGCTCGGCGGGCTGGTGATGCTGGTCATGTATACGTGGCGGCGCGGCACGCGCATCCTCTTCGCCAAGACGCGGCGGCTCGAAACCCCGCTCGACGACCTGGTCCGCATCCTCGAGAAGAAGCCGCCGCAACGGGTGCCCGGCACCGCGGTGTTCCTGACCAGCGATCCGAAAAGCGCGCCGACGGCGCTGATGCACAGTCTCAAGCATTACAAAGTGCTGCACGAAAAGAATGTCATCCTCTCGGTCGAGACCACCCATACGCCGCGCGTCGACGCCGACAAGCGCGTGCGCATCGAGCCGGTTGGCTCGACCTTCATGCGGGTCTTGCTGCGCTTCGGCTATATGGAGACGCCGAACATCCCGAAGGCGCTTGCCATCGCGCGCAAGCTCGGCTGGCACTTCGACATCATGTCGACGTCGTTCTTCCTGTCGCGGCGCACGCTGCGGCCGGCGCCGCGGCCGGGCATGCCGCTGTGGCAGGACCGGCTGTTCATCACCCTAGCGCGCTCGGCCAACGACGCCACCGACTATTTCCAGATTCCGACCGACCGCGTGGTCGAGGTCGGCACGCAAGTGACAATCTAGCAAGTGACGATCTAGCCTCTTCACGTCGGCGCCGGCCGCGCGATATAAGCAGAGTTCATTACTCGCGAGGAGCCGTGTGATGTCGGATCAAAATCTCAGCGTCCGCGATCTGACGCCGGAGGAGGTCGCGGCCGGGTTGCGCGAAGGCCGCATGGTGCTCGTCGATGTCCGCGAGCCGAACGAGACCGCGGTGGAGCGCTTTCCGGACGCGGTGATCGTGCCGCTGTCGGACTTCGACGCCGGCGCCATTCCCGATCCGCAGGGCCGGGAAGTGGTATTCGCCTGCCGTTCCGGCCGGCGTTCGGTCACTGCCTCGCTCGCCGCGCAGCAGCACGGCTATCCTTATGCGTCACATCTTGCCGGCGGCATTTTGGCGTGGAAGGCGGCGGGCCTGCCCACCGAGACCTGATGGCTTTGCGCCGCTTCCCGCTCATCGTCACGCTCGCCGGCGCGATCGGCGCGCTGCTGGCGCTGCCGGCAGTCCCCAAAGAGCGCGTCGTCAATTACTACAATTGGTCGGACTATCAGGACCCGACCATCCTCGACACATTCACCAAAGAAACCGGCATCAAGGTCCGTTTCGACACTTTCGATTCCAATGACACGCTCGAAGCAAAGCTGCTCGCCGGGGCATCGGGCTATGACGTCGTGGTGCCCAGCGCCTATTTTCTCGCCCGCCAGATCAGCGCCGGCATTTTTCAGAAGCTCGACAAGTCGAAGCTCCCCAATCTGCCGGCAGTGTGGCCGGAGATCGCAAACCGTCTCGCCCTCTACGATCCGGGCAATCAATACGCCATCGACTATATGTGGGGCACGACCGGCATCGGCTACAACGTCAAGAAGGTGAAGGCGATCCTCGGGCCCGACGCCGTCATCGATTCCTGGGACGACGTCTTCAATCCGCAAAAGATTGCGAAGTTCAAGGATTGCGGCATTCATCTCCTCGATTCATCCGACGACATCATGTCGGCGGGTCTGCACTATCTGGGGCTCGATCCCAACACCGGCAATCCGGACGATCTGCAAAAGGTCACCGACCTGTTGCTCAAGATCAGGCCCCATGTGCGAAAATTCCATTCCTCGGAATATCTCAACGCGCTGGCCACCGGCGAAATCTGTTTTGTGGTCGGCTTTTCCGGCGATGTGAAACAGGCGCAGACGCGTGCGGCGCAAGCCAAAAGCGGCATCGAGATCGGCTATTCGATCCCCAAAGAAGGCGCGCAATTGTGGTTCGATACGCTCGCCATCCCGAAAGACGCGCCCGATCTGCAGGAGGCGCAAGAGCTGATCAATTTTCTGATCCGGCCCGACATTGCGGCGAAGAACACCAATTACGTGTCTTATGCCAATGGCGACACGCCGACGCCATTGATCGACAAGGTGATCCTCGACGACAAGACCGTTTATCCCGACGCCGACACCATGGCGAAGCTCTATACGATCATCGCTCATGACGCGAAGACGCAACGGCTGATCAACCGGCTCTGGACCAAGATCAAGACCGGCGAGTGAGACGCCAGACCACGGTCTGGGGCGCGTACTCATAAACGCGCCGACATGGTCTTGCGGCCCGAATTTTTATACCCGATTTTTTTTACCGGAGTCGCTTAAGTCGACAAGTTGCTCCAGTTTTGCTAATCTTCAACCGTGTAACTTGCGCGAGTGGGGATGCACATGACTGAGAACGGCAAGGCGGTTGAAAACGCTTATCGCGACATCGACCGGTATGTTTCCGAAACCTCGCAGTCTGCCTCGAACGGCGCTCAGTTGCTGAGTCCCAGCCAAAGACTGCGCGTCCTGGGCACGCAACACGCAGGTTCATCCAAGATTCCATCTGCCGCAGAGGAAATATCCACTCCACTATCAGCGAACGAATTTCGATCCATGTGAGCGTGCGCGGCAAAATCGCTGCCTTTGATTTCATATCCTGAGAACATCCACTGCCCGCTCGAATAGGATGCGTTTTGCTGGGGTGCCATCGGTCGCGATTGGCCCCTGGCGGACATGCTGAGCCTTGCGACAATAAGGCGCTTCACGCCGGCGATTGCCTCTTGCAAGGGGCGCCATCGCTCGGCAGCATCCGGCGCGATAAAAAAGTCTTCGGAGAGGTAGGGGAGGGATATGTCTCAATCGCCGACAAGAGCGGCGCCGTCGCGGCGCGGCTTCATCAAGGCTGTAGCGGTAGCCGGCATCGCCGCGCCTGCCGTGCTGCGCAGCCGCGGAGCCTATGCCGCCTATCCCGATCGTCCGATCAAATTCGTGGTCGCCAATACGCCGGGCGGGCCATCCGACATTGTCGGCCGCCTGCTCGCGGCGGCGCTGCAGCAGTCGACCGGCAAGACCTTCATCATCGAGAACCGCGGCGGCGCCGGCGGCAATCTCGGCATGGAATATGTCGCCCATTCCGATCCGGACGGGTACACGCTGCTGCTCGGCACCACCGCTTTCTCGGTCAATTACAGCCTTTATAATTCGCTGCCGTTCGACCCGATGAAGGATTTCGTCGCGGTCAGCGATGTCGGCGGCTCGCCCAACATCTATCTGGTCAAGCCGGATCTGCCGGCGAAGACGATGAAGGATTTCGTCGCGATCGCCCGTTCGAGCCCCGAAAAATTCAACGCCTCGGTGCCGCCGATCGGCACCACGCCGCAGCTACAAATGGCGCTGCTGAAGGTGAAGGAGAAACTGCCGAACCTTGAAGAGGTGGTGTTCAAGGGCGGCGGCGATGCCGTCGAAGCGCTGCTCGCCGGCACCGTTCAGATCTGTTCAGGCTCGGTGGCGCCCTCGGTGGGACACATCAAGGGCGGCTCGCTGCGCGGGCTCGCGGTCTGCTCCGAACAGCGCTGGCCCGATCTGCCCGACGTGCCGACCATGATCGAGTCGGGCTATCCGGATTTCGTCTTTGCCACCGATGCCATGCTGCTGGCGCCGGGCAAGTCGCCGCCCGAGAACGTCAAGTGGCTGGAAACCGAGACGCTCGAAGTCCTCAATTCGCAAGAGATGAAGGACAAGATGTTTCAGAACGGCTTCCTGGTGCGCGCCCAAGGCGGGCAGGAGTGCTGGGCGCGGCTCACCAAGGAGATGGACACGTTCAAGCAGATCATCGATCAGGCCGGAATCAAGAAGCTCTGAGAGCTCCTTGAGCCAGCGCATGGTCGGGAAAATGCGAACGCGAGCGGGCCTTGATCCGATGCAGTTGAACAGGATCAAGGCCCGGACTCGCGAGTGACCGACGACGAATGTCGTCGACGGCTACGAACCGTTGATCGGCGCGTAATAGTGACGGTGGATGTGCCGATGCAGCACCACCGGCGCCGGCGGGAGCGGCGGAGGCGGCGGCTCGAAACCACGCTGCCACACCGTGCCGCTGTCGAAAGCGATGGTCATGCCATCCGGCGAATAGGTTGCGCCTTCCTGCCAGTTGTCGGCCCAGATATGGCCGGGCCGATCGACCCAGGCCCGCGTCGGCTGGCCGATCTCATTGACGAGATTCATGGTCCAGCCGTTCTGCGCCACGTAAACCGGCCCGGGCGAATTGCCGAGGCAGCCCTGCACGCAGGTGAATTCGCCGGATAGATCAGCGAGGTATTGCGCCGACGCGCCGGTCGCCGCAAAGCCGGTACTTGCACAGGCGAGCAGTGTCGCCGCGATCAGTTTGAACTTCATCGAACGCCTCCTGGCACATTTCGACCTATTCGCAGCCTTTTCGGCCGCAATTATAGGTCCGCAATTATGGCAGCGCCCCGTTTCGGCCGCTCGCCTTATCGGAGCGTTGGTTGATCCAAGGTAAGTCTGCCCCCCTTAGTCGCGCGAAATAATGACAAGGTTCTGGTTAGCAACGCGCGTGTGGGGGTTTCCGTTGCAATGCGTCATTCGGGCTTCAGGCCTGCGAATTTCACCACTTTCGCCCATTTCGTGGTTTCGGCTGCGATGTAGTCTGCAAATTGGCCGGGCGAGCCGGCAAATTCCTCGCCGCCGAGCTCGTTGAGCCGCGCTTTGTTATTCGCCTCGGCGAGGCAGGCATTTATCGCGGCGTTAAGCTTGTCGACAACGTCCGCGGGCGTGTCTTTCGGCGCGCCAATGCCGAACCACGCCGTCGCCTCATAACCCGGCACGAATTCGGCCACGGTCGGCACGTCGGGCAACACGGCCTGACGGGTCGCCGATGTCACGGCGAGTGCGCGCACCTTGCCGGATTTGATGAAGCCGAGCGACGCCGGCATCGGGTTGAAAGTCACCTGTGTCTGCCCGCTGAACAGATCGGCAAACCAAGCGTCGCGATACGGGACGTGAACCAGGTTCGTCCCGGTCATCATCTTGAACAACTCGCCGAACACATGATTGGCGCTGCCGATGCCGGGCGACGCCATGTTGATCTTGCCGGGATTGGCCTTGGCATAGGCGATGAACTCCGCGACGGTCTGTGCCGGCAAGGACGGCGTGACGATCATGACCGCCGGCACGCGCACGATGCCGGCGACCGGGCGGATGTCGCGGCTGAAGTCGAAATTGAGATCCTGATAGAGCGTCTGATTGATCGCGTTCGATTGCGTGACCCAGAGCAGCGCGTAGCCATCGGGCGCGGCATGGGCGACCGACTCGGCGGCGATATTGGTGCCGGCGCCCGGCCGGTTCTCGACGATGAATTGCTGGCCGAGCCGTTCCGACAGCCATTGCGCGATCAATCGCGCGGTGATGTCGGATGACGTGCCGGGCGGAAAGCCGACGGCGATACGTACCGGCCGCGCCGGATAGTCCTCGGCGCGCGCCAAACGCGTTGCCGCCGCAAGCGCCGCGGCGCCCGCCGCCGCACATAGAAGTGCTCTGCGAGCAACAGTCATCGCCTCGCTCCCCGGTCGTTTCCCAATTCGTTCTTTTGGTTGTCTGGTCTTCTAAGAGGCTTCCAGTCTATGCGAAGATAGGCCTGGAATTAAGAACCCATCGGGGAGGAATGTGTGCTGGGCCGGCTGGTAATTTTCGCCGTTTCGTTTGTCATCTGTGCGGTCGTGGCTCCGGCTGCGCACGCCGAGTGGCCGGAGCATGCGATCCATTGGGTCGTGGGGTTTGCACCGGGCGGCGCCAACGATCTGATCCCGCGCTTTACCGCCGAGGGCGTCAGCAAGCTCATCGGTCAGCCTGTCGTCATCGACAACCGGCCCGGCGCCGGCGCGCTGATCGCCACGGACCTGGTCGCGCATGCGCAACCCGACGGC
>DATHPQ010000180.1:0-37742 GCA_035483735.1 Xanthobacteraceae bacterium | reverse complement strand
CGCGCCATTCCGGCGTCTCGAACTACGGCTTCTTCGACCGGCTCTGGGTCGGCATTCTCGATCTCGCCGGCGTCTGGTGGCTGATCCGGCGCAAGAAGCGCGTTCCGCAATCCAAGGAGGTTACCCTTGCTCGTTGATCTCTCGCACGCGGTTGGCGCCTATCTGTCGGATGTTTTCATTAAACGGCTCGACTGGTGGGTACTGCTCGGCGTCATCGCGCAGGCGATGTTCACCATGCGCTTTGTCGTGCAATGGCTCGCGAGCGAGCGCGCCGGCCACAGCGTCATCCCAACGGCGTTCTGGATTTTCTCGATCTTCGGCGGCGCGCTGCTCTTGGTCTACGCGCTCATCATCAAGGACGCGGTGTTCATCGCCGGCCAGGCGTTCTCGTTCTTCGTCTATGCACGCAATCTTTATTTCGTGATGCGTGATAAGAAAGAGGCAGCGGAAGCGGCGTAGCTCCGTAGGATGGGTTGAGCGAAGCGAAACCCATCATCAATCCGAGACGCTGCATGATGGGTTTCGCAAAAGCTCAACCCATCCTACGTGCTCAGAGTACGACACCCACCCAACAAGCGCTAGTTCTACAGCGAACAGGTGTCTAACCAAAAGGCGAGACCTAGGCCGATACCAGTAATACCTAATACGCTGAACGCAGACTTTAGGTGTCCGAATTTCAGAAGCAGCCAACAACCGAAAAACGCCGCAGCACAGAACGCAAGGACGATGGAGCCACTGGCAACGTATGTTGGATAGTCCTTGTAGTTCGAACAGCCATGCCACTGATGGACTTCGATCAGTTCTTTAACGTCCGAAAGCGTCCAAATGAAGAGTAACGAACATATGAGAGTGTAAATGCCAAGGGCATAATTACAGATAGATAAGACGCGTCGATTAATCATGCGTATCCCGCCCATTACCGTCTTGCGCAGTCGCAGAACAGTGGAAGCGTAGCCCGGTTGACGCGACAACGAAATCTGGGAGTGGGTCGAGACTTTTCCCGGATTGCGCAAGCGCAATCCGGGCTACAGTTCACGCCTTCGCCGCAGCTGCCATCGCCGCAAATCCTCGTTCCAGATCGGCACAAAGATCGTCCACATCCTCAAGCCCGATATGAAACCGCACTGTCGGTCCGCTCGGCGCCCATTTGGTTGCGGTGCGGATCGGGCTGCAGTCGAACGGGATGGCGAGGCTTTCGTAGCCGCCCCACGACGCGCCGATGCCGAACAGTTCGAGCTCGTCGAGGAAGGCATAGACCGCTTTCTGCGGCACGGGCTTCAGCACCATGCTGAACAAGCCGCAGGCGCCGGTGAAATCGCGCTTCCAGATCGCGTGCTGCGGATGGCTCGGCAGAGCAGGGTGCAACATACGCAAGACTTCCGGCCGCGCTTCGAGCCATTTCGCGATCGCAACGCCGCTTTCGAAATGCCGGTCGAGCCGCACCGCGAGCGTGCGCAATCCGCGCAGGCCGAGATAGACGTCGTCGGGACCTTCGCACAGGCCGTTCAGCCGCACGCTGGTCTTCAACGCCGTGACCGTTGCCGCGTTGGCCGACACGGTGCCGAGCATGACGTCGGAATGGCCGCCGATATATTTGGTGCCGGCCTGGATGGCGAGATCGACGCCATGGTCGAGCGGGCGGAAATAGAGCGGCGTCGCCCAGGTATTGTCCATCAGCACCAGCGCGCCTTTGTCGTGCGCGGCTTTGGCGATGGCGGAGGTGTCCTGCATCTCGAAGGTCAGCGAGCCCGGCGATTCGAGATAGACGAGCCGCGTGTTCGGCTTGACCAGGTCGGCGATCTTGGCCCCGATCAGCGGATCGAAATAGGTCGTGGTCACGCCGAGCCGCTTGAGCACCTGCTCGCAGAAATTTCGCGTCGGCTGATAGGCGCTATCGGTGACCAGGATATGGTCGCCGGCATGCACCACCGCGAGCAGCGCCGCAGAGATTGCGGCAAGCCCCGACGGCAGGAGCGACACGCCGGCGCATTGCGGCCCTTCGAGTTCCTGCAGCGCCGTTTCCAGCGCTTCGGTGGTCGGCGTGCCGCGTCGGCCATATTGGTAGCGGGCGCGATGGGCGGCAAAATCCTCGGCGCTCGGATAGAGCACGGTCGAGGCGTGATAGACCGGCGGATTGACGAAGCCGTAATAGGAGGCGGGGTCGCGCCCGGCGGTCACCACTTTGGTCGCCGCGCGATGGGAATTCTTACCGTTGCTGTTCTTTTTCATGTCGGGATATCTCGGTGAGGGACCCGCCGCCGGAGCCTAAGGGTCATGTATTGGGGTTATGTGCGCCTTTCGTTCGCGCCATGACCTTCGGCAAATACCTTCGGCAAGTGCGGCTTTTCGTCAACCCCTTGACCTTGCAGCGCGATCGTTCTCAGATGCCGCGCGTCACTGTCATTTCACCGGTGCATCGGCACTTTAATATCGTTCGGGACGGATCACTCGCCAGGATCGCTCGCCTGTTCACTCGCTTTTTGCGCGCCCCGCAGGTGGGGCTTCAGCGCGCGCCTCATGCAGAAAGGCCAAAGTCATGAGTCATGTCGTCATGAAACGTGGTGCTACGGCACTCGCCTTCGCCCTGATTCTCATTTTCGGCACGCAAGCGGCCTCCGCGCAGGCGACGCTCAAGGCGGTGCAGGATCGCGGCCAGCTGGTTTGCGGCGCCAACGGCACCCTGGCCGGCTTCGGTCTGCCCGATCCGCAGGGCAATTGGACCGGCTTCGACGTCGACTTCTGCCGCGCCATCGCAGCGGCGATCTTCAACGACCCCACCAAGGTCAAGTTCGTGCCGCTCACCGCGTCCGATCGCATCACCGCGCTGCAGTCCGGTGAGATCGACGTGCTGTCGCGCAACACCACCTGGACCATGTCGCGCGATACCCAGCTCGGTATCGATTTTGCCGACGTGAATTACTACGACGGCCAGGGCTTCATGGTGCGCAAATCGCTGAAGGTGAATTCGGCGCTGGAATTGAACGACGCGTCGGTCTGCGTGCAGCAGGGCACCACCACCGAGCTCAATCTTGCCGATTATTTCCGCTCCAACAATATGACGCTGAAGACGGTGACCTTCGCCACCGCCGACGAAGCGGTGAAGGCCTATGACACCAGCCGGTGCGATTCCTATACGACGGATTCGTCGGGCCTCTACGGCGAACGGCTGCGCCTGACCAATCCGAGCGATCATATCATCCTGCCCGAGATCATCTCCAAAGAGCCGCTGAGCCCCGCGGTGCGCCAAGGCGACGACAACTGGGAAGACATCGTGCGCTGGACGCACTACGCCATGGTCAATGCCGAAGAGCTCGGCGTGAGCCAGAACAATGTCGACGACATGATGAAGTCGGACAATCCCGATATCCGCCGGCTCCTTGGCGTCGAAGGCAAGTTCGGCTCCGGCATGGGGCTGACCGACGATTGGGCCGTCCACATCATCAAGGCGGTCGGCAATTACGGCGAGAGCTTTGAGCGCAATGTCGGCCAGGGCTCGCCGCTGAAGGTCGCGCGCGGCCTCAACGCGCTATGGACCAAGGGCGGCTTGCAGTACGGTATTCCGGTCCGCTGAGACGTCACGCTCGCGGGCCGTCGCGGTTGCGGGTCTTACGCGTAACGGCCTGCGGGCCCATCGGTAGGTCAGCCCATGGTTGATCTCCATGGTTGCGCCCATGGTTGATATCGCAGTACCGCGCCATACATCGCGCCGTGCCTGGCGGCTTGGCAGTATTGCGCTGCAAGTCGCATTGGTCGTTGTCGTCGCCGGTCTTTTCTATGCCGCCGCCGTCAATGCCGCGCGCAACCTTGCCGCAGCGCATATCGCGTCGGGCTTCGGCTTCTGGGACAATATCGCCGGCTTCGACATCAGCCAGACGCTGATTCCCTACGCGCCGAGCACCTCGACTTTCGGCGACGCTTTCTGGGTCGGGCTTCTCAACACGCTTTTGGTCGCAAGCCTCGCCATCGTGCTCTCAACCGTTCTCGGCTTCACCGTCGGTATCGCGCGGCTGTCACGCAATTGGCTGGTCTCGCATCTGGCCGGCGGCTATGTCGAATTGATCCGCAACATACCTCTGCTGCTGCAACTCCTGTTCTGGTACAACGCGGTGCTCAAGTCGCTACCGGAATTGCGCGGCAGCGTCACGCTTCCCGGCGGTGCCATTCTCAACAATCGCGGACTGTTCCTGCCGCGGCCGGAATTCGCGCCGCAATTTTCGATCCCGCTCATTGCACTCGCGCTCGGCATCACCGCGACCATCGCGCTCAAAAGCTATGCCAACCATCGCCATGACCGCACCGGCAAGGAAGTGCCGGTGCTGTGGCTCGCACTCGGCTTGATCGTGGTTTTGCCGCTGGCAGCGTTTGCGCTTTCGGGGTTTCCGCTCACCTTCAGCGTTCCCCACATGGGGCGCTTCAATGTCAGCGGCGGCGTCGAGATATTGCCCGAGCTCGCCGCGCTCTTGCTGGCGCTGTCGGTCTATACCGCGGGGTTCATCGCCGAGGTGGTGCGCGCCGGTATGCTCTCGGTCTCACACGGCCAGGTCGAGGCTGCGCAGGCGCTCGGGCTGCGTTCAGGATTGGCCCTGCGGCTGATCGTGCTGCCGCAAGCCATGCGGGTGATCATCCCGCCGCTGACCAGCCAATATCTCAACCTGATCAAGAACTCTTCGCTCGCCGTCGCCATCGGCTACCCCGATCTGTTTCAGGTCTTTACCGGCAGCGTGCTGTTCATCACCGGCCAGGCGGTCGAAATCGTCGCCGTCACCATGGCGGTCTATCTCGTCATCAGTCTCGTCACCTCGCTGCTCATGAACTGGTATGGGCACGCCATGCGCATTGCGGAGCGCTGAGCGATGGCCACCGACAGCAAATCGTTTCTGCGTGCGGCGCCGGCGGAACCGCTGCCGCCGCCGGTGGCGCGAAGCGGGATCATCGGCTGGCTGCGCGAGAACCTGTTTTCCTCGCCGTTCAATATTGCTTTGACCCTGATCTGCGCGGCATTCCTGGCCTGGATCGTTCCACCATTGCTGCGGTTCTTTGTTTTCGATGCGATCTGGTCGGCGGATAGCCGCGAGGCGTGTTTGGCGTCGCCGGACAACCCGGATCCCGGCGCCTGCTGGGCCTTTATCCGGGTCTGGTTCTCGTATTTCGTCTATGGCTTCTATCCGCAGGCCCAACGCTGGCGCGTCGATATTTTCTTTGCCGCGCTGGCTTTCGGCATCGTCTGGCTCGCATGGTTGCACGCGCCGCGCCGCGATACCGGTGCGGTCTATTTCTTCATCGTGCTGCCGATCCTGTCCTATGTCCTCCTGAGCGGCGTGCCTATGGTCGGGCTTGCGAGCGTGCCATCCACGCTGTGGGGCGGTATTCTCGTCACAATCGTCGTCGCCACCGTCGGGATCGTAGTGTCCTTGCCGCTCGGCATTCTGCTGGCGCTGGGGCGGCGCTCAGACATTCCGGTGGTGAAATTCTTTTCGACCGCTTTCATCGAATTCGTCCGCGGCGTGCCGCTAATCACGGTCTTGTTCATGGCGAGCGTGATGTTGCCGCTGTTCGTTCCGGAGCGATTTGCCCCGGAAAAGCTGTTGCGCGCGCTGATTGGCGTCGCGATGTTTGCATCCGCCTATATGGCGGAGGTGGTGCGCGGCGGGCTTGCCTCGGTGCCGCGCGGCCAATATGAGGCGGCACAGGCGCTCGGGCTCCCCTTCTGGCGGATGATGGCGCTGGTCATCCTGCCGCAGGCGCTGCGGGTGACGTTGCCCAATATCGTCAACACGTTCATCGCGCTGTTTAAGGACACGTCGCTCGTCTTCATCGTCGGCATTTTCGATTTCTTGCGCACCATCGAAGCCGCCCGCGTCGATCCGCATTGGGCGACCCCCAATACCAGCGTCACCGGCTATGCCTTTGCTGCGGCATTCTACTTCATTTGCTGCTACGGCATGTCGCGTTACGCCCGCAATGTCGAAGCGCGACTCGCCCGCGCGCATAGACGTTAAATGTTTGCGCTGAGACGGTTTATTTGATGGACAATCGCCCCGACCAAGCCGCTCCCGAACTCGCCGTGCAGGTCATCGGCCTGCACAAATGGTACGGCGAGTTTCATGCGCTGCGGGATATCAACGTAACGGTCACCCGCGGCGAGCGCATCGTCATTTGCGGCCCGTCGGGGGGAGGGAAGTCGACCCTGCTCCGCTGCATCAATCGCCTGGAAGACTGGCAGCAGGGCCGCATCATCGTTGACGGCATCGAATTGACCGACGACCCGAAACAAATCACCGCCGTGCGCCGCGACGTCGGCATGGTGTTTCAGCAATTCAATCTTTTCCCGCATCTCACCGTGCTGGAGAACTGCACTTTGGCGCCGATCCGGGTGCGCCACATGCCGAAAAAAGACGCCGAGGAATTGGCGATGCGCTTCCTCACGCGGGTGAAGATCCCGGAACAGGCGCAAAAATATCCAAGCCGGTTGTCCGGCGGCCAGCAGCAGCGCGTGGCCATCGCGCGCGCTTTGTGCATGAATCCGAAGATCATGCTGTTCGACGAGCCGACTTCGGCGCTCGATCCGGAAATGGTCAAGGAAGTGCTCGACACCATGGTCGGGCTCGCGAGCGACGGCATCACCATGCTCGTCGTGTCGCACGAGATGGGCTTTGCCCGGCAGGTCGCCGACCGCATCATCTTCATGGATGACGGCCAGATCGTCGAAATCGACGAGCCCAAGAGTTTCTTTGAAAATCCACAACACGAGCGTGCCAAGCTGTTTCTGCAGCAAGTTCTGCGTTGAAACGCACGGCCCGTTTGCATCCGCGATAATCGGCTGCGGCGTATCCGCAATTCTTCAGCGCAATTACGAAATCGCTGCAGCTATTGTTCCGCGCACCCGGATTACCAACCTGTAATCTTGACCCTGGAATCTTGGGTTCAACCTGAAGAATGTTTAACTTGTCTTGTTGCGGCGATCGTCTTTTAGTTCGTGCAAGTCCGAATGTGTTCGGAACTTGGAGGAAAACAATGATAAAGCCGGTCATCGCTGCGACGGCGCTGCTTGCCATCGCCGGTTCGGGTTTGGTCTACGCACAACAGGGTTTTGGCGATCGCGACGGCCACGGTTTCAACGCCGACGGTCAACGCGCGGAATTTCGCCGCCATCTCAGCGCGGCGGATGTCGCGGCTTTCACCGATGCGCGCATTGCGGCGATGAAGGCCGGGCTCGAACTCACGCCCGATCAGTCCAAGAACTGGCCGGCTTTCGAACAGGCCGTGCGCGACATGGCGCAACTGCGCATCGATCGTATCAAGGCGCGCGAGGCTCAAGACCAGCAGCAATCTCAGCAGCAGATGTCGCCGTTCGACCGGATGTCGCGCCGCGCCGACAATATGGCCAAGACCAGCGCCGCGTTGAAGAAGGTCGCCGACGCCGGCGCCCCGCTTTATCAGAGCCTCGACGACGCGCAGAAGGGCCGCTTTACGACGCTGGCGCGCATCCTGCGGCCGCATCATCCAGGCTTTGAGCGCTGGCGCCGGTTCGGCCAAGGCTATGGCCGCGGCTTCGAACGCCAGGGTTTGGATAATCCAGGCCACAACCGTGGCGGCCGTATTCAGAATCTCGGCGACGACAGTGACGAAGGGTCGCGGCTCTAGAGCATGATCCGGAAAAGTGGAAACCGGTTTTCCGGAAAGATCATGCTCCAAGGAAGAAACTAGACCGTGATCCAATTCTGATCGTGGTCTAGTCGCGCCGTCTAACGTAATTGCCGGCGTCCGCTGAACTGCCCCTCCCTGCAGCGGACGCACCCAGCGAAGCCGCGGGATCTGCAAGCCGAAAGGCCTGCTCCCGCGGCTTTCGTTTTGGCGGCGCGGTCGCTTGCTTTCGTGGCGCGCTTCCCCGATGCTGCGCCCGCCAAAAAAACCAAAGACTGCAATAAAGTAGAGGGGAAGCATCCATGACGACGCGCCGCGGATTTGTGCAAGCCGCAATTGCCGGGCTTGCGACACCGGCTTTGAGCAAATTTGCCGCCGCGGAGGATGCCTGGCCGTCGCGCCCGATCCACGCCCTCATTCCGTTTTCGGCGGGTTCGAGCGTCGACATCGTCGGGCGCGTCGTGCTCGCGCCGCTGGCGCAGCGGCTCGGTCAGGCGGTCGTGGTCGAGAACCGCGGCGGGGCCGGTGGCACCATCGGCTGCGCTTTCGTCGCGCAGCAGCCCGCGGACGGCTACACCATCCTGGTCAATGCCTCGGCGCATACGTCGGCGCCCGCCATCTATCCGGGCGCACCCTATGACGTGACGCGCGATTTCTCCGGCGTCATTCCGTTCGGCAGCGTGCCGAACGTCGTCATTATTGCGCCGTCGAAAGGCGTCCGCACGCTCAAGGACCTGGTCGCCGCCGCGAAAGCGGGAAACATGACCTTCGCGTCGGCGGGTGTCGGCAGCGCAACGCATCTCGCTGCCGAACGGCTTCGGCTGAGCGCCGGCTTCAATGCGACGCATGTGCCCTTCAAGGGCGGCGTCGAGGCGATTACCGAAGTGATAACCGGCCGGGTCGATTTCGCCTGCATGGGCGTGCCGTCGGCACTGCCCTTCATCGACGACAACGAACTTCTGGCGCTGGCCGTCTGCACGCAGAAACGCACGGCGTCATTGCCCGATGTGGCGACCACGATCGAACTCGGCTATCCGGATTCCGATTACAATTACTGGATGGGCATGTTCGTGCCCGCGAAGACCGATCGCGCCATTCTCGAGAAGCTGCGCGCGGAGACGCAAAAGGCGATGGCCGATCCGGACACGGTCGAAAAGCTCAAGCCGCAAGGCATGGAGCCGATGCCGTTGTCGCCCGGCGAATTCGACGCGCTGGTCAAGAAAGAGGTCGCCGAGAACATCACGCTGGTGAAGGCCGCCGGCATCAAAGTCGACTGAACCTCAGCAACGCACCAGCGGCCCGTTTGCCTTCTTCCAGGCGTCGATGCCGCCGCCGATATGGCGGGCACTGGTGAGGCCGGCGTCCTGCGCGGCCTGCACCGCCATCGCCGAGCGCTCGCCGAAAGCGCATAAGAAAACGATGCGTTTGCCGGAGGTGGCGGCGAGCTCATGGAGCATGCCGCCCGCGCCGAGTTCGTCCTGCAGATTCTTATAAGGCGAGTGCAGCGCGCCGGGAATGATGCCGTGCTTCTCGCGCTCGCTTCTTTCGCGCAGATCGACAATGGCGACGTCGGGGCGCCCTCGCGCGGCGATGGCATCGGCTGCCGTCAGCGCCCAGCCTTTGCGGGCGACGTCCTCCTGGTGCAGGCCGACATGCATATTGGCCGGCACCGCGACGTCCATCATTTTCGGGTTCGGCAAGTTCAGATTGTTCATCAGCGCGGCATATTCGTCCATCGACTTCACTTTGAGCCGCGGGTTGAACAGCTTCTCTTCGCCGATGGTCGAGACGGTTTCGCCTTTGTAGTCGTGGGCGGGAAAGACCAGCATGGCGTCGGGCAGCTTCAAAAGCTTGTTGAAGATCGAATCATATTGCGCGCGCGGATCGCCGTTCTGGAAGTCGGTGCGCCCGGTGCCGCGGATCAGGAGCGTGTCGCCGGTGAAGACGCGATCGTCCAGCACAAACGAATAGCTGTCGTCGGTATGGCCGGGCGTGTAGAGCACGTCGAGCCGCACGCCTTCGATCTCGATGCGATCGCCTTCGGCAACCCGCATCGACACGATATCGGCCTTGGTCTGCTCGCCCATCACTGTGATGCAATGGGTGCGGTCGCGCAACGCGCCGAGCCCGGTAATGTGGTCGGCATGCAGATGGGTGTCGACCGCCTTGACCAGCTTGAGATCGAGCTCGCGCACGAGCTGCAGGTAACGGTCGACCTTCTCCAACACCGGGTCGATGATCAGCGCCTCGCCGCCATGCCGGCTGGCGAGGAGATAAGTATAGGTGCCGGAGGTGCTGTCGAAGAGCTGACGAAAAATCATGTGCTCTTCTTACACCAGAATCCGGTGAAACTATTCTTCACTTTGGCTTGAGAACAGAGAAAATCTTTCTCAAACGCGCGATCCAGACGGCGCGTCGCAGCTCAGGCTTTTCGCCACGCGCCTGGTCGGCCTTTGGGTCGGGATCTATTCGTCGCGTTCGATCGGCAGATCCGGCCGCGCGCCCCATTCCGCCCAGGAGCCGTCATAAAGGCCCTTTGGCGTCTTGCCGAGCGATTCAAGCGCGAAGGTCAGCACCGCGGCCGTCACGCCCGAGCCGCAAGTGGTGATGATCGGCTTGTCGAGATCGACGCCGGCCGCGGTGAAAATTTCGGCGACCCGCTCGCGCGACACCAGCCGGCCGTTCTCCAGAAGCTTGTCAAAGGGGACGTTGAACGAACGCGGCATGTGGCCGGAGCGCAGGCCCGGCCGCGGCTCCGGGGCCTTGCCGGCAAAGCGCGCCGCCGAGCGGGCGTCGACGACTTGCACGCTGCCGTTGGCAAGCGCCATGAATACATCGTCGAGCAGCGCGACAGCGCCGACATTCATGGCGGCGCTGAATGTCTTCGGCGTGCGCTTGGTTTCGGTGGCGACGACCGCGCGTCCTTCGGCCTTCCACTTCGGCAGTCCGCCGTCGAGGATATAGACCGACTTGGCGCCGAAGATGCGAAACGTCCACCACACCCGCGGCGCCGAGAATACGCCGGGACTGCCGGGCCCGGTATTGTCATAGACGACGACGGTATCGCCGTCGCCGATGCCGAGCCCGCCCACGACCTCGCCGAATTGCGTCGGGCCGGGCAGCATATGCGGCAGGTCGGTCGAATGGTCGCTCACCGCTTCGACGTCGAAAAACACCGCGCCTGGAATATGTGCGGCGCGATATTCGGCGAGCGCGTCGCGCTGCTGCACCGGCAGATAATAGGAGCCGTCGACAGGTATGAGATTGGGGTCGTTCAGGCGTTCGGCGAGCCACTCGGTCGTAACCAGCCAGCGGCTGGTCGGCGACGGAGGAGGAGTGTTATCAACTCTCAACATTTTTGACCTCGCTTGCCTGCCGACTTCATCCGCTTAATCCGCTTACATTGTCTCATTCACGTCGTTTACGTCTTTTCATAAGGAACCGGGATGTTCGATTTGCGTTCGAGCCATTCCGGCACTGGCAGTTTCTTCTCGCGCAGGAACACCGGATTAAATAGTTTCGACTGGTAGCGAGTGCCATAGTCGGCAAGCACGGTCACAATGGTATGGCCGGGCCCGAGTTCCTTGGCGAGCCGCACCGCTCCGGCGATGTTGATGCCTGTCGAGCCGCCGAGGCACAGCCCTTCGTGCTCGAGCAGATCGAAAACGATCGGCACCGCTTCCTCATCCGGGATCTGATAGGCGACGTCGATCGGCGCGCCTTCGAGATTCTTGGTGATGCGGCCTTGGCCGATGCCCTCGGTGATCGACGAGCCCTCCGATTTCAGCACACCCGTCGTGTAATAGCTGTAGAGCGCTGCCCCCATCGGATCGGCAAGGCCGATGCGGATATTCTTGTTGCGCTCCTTGAGCGCCATGGCGACGCCGGCGAGCGTGCCGCCGGAGCCGACCGCGCTGACAAAGCCGTCGACTTTGCCGCCGGTCTGATCCCAGATTTCCGGTCCGGTGCCGTCGATATGCGCCTGACGATTGGCGACATTGTCGAACTGATTGGCCCAGATCGCGCCGTTCTTTTCGGTCTTGGCGAGTTGCGCGGCAAGGCGGCCGGAGAGCTTCACGTAATTGTTCGGGTTCGAATAGGGCACGGCCGGCACTTCGATCAGTTCGGCGCCGCAGAGCCGCAACGTGTCTTTCTTTTCCTGGCTCTGCGTCTGCGGGATCACGATGACCGAGCGATAGCCTAGCGCATTGCCGACCAGCGCAAGCCCGATGCCGGTATTGCCGGCGGTGCCTTCGACGACAACGCCGCCCGGGCGCAACTCGCCTCTCTTCACGGCGTCTTCGATGATGAACAAAGCGGCCCGGTCCTTGACCGATTGGCCGGGATTCATGAATTCGGCCTTGCCGAGGATCGTGCAACCGGTCTGTGCCGATACACGCTCCAGTTTCAGCAACGGCGTATTGCCGATCGCGTCGATGATTCCGTTGCGTACCTGCATTGTTATGATGTCCCGGCGGCGCGAGGCCAAAAGAAGCCTAGATAATCAACGGCTTGGAAACAAGCCTAGGTCGAATCCTTGCATTAAAGGCAACACCGCCGAAACCATAAAGCGGCAAAGCGGTTCCTCTTGGCAACCTATTCACCGATTGTTTCCGGCGCCGGCGCTAAGCCTAAAGGGAAGGGTGCGTTCAGCACTCTTGCTCCCCTCCTTGCACTTTTCGGGGCAATTTGGCCGCGCGCGATGAATCTCGACGTCAATACTTTATTCGTTGTCACGATCTATGTGGAAGCGATCCTCGGATTGCTGCTGCTGTTTGCCTGGGTGCAAAACACCTCGATCCATGCCGTGGCGTGGTGGGGGTTTGCCGATCTCTTGCGCGCCGGCTCGATCGCACTGTTCGGCACCTACGGCACGGCGCCCGATCTGATCTCCATCGACCTCGCCAATGTGCTGCTGTTCACCGCCTTCGCGCTGACCTGGACCGGCGCGCGGGTGTTCGATCATCGCCGGCCGCTGCCGATCCTCATGTTTGCCGGCGCCGCTTTGTGGCTCGTCGTCGGCCGTCTGCCCAGCGTCGCGTCGTCTTGGGAAATGCGGGCGCTGCTGAGCTCCAGCATTGTCACGGCCTATACCTGGGCCACGGCGTACGAGTTCTGGCGCGGACGCAGCGAGCCATTGGTGTCGCGCTGGCCGGCGATCTTCATGCTGTTCGCCCACGGTGCTCTCTATCTGTTGCGCACGCCGTTCGGCGCTATGCTATCGGCGTCGCCGGCGAACAACAGCGCCTATGAAAGCGTCTGGCTCACCGTGCTGAGCTTCGAGGCGCTATTGTTCACGATCTCGATCGCTTTCATTTTGCTGGCGATGGCCAAAGAACGCACCGAGTATCGCCATAAGACCGCGGCCCTGGTCGATCCGCTCACCGGCATTTCCAACCGCCGCGCCTTCCTGCAGGACTCCGAGTTGCAGCTCAAGCGCCAGGCGTCCGATCCGCGGCCGATGGCGGTGATGCTGCTCGACCTCGACAATTTCAAATCGATCAATGACCGCTTCGGCCATGCTGTCGGCGACCGGGTGCTGCAGGTCTTTGCCGAAGCGGCGGGCAATTGCATGCGCCGCACCGATCTGTTCGGCCGGCTCGGCGGTGAGGAATTCGCGGCGCTGTTGGTCGATGCGCCGCGCGATCGGGCCCTCAGCGTTGCCAACGAAATCCGCCGCAGCTTCGCCGACGCCACGCACGAGGTCGACGGCCGCCTGGTGACGGCCACCGTGAGCATCGGCGTCGTCATCACCTACGACGCCGTTCTCGATGTATCGGCGCTTTTGGCGCAGGCCGATCATGCGCTTTACCGCGCCAAGGACAACGGCCGTAACCGCGTCGAATTGGCCTCGATCGAGCTCATTCTCGACCGCGCCAAGCGCGCCGCCGATGCCGCGGCCGGCATCCGGCGGGGCGCCCGTTCCGCCGCCTAAAGCATGATCCGGAAAAGTGGAAACCGGTTTTCAAGATTATGCATCTGGCAAGATGCTGGAGCGACGACTGATTCAATCCAGAACAATTTCGCTCTAGCCATCTGCGACTTCATTTTGCTTCCGCAGGCGTCGCCGTCGCCGGGCCAAGCCCGACGATGAGCAGAACCGCGTCTTCGTCCTTGGCGCCGTCGAAATGCACCTGCTGGCCGTAATGGGTCACGAAGGTGCCGGCGGGCATTGGCACTGTGGCGTCCGGATCGTATTTGGTGCCGCTGCCCACCCACCATGTTCCCTTCACGACGGTGATGAAGCGGTCGTGAGGATGAAAATGCGGATGACTGAAATGATTGCCGGCGAGCCATTTGGTGAAGACCATGTAGAGCCCTTCCTTGGCCGGGTCGCCAACCATCACTGCGTTCTGCACGCCGGGATTTTCCGGCGGTGACTTCCATTCGATCTGAGCGGGCAATTTGAACGTGACCGCGGCGGGATTGAGCTCCGCGGCACTCGCGGGAGCCGGCCAAAGACTCGTCAAGAATTCGGTCGGGAGAAACGGAGCCGCGGCGGGAAGAAAGGCGAGTGTCCGCCGGCTCAAAGCAGATTTGGGAAACTGCGACATGAGAAATTGCGACATGGGAAACCTCCTCGCATCGCGCCACTATGGGCGCTTGCCTCCACAATAGCGCGCGGCGCTGCGCGGCGCGATATGGGAGCGTGCCCACCTTCCGATCGGCATGCGCGGGTGGCGTTTGCGGTTTCCGTCCTGTGCTGTATAGGCGTGTTCCACGAACCGGGGAGGGCAGCATGGGATTGATGAGCCGCCGTTATTTGTTAGCTACGGCGACGGCGTCCGCGGCTCTCGCCGTGTCGGGCCGTGCGGGCCGCGCTGCGACAACCAGTAACGCCGGTGCGCTGCCGGCCCGCGGCACCTTCGTCATCCGCAACGCCTATGTGATGACGATGGACGACGCCGGCGATATCGCCAATGGCGACGTGCATGTTGCGAACGGCGCCATTATCGCGGTTGGCCAGAATCTTCAAGCGCCCGGCGCCGCTGTCATCGACGGCCGCGGCATGGTCGTGCTGCCGGGCCTGGTCGAAACCCATTGGCACATGTGGAACACGCTGCTGCGCAGCATGTCGGGCGACAAGCCGGAAACAGCCTATTTCAAAACCACCGCGATCCTCGGTCAGAAATTCGAGCCCGGCGATATGTATCAGGGCACGCGGCTCGCCTGCGCCGAGGCGATCAATAACGGCATCACCCATGTGCACGACTGGTGTCACAATATTCGCGGCCCGGCTTATGCCGACGCTGACCTGAAGGCGCTGCGCGAGTCCGGCTTGCGCGGGCGTTTTTCCTACGGCTGGTCGCAGGCCATGCCGAACAACCAACAGGTGGATATCGGCGATCTCAAGCGCATCAAGAGCGACTGGAGCAAGATTTCGCCGGACGGTCTGATCACGCTCGGCTTCGCCTGGCGCGGGCAGGGCGGCAACAATCCAGCAACCGCCATTCCACCCGAGGTCTACAAGGCCGAGATCGATGCCGCGCGCCAGCTCGGCCTGCCCATCACGGTGCATGCGAGCGGCTCGCGCCCGGTGATCGGCCAGATCGACGGCATCGCCAAAGCGGGCCTGCTCAAGAACGACATGCAGATCATCCATGCCGACAAGGCGACGCCGGACGAAATCAAGGCGGTGGCCGATGGCGGCGCGAGTATCAGCATTTCGCCGTTCACCGAACTGCGTATCGGCTTTGGCCTGCCGCAAACGGCAAAATTCCTCGAGGCCGGGATTCCGGTCGGGCTCTCGGTGGACACCGTGGAACTGTCCGGCAATGCCGACATGTTCGGCATCATGAAGGTCACGCAGAATGTCGAGAACGGCATCAGCGAAAATGAATTCAAGCTGAATGCCCGCCGCGTGCTGCAACTCGCCACGGGCGAGGGTGCGCGTTCGATGGGGATCGGCAGCCAGACCGGCTCGCTTAAGCCCGGCAAGCGCGCCGATCTGATCATGGTCGACACCCGCGCCATCAATCTCGGCGTCTTCGGCGATCCGGCGCACATGCTGGTCACGGCCGCCGAACCGTCGAATGTCGACACGGTCGTGGTCGACGGCCGCATTCTCAAACGACACGGCAAGCTGACGGCGCTTGATGTCGAGGCCATCGCCGCCGAGGCTGCCGCGGCCAATGCCGCGTTGCGCAAGCGCGCCAATTGGTCGTGAATTTTAGCTTACTGGTCACGCGTATCGAGAGAAGGACAAGATGAAGCGCAGTACCGATCGTATTCTCACCACCCATGTCGGCAGCCTGATCCGGCCGCCGGAGCTGCAGGAGTTTCTGCGCGCCAAGCAGGGCGGCAAGCCGTATGACGAGGGCGCCTATCAGGCCTGCCTCAAAGAGACCGTTGCCGAGGTGGTGCGCGAGCAAGCCGAGGTGGGCATCGACGTTGTCTCCGACGGCGAGTTCGGCAAGTCGATCAGCTGGTCGCAATATGTGCTGGAGCGCCTGAGCGGCTTTGCGCGGCGCCCGATCAAGTCGGGCGCCAACCCGTTCATGCGCGGCGTCGACCGCGAAAAGTTCGCCGAATTCTATGCCGAGCTTGATGCGCGTGAACACGTGGCGACGACGACGGAGGCGGTCTGCGTCGGACCGATCGCCTATACCGGCCAGGCCGAATTACAGCGCGACATCGACAATTTCAAAGCCGCCCTCAAAGACGTCAAGGTCGAGGAGGCGTTCCTGCCGGTTGCCGCGCCGGCAAGCGTCATTCCCGACCGCAAGAACGAATACTACAAAAGCGACGAAGAGCTGATCCGCGCCATCGGGGCGGCGATGCATACCGAATATAAGATGATCATCGATGCAGGCTTTGTGCTGCAGCTCGACGACGCGCGCGCCGCCGTCACCTATGACCGTATGGTGCCACCGGGAAGCTTTGCCGACTACCGCAAATGGCTGCAGCTTCAGGTCGACGTGCTCAATGAAGCCATCGCAGGCCTGCCGGCCGACCGCATCCGCTATCACGTCTGCTGGGGCAGCTGGCCCGGCCCGCACACGTCCGACGTGCCTTTGAAAGACGTCGTCGATCTGATCCTCGGCATGAAGGTCGGCGCGCTCGTCATCGAAAACGCCAATCCGCGCCACGAGCACGAATGGCGGGTGTGGGAGACGGCAAAGCTGCGCCAGGACCAGATCCTCATTCCCGGCGTCATCAGCCATGCCACCAATGTGGTCGAGCATCCGGAACTGGTGGCCGAGCGTATCGTGCGGATCGCCCGGCTTGTCGGCCGCGACAACCTGTTGGCCGGCACCGATTGCGGCTTCGCCCAGGGCCCGTTCTATCGCCGTGTCCATCCGAGTATAATGTGGGCGAAGCTTGACGCGCTGGCGCAAGGCGCCAAGCTCGCCAGCAAGGTCCTGTGGGCTTAAGCTCGCAGGGGAACGCTCGCACGGAACTTGAGGCAAAACAGCGCATCCCGCCACAGCGGACGCGCTCGCCATTAAGGCGCCGTCGCAACTGAATATTTCTGAAGGTGCATTTCCGTCGACTGTTCAGTCCTTGGAGGAAATCGCCATGCGTGAGCCAAACCACGACAAGTTGAACGAACTCGTCGGCAAGCTCGTCGGCGACCTTGGCGCGTCGCTTGCCGGCGCGAGCATTCTGCTCGGCGACCGGCTTGGACTGTACAAGGCGATGGCCGACGGTGTTGCGGTCACTTCGACCGATCTTGCCAAGAAGACCGGCCTGCACGAGCGCTATGTGCGCGAATGGCTGTCCGGCCAGGCAGCGTCGGGCTATATCGACTATCACGCCGACAAGAACACGTTCTCGCTGTCGCCCGAACAGGCGATGGCGTTTGCCGAAGAAGGCTCGCCGGCATTCTTCGCCGGCGCGTTCGATGTCGTGCAATCGACTTATCTGGATGAGCCCAAGGTCGCCGAGGCATTTCGCACCGGCAAGGGCGTCGGCTGGCACGAACACTCAAAGTGTCTGTTCTCAGGCACCGAGCGTTTCTTCCGGCCGGGTTATAATGCCAATCTCACGTCGAACTGGATTCCGGCGCTCGACGGCGTCGAAGCCAGGCTCAAAGCCGGCGCCAAGGTCGCCGATGTCGGCTGCGGTCACGGCGCTTCAACGATCGTGATGGCGCAGGCCTATCCGAAATCCGAGTTCTTCGGCTTCGACTATCACGCGCCTTCGCTCGATCGCGCCAAGGTGCTGGCCAAGGAGGCCGGCGTCGGCGACCGTATCAGCTTCGCACAGGCGAGCGCCAAGGATTTCCCGGCTAAGGGCTACGATCTCGTCGCGTTCTTCGATTGCCTCCACGACATGGGCGATCCGGTCGGCGCCGGCAAGCATGTGAAGGAAACACTCGCCAAGGACGGCGTCTGGATGATCGTCGAGCCGTTCGCGCACGACAATCTCAAGGACAATCTCAATCCGGTCGGACGGGTGTTCTATGGCGCGTCCACGTTCATTTGCACGCCGGCTTCACTGTCGCAGGAAGTGGCGCTCGGGCTCGGTGCGCAAGCGGGCGAACGCCGGCTGCGCCAGGTCGCGACCGAAGCCGGGTTCACGCGCTTCCGCCGCGCCACCGAGACGCCGTTCAATATGATCTTCGAAGCGCGCGCTTAGCGCGGAGTGGCCGGAGATTGGTGGCTATTCCGCCGCGACCGCGTGGACCGGCTCTGCTTCCGCCTCCTCGATCGGGCCGCGGCGCGGGCCGAACAGCCAGGTCTGCAGCCGGTCGAGATAGAGATAGACGACCGGCGTGGTGTAGAGCGTGAGCACTTGGCTCACTGCAAGCCCGCCGACCATGGCATAGCCGAGTGGCTGGCGCATTTCCGAGCCGGCGCCATTGCCGATGGCCAGCGGAATGCCGGCGAGCATCGCGGCAGCCGTCGTCATCAGGATCGGGCGGAAGCGCAGCAGGCAGGCTTCGCGGATGGCGTCGAGCGGCTTGGCATCGCGCTCGCGCTCGGCGGCAACGGCAAAGTCGACCAGCATGATGCCGTTCTTCTTGACGATGCCGATCAGAAGAATGATGCCGATAATACCAATCACCGAGAGATCCATATGGCCGAGGCTCAGCGCTAATAGCGCGCCGACGCCGGCTGACGGCAGGGTCGACAAGATCGTCAGCGGATGGATGAAGCTCTCATAGAGGATGCCGAGAATAATGTAGACGACGATCAGCGCCGCACCGATCAGCGCCGGCTCGCTGCTCAGCGACGTTTGGAAGGCCTGCGCATTGCCCTGGAAGGTTGGGATGATGGCGGACGGCATGCCGACTTCACGCGAGGCGTCGTTGACGGCATTGACTGCCTGGCCGAGCGACACGCCGCGGACCAGGTTGAAGGTGATGGTGACGGCGGGAAACTGGCCTTGATGCGATACCAGGAGCGGCCCGACGCCGTTGCTCTCGATCGTCACCAGCGAGCTCAGCGGCACCGCGCCGCCGGTCAGTGGCGATTTCACATAGAGCCGGTCGAGCGTCGACAGGTCCTTTTGCAGGTCCGGCAGGATTTCCAGGAGCACGAAATAGGTTTTCAACTGGGTGAAATATTGCGTGATCTGGCGCTGGCCGAACGCGTCATTGAGCGTATCGTCGATGGTCTGCGGCGAGATGCCGAACCGCGCCGCCTGGTCGCGATTGATGGTGATCTGCAGCTTCGGTGCGCTTGCCGCGAGGTCGGAAGTGACGTCGGCCAGTTGCGGCAGCGCGCGCAGCTTCTCGAGCAGCTTCTGCGACCACTCGTTCAGCTCGTCGATATTGGTGTCCTGCAGTGTATATTGAAAGCTGCCGCGGGCGACGCGGGCGCCGACATTGATGTCCTGCGTCGGTTGCAGGAACAGATTGACGCCTTCAAGCTTGGCAAGCTGCGGCCGCAGCCGGTCGATGATCCGCGACGCACTGGTGCTGCGCTGATCGTGCGGCTTGAGCACGATGAAGAAGCGGCCAGTATTGGCCGAATTCGCAGCCCCTGTCGAGCCGGTGAAGGAGCCGAAGCCATCGATGTCGGGGTCGCGCAACAGCACTTCGCCGACATTGTGCAGAAGCCGCATCATCTCTTTCGGCGAGGTTTCCTGCGCGGCTTCGGCAAAGCCCTGCAGCATCCCGGTATCCTGGATCGGGAAGAAGCCCTTGGGGATGTAGTAGGCCATCACCACCGTCAGGGCCATGGTGCCGAAGAACACGCCAAGCGTGATCGGCTGGTGGCGCAGCACGATGTCGAGCGTGCGCCGGTAGAACGAGATCATGGCGTCAAAGCCGCTTTCGATGAAGCGGTAGACGCGGCCGTGGTTGCCCGACTCGCGATGCATGAAACGCGAGCACATCATCGGCGCGAGCGTCAGCGACACCAGCGCCGAGACCGCGATCGAGGCGGTCACCGTCAGCGCGAATTCGCGGAACAGGCGGCCGATAATGCCGCTCATCAAGAGCAGCGGGATGAACACCGCGATCAGCGAGCAGGAAATCGACAGCACCGTGAAGCCGATTTCGCGGGAGCCCTTCAGCGCCGCGGCAAACGGCGCTTCGCCGTGCTCGACATGGCGATAGATGTTCTCGACCACGACGATGGCGTCATCGACGACGAAGCCGACCGCGATGGTGAGCGCCATCAGCGACAGATTGTCGAGGCTGAAATTCATCAGATACATCGCCGCGAACGAGCCGGCGAGCGCCAGCGGCACGGTGACGCTGGGAATGAGCGTCGCCCAGAAATTGCGCAGGAACAGAAGGATGACCATCACCACGAGGCAGATGGTGAGCGCCAGCGTGAACTCGACGTCGTCCACCGAGGCGCGGATGGTCACGGTGCGGTCGAGAATGGTTTCGACCTTCACCGCCGGCGGAATGCGCGCGGTGAGCTGCGGCAGCTCGGCTTTGATCGAGTCGACGATGTCGATGACATTGGCGCCGGGCTGCTTGAAGATCGCGAGGATTACGCCGTCTTTGTTGTTCTGGTAGGCGGCGACGGTGCGATCGACCGGCTCGGCCACCGCCTGGCCGACATCGCGCACCCGGATCGGCGCGCCGTTCTTATAGGCGATGACGACGTCGTTGAACTTTTCGGCATCGGTGATCTGGTCGTTGGCGGCGATGGTGAAAGTGATCTTGTCGCCGTTGATCACGCCCTTGGCGGCATTGGTGGTCGAGGTGACGAGCTGGCCGCGGATTTCTTCGAGTGTGAGCCCGCTGGCGGCGAGCTTGGCCGGATCGACCTGGACCCGGATCGAGGGTGTGACGTCGCCGAAAACCGAAACCTGCGCCACGCCGTTCACCTGCGACAATTGCTGCGCCAGGAACAGATTGGCGTAATCGTCGACCTCGATCAGTGGCGTGGTGTCGGAATGCACTGACAGCAGCAGGACCGGTGTGTCCGCCGGGTTGACCTTCTTATAGGCAGGCGGCGTCGTCAGGGCCTGCGGCAAGGTTTTGCTGGCGACCGTGATGGCCGCTTGCACGTCCTGGGAGGCGGAATCGATGTTCCGGTTGAGGTCGAACTGGATGACGATGGTGGTGGCACCGAGCGAGCTCGTCGAGGTCATCTGCGTGATGCCGGCGATCTGGCCGAATTGCTGCTCGAGCGGAGCGGCGACTGAGGTCGCCATGGTTTCGGCGCTGGCGCCGGCCCAGGTCGTCGTGATCTGGATGGTCGGAAAATCGACCTGCGGCAGCGGCGCCACCGGCAGGAACGGGAACGAGACGATGCCTACGAAAGCAAGCGCCGCCATCAGCAGCGTGGTCGCGACCGGCCGCCGGATGAACGGTTCGGAAATGCTCACGTCGCGTCCCCGCTGGTCGCGGTGCGGGCCGGCGCGATGGTGATGGGCGCGTTGGTGTCGAGCTTATATTGTCCGTCGGTGACCACGCGCTCGCCGTCTTCGACACCGGAGAGCACGATGGTGACATTGCCGTTGGTTGCGCCGGTCTGGATCGGCCGCGGCTCGACGGTGTTGTCCTTTTTCACCACCCACGTGAACAGGCCGTGCGGGCCGCGCTGCACGGCGGCCGGCGGAATGACGACGGCGTTCTTGCGCGTTTCGAGCAAGAGCTGCGCATTGACGAATTCACCCGGCCACAATTTCTCGTCTTCATTGGCGAACATGGCTTTGAGCCGGTAAGTGGCGGTCGTCTGATCGATCAGATTGTCGACGGTCGAGAGATTGCCTGTGCTCAAGAGACGGACATTGTCGCGGTCGTAAGCCGCGACTTGGACGTCGCCGTGCTTCATTGCCTCGCGGACTTCGTCAAGCGTCTGCTCAGGCAGCGTGAACATCACTACCGCCGGCTCGGTCTGCGTGAGAATGGCAATCGCGCCCTGATCGCCGGCATGTACGATATTGCCGGGATCGACCATGCGCATGCCCATGCGGCCGTCGGTGGTCGCGGTGATATTGGTGTAGTCGAGATTGGTCTGCGCGGTCTCGATCGCGGCGACATCGGCGTCGATCGCCGCCTTGGTCTGATCGACCTTGGCCTGTTGCAGATCAACGTTCTGCTGCGTCTCGGCGTTGCGGACGACCAGCGTCTGGAAGCGGGCGAGATCCTTTTCGGCGGCAATGAGCTGCGCGTCGTCCTGCGCCTTGTGCGCCCTGGCCTGATCGAGCGCGGCCTGATAGAGGCGCGGATCGATCTTGGCCAGGATGTCGCCTTTCTTGACGCGCTGGCCTTCCTTGAAGAAGACGTCTTGCAACTTGCCGTCGACCTGCGCATGGATGCCGACGGTGAACAGCGCCTGCACGGTGCCGAGTCCGACCAAATAAATAGGTACATCCTGCCGCGCAGCGGTCGCCACCGTCACCGGCACGGCATTGCGCGCCGAACGCGACGCATGCGCCGGGTCGGGTCCTTGCGACAGATACCAGTAGACTGTTCCGGCAATTGCCAGGACCGCTATGCAACCTGCGGTGACGACCACACCGCGGTTATTCCGCGCCGTGCCGTTAGGCCTCGACTCCACGAGCTTCTTCCCTCTGCGAGCGCGTTAGGCGCGCTGTTCTTTGCCGCAGTATACTGCGGATTAGTTACCAAGGCGAACGACTTTGCGACAGCGTGAAAACTCATCTTCTCGCAGTGCAGCAGCGATTTTCTGTCGCAGTTGGCGCATAAACTTTGTGTAAACATGAGCTCCAGACATCGACCCAGGCGAGCAACGCGCGCCGCCCATAATGGTGAGTTGCATGCTTTCCGGCGCGGCAGCAGCTCGCCAAGCGGCCACGATGGTGATCAATCGGCAGTCGGGCAGGGCGGCAATCCGGCCGCTACATCGCGGGTGCGAGATTTGCTAAGTTGAATGCAAGGATCGGCCCGCCAACGCCCGCCAAAAGCGGTCCTGCAAAAGACGCCCCGGAGGAGACCATGCTCGACATCACCAAAAAACCAGGCGCCGCGCCCTTTGACACCGCGCGGCTCGACCGGCTGATGGATGAATTGGGCTTCGATGTTCTGCTCGTCACCTCCAAGCATAATGTGCAGTATCTGCTCGGCGGCCATCGCGCATTCTTCTTCGAGTCCATGGATGCGATGGGTTTGAGCCGTTATCTGCCGGTCTTCGTCTATGCCAAGGGCGAGCCGCAGAAGGCGGGCTTCTTCGGCCATCGCATGGAAGGTTTCCAGCACCAGAACACGCCGTTCTGGGTATCCGAGCTCGACACCAAGAGTTCGGGCTCCGTCGACGTGATGGAAAAGGCCGTCGCCTATGCCAAGAAGCTTGCGCCGAATGCCAAGCGCATCGGCGTCGAGCTCGCTTTTATCCCGGTCGATTCCTACGAGGTGCTGCGCAAGGCGTTCCCGCACGCCGAAATCAAGGACGCGCTGTTCGTGCTGGAGCGTCTGCGCGCGATCAAGACGCCGCGCGAGCTTGAAATGTTGAAAATCGCCTCCGACGCCGTGATCGATTCCATGCAGACTGTGTTCGCCAAACACGGGCCCGGCGCCAGCAAGGCGGAAATGACCGAGGCGCTGCGCCGCGAAGAGACGTCGCGCGGACTCACCTTCGATTATTGCCTGATCACGGTGAATGCCAGCTTGAACCGTGCGCCGTCGGACGAGCGCTGGGAAAAGGGCGGCGTGCTGTCGCTCGATTCCGGCGGCAATTACCACGGCTATATCGGCGACGTCTGCCGCATGGGCGTTGCCGGCGAGCCCGACTCCGAGCTCGTCGATCTTCTCGCCGAAATCGAAACCATCGAGCAGGCTTCGATGCAGCCGATCAAGCCCGGTGTGCTCGGCAAGGAGATTTATGCGGCGGCGAATGTGCCGCTGCAGAAAACGAAACTGCACAACCACATCGAGTTTCTCGCCCACGGCATGGGGCTCGTCAGCCACGAAGCGCCGCGGCTGACCAATTCAGGTCCGGTGCCCTACGACGCCTATGATGCGGAACTGCCGCTCGAAGCCGGCATGGTGGTCTCGGTCGAAACCACGCTGAAGCATCCGCGCCGCGGCTTCATCAAGCTCGAAGACACCGTGGTGGTCACGCCGGTCGGCTTTGAAGTCTATGGCGACCGCATTCGCGGCTGGAACAAGGCCGGCGTCGCGTAGAAAGTATCATCGCGTAAAATTTGTCGCATATCGCTCCACGACTCTTTAGGGAGCTTAGCGCTTGTAACGACACGGCCTTGGCCGCTTGTGGCCGCTCGCGGTCGCGCGCCGCTATCGTTGCTGTTTTGCATTGCGTACCGTGTCGCCGTCCCCATTCTCAGATTCTGCCGGAAGGAGAAGCCCATGGATTCCGTATCTCGACGCACCATGCTCGCCGCAGCCGCCGGCTCGGTCGCAACCGCAGCTCATGCCGCAAGTTTCGGTAATCCCGATGAGCCGCCGCAAGGCGAGATCAATACCAAGAACCACCCGGCAAGCGTTACCGATCCGGGGCCGCAAAACCCGGCGATCAGTTCGCAATTCCCCGGCGCCTTCTCGCCGCCCGCGACGGATGTCGGCGACATGCCGATGTTTTGGGCCTCGTTCAACAATGCGCCGCGCCGCATCCAGGACGGCGGTTGGGCGCGCCAGGTCACGCAGGCCGATTTTCAAATCGCCGAGCAGATTTCCGGCGTCAACATGCGTTTGATCCGCGGCGGCATCCGCGAACTGCATTGGCATCAGGCAGCCGAGTGGGCTTATGTCACCAAGGGCGCGGTGCGGGTGACGACGATCGATACGCAAGGCCGCGCCAATGTCGAAGATGTCGGCGCGGGCGGGCTGTGGTATTTCCCCTCCGGTCTGCCGCACTCGCTGCAGGGCATCGGCGACGACGGCGCCGAATTCATTCTCGCTTTCGATGACGGCCGGCAGACCGAGTACAATACCCTGCTGCTCAGCGATTGGCTCGCGCATACACCGCCCGACATTTTGGCGCAGAATTTCAACGTGCCGGTGGAAGCGTTCTCGAAAATACCGCTGCACGCGCTCTACATCTTTCCCGGCCAGATGCCCGGGCCGCTCGCGGAAGAGCAGGCACAGGCGCAGAGGACAGTCGGCAAAATGCCGAATCCGTCGACCTTTTCGCTCGCCGGCATGGCGCCGACGCGCAAGACCGCGGGCGGCGAGGTCCGCATTGCCGACAGCAGCAATTTCAAGGCCTCGCTCACCATCGCGGCGGCGCTCGTCACCGTGCATCCGGGAGGCTTGCGCGAGATGCATTGGCATCCCAATGCCGACGAGTGGCAATATTACATCGCCGGGCAGGGCGAGATGACGGTGTTCAATGTCGGGCCACGCGCGGTTACGCAGAATTTCAAGCCCGGCGATATCGGCTACATAAAGAAGTCACTCGGCCACTACATAAAGAATACCGGCGACACCGATCTCGTCTTTCTCGAAATCTTCCGTAGCGACCGCTTCGAGGATGTTTCGCTATCGGATTGGCTCTCCCATGTGCCGCGGTCCTTGGTCGCCCAGCATCTCAATATGGATCCTGCGGTCGTCGCCAAGTTCCCGAGCGACAAACCAGACGTCTTGCCGGAATAAGATTTGATGCCGTGATCGTTGCGTCCGATTACCGGCCAGCAGATCGTTATTTGCAGTGGCAGTTCCGTTCAATAGGGGGATTCATGTCGGTTCGTATCCTGGAGCTGCGCGAGGTCACCAAGCCGATCTCGTCGCCGATCCGCAACGCCTATATCGACTTCACCAAGATGACGTCGAGCCTCGTCGCCGTCGTCACCGACGTGGTGAAGGACGGCCGCCGTGTCGTCGGTTATGGCTTCAATTCCAACGGCCGTTACGGCCAGGGCGGCTTGATCCGCGAGCGCTTCGCCAATCGCATTCTGCAAGCCGATCCGAAGAGCCTGCGCGACGATGCCGGCACCAACCTCGATCCGCATCGCATCTGGGCGGCGATGATGGCGAACGAGAAGCCGGGCGGCCACGGCGAGCGTTCGGTCGCGGTCGGCACGATCGACATGGCGGTATGGGACGCCACCGCCAAGATCGCCGGCAAGCCATTGTTCAGGCTGCTCGCCGAGCGGCATAAGCGCAAAGCCGATCCGCGCGTCTTCGTCTATGCCGCGGGCGGCTACTATTATCCCGGCAAGGATCTCGATGCGCTCTGCGCCGAAATGCGCGGCTATCTCGCGCGCGGCTATACCGTCGTGAAAATGAAGATTGGCGGCGCTCCGGTCGAAGCGGATCGCCGACGTATCGAAGCCGTGCTCAATGAGATCGGCAACGAAGCGCAATTGGCGGTCGATGCCAACGGCCGCTTGGATTTGGACACGGCGATCGCCTACGCCAAGATGCTGCGCGACTATCCGCTGTTCTGGTACGAGGAAGCCGGCGACCCGCTCGACTTTGCGCTCCAGGCCGCGCTCGCCGAATATTATCCGGGGCCGATGGCGACCGGCGAAAACCTGTTCAGCCATCAGGACGCGCGCAATCTTCTGCGCTATGGCGGCATGCGGCCCGACCGCGACTGGCTGCAATTCGACTGCGCATTGTCCTACGGCCTCGTCGAATACGAGCGCACGCTGAAAGTTCTCGAAACGGCGGGCTGGTCGCCGCGGCGCTGCATTCCCCATGGCGGCCACCAGATGTCGCTCAACATCGCCGCCGGCTTGGGGCTCGGCGGCAATGAGAGCTATCCCGATCTGTTCCAGCCCTACGGCGGCTTCCCCGACAGCGTGAAGGTGATCGACGGCCACATCACCATGCCCGAGCTTGCCGGCATCGGCTTTGAAGGCAAGTCCGATCTCTATGCGGAAATGCAGGCGCTCGCCGCCTGATCGAAACGACGCGAACAAGAATACCAAACACTGAATGCCAAACACTGAATGCCAAACACTTGGACGGAGTCATGAACAGGCGCGAATTCGTCAAAGCTGCTGTGACTGCCGCCGCCGGTGCGGCGATTTGCAAGCCGGCCATCGCACAGGCCGCGTGGCCCGCCAAAGGCCGCGCCATCAAGGTCATCGTGCCGTGGCCGCCGGGCGCCGCAAACGACGCGCTCGGCCGTCTCTTTGCCCAGCGCCTGCAGGAAAAATACGGCGTCGCCGCCATCGTCGAGAACCGGACCGGCGGCTCTGGCCTCATCGGCACGAGATATGTCATCGACGCCGATCCGGACGGCTACACGTTCCTCGCCAGCGCCTTCAATACCGCCGTCATGCCGCTGGTGCTGAAGTCCGCCGACTTCAATCCGGAGACCGATCTTGAAGTCATCGCACGCACCGGCACCGCGCCGCTGGTCTGCGTCATGACAGCGGACCGGCCGCAGAAGACGGTGAGCGAAGTGGTCAGCGCCGCTAAAGCCGATCCCGGCAACTGGAATTTCGCCATATCCGCAACCGGCTCGGCGGGACATCTCGCCACCATCGACTTTCTGCAGCGCACCGGCGCCACGATTCCCATGGTGGCCTATCGCGGCACGCAGCCGGCTTTGCTCGACCTGATGGCCGGCGCCGTACAATTGCTCATCGATACCAGCTTCGCCCTGATCCCGGCGGCGAAGGAAGGAACCAAGGCGCGCGCGCTCGGCATCGCCGCCGCCAAGCGCTCAATTCTCGCGCCCGACATTCCGACCATGGCGGAAGCCGGCGTGCCGAACTTCGAGTTCCAGTCGTGGTACGCGCTCTGGGCGCCCAAAGGCACGCCGGCCGAGATCGTCACGCCGGTGCACGACCTGGTGCAGGACACCATGCGCGATCCGGCTGTGGTGAAGTCGCTGACCTCGACGCTGCTGGAGCCTGTCACCGAGAGCATCGATCAGACCAAGACCTTTATCGCGGCCGAGATCGTGCGCGCGAAGAAGCTTCTGCAGAGCGTGAATTTCCAGCCGGCTTGATCGCCGGCTCGTAGATTCTGGCGCGAGTTCGACGTGAAGCGCTCGCGCTTGACGGCCTCCGCCGCGTCCTCCTACCGTCGCCCGGTGCGACGCAACGCCGGGCGGAATTTGTCGGAATGGGGCGCGAAGTCAGTCAGGCGGGTGTGCGGGTCGCCGTCGATATCGGCGGCACCTTCACCGACATCGTCCTGATGTCGCCGGACGGCGTCTTGTCGGAGAGCAAGGTTTCGACGACGCCTGACGATCCGAGCCGCGCGGTCGTCGACGGATTGCTCGCGCTGTTGCGTGAGCTTCGCATCGCGCCGGGCGACGTCGTCGAGGTCCTGCACGGCACGACCGTCGGCTCCAACACGATCCTGCAAAGGAGCGGCGCCAAGACCGGCCTCATCACCACCCGCGGCTTTCGCGACGTGCTGGAAATTGGCCGCATCCGCATGCCGGAAATGTTCGACCTCACCTGGAGCAAGCCCGCGCCGCTGGTGCCGCGCCGCTACCGCGTCGAGGTCGACGAGCGCATCGCCGCCGACGGCAGCGTGGTCAAGCCGCTCGACGAAGCAAGCCTCGCGCGCGCCGTCGAGCAGCTCGTCACCGACGGCATCGAGGCCGTCGCCATCTGTTTCATCAACAGCTACCGCAATGCCGCGCATGAGCGGCAGGCGGAGGCGTTCATCAAAAGCCGCCATCCCGATCTGCCGGTATCTGCCTCCTATGCCGTGCTGCCGGAAATCAAGGAATATGAGCGCACCTCGACCACGGTGGTGAACGCTTATCTGCTGTCCGCCATCCGCGACTATCTCGACCGGCTCGAAGTCGGCTTGCGCCGCATCGGCGTCACCGCCCCGGTCATGGTGATGACCTCGAACGGCGGCATGCTCACCGCGCGCGGCGCCGCCGAAAAGCCGGTGATGGTGGTGGCGTCCGGCCCGGCGGGCGGCGTCATCGGCGGCGTGCGGCTCGGGCAAGCGCTCGGCGTGCCTAATCTCATCGTCTTCGATATGGGTGGCACCACGGCCAAAGCGGTCATCGTGGAAAACGGCCGCCCGAGCATGACGTCGGAATATGAATTTCGTGACGGCATGTCGACGTCGAGCCGTTTCATCAAAGCCAGCGGCTATATGCTCAAAGTGCCGGCCATCGACCTCGCCGAGGTGGGCGCGGGCGGCGGTTCTCTCGCCGGCGTCGACGCCGGCGGCTTGCTGAAAGTCGGGCCGGAATCGGCGGGCGCCAATCCAGGACCGGCCTGCTACGGATTGGGCAATGCGCGGCCGACGGTGACGGACGCCAATGTGTTTCTCGGCTTCATCAATCCGCTCGCTCTGGCCGGCGGCCGGCTCGCGATTGACCGCAGCCTGAGCGAACGCGCCATTCGCGAGCACGTCGCGCAGCCGCTCGGCATTTTGGTGGAGGATGCCGCGCACGGCATCCGCGCGGTGGCCAATTCCGCGATGTCGCGCGCCATCCGCGCAGTGAGCGTCGAACGCGGCCTCGATCCGCGCGATTTCACCGTCGTCGCCATGGGCGGCAATGGCGGCATCCATGCGCTCGATGTGGCGCGCCAGCTCGGCATCGGCCGCGTCATCGTGCCGGCTTTGTCCGGCGTATTCAGCGCCGTCGGCATGTTGTCGACTGACCTCGCGCATTCGAGCGTACGCATGTTGTCGCGTGCGCTGGCCGATATGACGGTGTCGGAGCTTCGCGCCGTGATGGCCGAACTTGCCGGCGAACTGACGGCGCTGCTCCGCCGCGACGGCTATGCCGACGGGCGCATCGCGCTCGATTGGGAGGCCGATCTGCGCCACGACGGCCAGGCCAGCGAACTGACGATTGCGTTCAAGGATGCCGGCGACAGCGTCGCCGCATTGCGCGATGGCTTTTTGGCCGAATATCTCAAGACTTATGGCTATCGCGACGAAAGCCCGATTGAACTCGTCAAGATCAGGCTGACCGCGCGCGGATTGCGCGAGCGTCGGCTCGATTTCGGTGCCATCCAGATCAAGGCGCAAGCAGCGGCGAAGAGCGACAAGCAGCGCGCGATCGTGTTCGAGCGCGGCGAGCCGGCGGTGCCCGTGCCGGTCGTGAGCCGGGCCGATCTGGCGCCGACGCCGGCTGCCGGCCCGCTGGTGATCGAGGAATTCGATGCCACGATCGTGGTGCCCGCGGGGGCGGCGGTGCATCGCGATCGCATCGGCAATGTGGTGATTGATCTCGGAGCCGAATGGTGAAGCAAGCTGTCGATCAAGCCACGAAGATCGATCCGATCACATTCGCTGTCGTCAAAAGCGGCCTCGATGCCATCGCCGACGACATGGCCTATACCGTGATCCGCATTGCGCGCTCGGAAATTGTTAAGGACGTGATGGATTTCTCCGCCGCTCTCTGCGCGGCCGACGGCCAGATGGTGGCGCAGGCCAAGACCATCGCTCAGCATCTCGGCGCGGTGCCCGAGGCCATGGCGGCCGTGCTCGCCGCGTTCGGCGGCGACCTGCACGACGGCGATGTCGTCATCATGAACGATCCCTATCACGGCGGCATGCATCTGCCCGACATTTTCATGTTCATGCCGATCTTCCACGATGGCCAACGCTGCGCCTTCGCCGTCGTCATCTGTCACCATACTGACGTGGGCGGCCGGGTGCCCGGCTCGAACGCCAGCGATTCCACCGAAATCTTTCAGGAAGGCCTGCGCATCCCCCCGCTCAAGCTCTATAGCCGCGGCGTGCTGGACCGGACGCTCGAAACGCTGATCAAGATAAATGTACGCGTGCCCGATCGGGTCTGGGGCGATCTCTCCGCGCAATTCGCCGCGGCGCAGGTCGGCAAGCAGGGGCTGTTGCGCCTGTTGCAGCGCTACGGCAGCGCAACGCTAGCCGTCTATATGGCGGAGCTTCTCGATTACACCGAGCGCCGTGTTCGCGATGAAATCCTTAAGTGGCCGGTAGGAACCTATCGCTTCACCGACTATATCGACAGCGACGGCTTTTCCGACGCCCCGATCCCGATCGTGGTTGCGATCACGGTGCGGCCGGACGGCACGCTCAAGGTCGATTACACCGGCAGTTCGCCGCAGGTGAAGGGCGCGCTCAATTCGACATTGAGCTTTACCCATTCGCTCACTTACCTCAGCGTGCGCTGCGTCTTGGCGCGGGACATTCCTAATAATGTCGGGCTGTTCCGCTGCATCGACGTGGTGGCGCCCGAGGCCTCCGTGCTCAATCCGCAGATGCCCGCGGCCTGCGCCGCCCGTGCGCTCACCGGTTATCGTGTGTTCGACGCGATGCTCGGCGCACTGGCGCAGATCGTGCCGGAGCGCGTACCGGCGGCGGGGGAGGGCGGCAACAGCGTCATCTGCATCAGCGGGCTGCGCGGCAATCGTAAGCCCTTCATCATCGTCGACATGCTGTGCGGCGCCTGGGGCGGGCGTCCCGACAAGGACGGCGTCGAAGCCATCACCAATGCCTCGCAGAATTTGTCCAACATGCCGGTCGAGGTTCTTGAGTCCGAGCATCCGGTCCGCGTCGAGGATTACGCCTTCGTCCCCGATAGCTGCGGCGCCGGCCGCTTCCGCGGCGGCGTCGGCATCAGGCGCAGCTATCGCATCCTCGCGCCGGAGGCACTGTTGCAATTGCGCTCCGATCGCGTCGCGTTCCGGCCCTATGGCCTGAGCGGCGGGCATGAAGGCGGCCCGTCGCGCAACACGATCGAGATCGACGGTGAGGTGCAGGCGATCCCGGCCAAGGTGACAATGTCGGTCAAGCAAGGCGCCGTCATTGTGCATGAGCAAGCCGGCGGCGGCGGCTTCGGCGATCCGGCGACACGCGCGCCCGATCTCGTGCGCGAGGATCTGCGTGACGGCAAGATCACGCCGGCTTATGCCAGCAAATTTCATGGCTTCGTCGGGTGAGGGCGGGACGCGAAGACGTGCCAATAAGCCTTTGGTCGTGCGACCTATTCGTGCCGAAACGACTTCCGGATTTGGGTCGCCCTTTGCGCGTCCACGAGCGGCTTCCACGCTACGGTGTTTTGGTCTGCCGCGTCCGTGCAGTCCACCAGGCCACCGTCCTGAATCTGTCCGGTCGCATTGTTGATCGCGTTCAGGCGGCAGACGCCGTTTTTGTAAGGTATGAGGATCGAACCCGTCGGAACAATGTGCGCCATCTGGCGCGAGTCGGCCGACGACAAACTCGGCATCGGCAAATCGCTTCGGAAATAAACAATCCCGCACACAACGGCCGCCATCGCGCAGGCCGTCGCGACAAAGCGTTTGTCGAAGATATAGCGCCGGACAGCCTTACGTTGCGTCCTTGGTTTTTTGTTCTTTCGCATCGGCTATTCTCCCCAGGGAAAGGACTTCCGCACGCGAAACACCGCGGCCCCGACTTTCGTCCCGGTTGTAGGATTGGACGATGAAACGATCCTCAAGGATTTACCGGCAATTTTATTGACCGGGCATCGGAGCGCCGGGCTGCTTTCAGGGAAACTTACGCGTGATCCACATTGCGGACACGGAGCGCGCCACGTAGCTACAAAAAAGTCCTGTCGGGGGGCCACCCGATCCCCGACACAGGATGGCCGCTAACCCGGAAAACGTTTGAGGACATCATGGCGGACAAAAAGCTCAAGCCTATCGCATACGCGGCGCTCGTCGCGGCGACCTTCGCCATTTTGACGATCGGCCTGTCATCCGCCTCGTGGGCGGACTGGTGCAACGGCGCTTGCTATTGAAAAACCCAAACGTCGATTGCTACCGCGGCCGATGTTCCACACCCTCACGCTGAAACACTATCTGCAGCGCGACCAGCGTCGGCCTCTTGCCGTTATTGGCCCGGATGAAATAGCGGTCGGTTTTGGATCGGACTAGGCATGTGCGCCGACGCTGTCGCCAAACGCGCATTCTCGAGCCGCGCACGGCAGGCGGTATACGCCTGATCGCTCTTCTGGGTCCCGTCGGAAAGGCATTTGGCGTCGTCGGCCGCCGCCTGCTGCTTCTGGATGTCGGCTGTCGACATGCACCCGACAAGCAGAACGGTAAGGAGCCACACTCGGACCCAAACGCGATAGAAAACAACGACGCACGGCGGACTCACCATTGCTGTCTCGACTCGAAATGACCAACGATCTCGTATGCAATGTACACGGTGACACTGCACCGGTCATGTCCCGGGATTGGCCTTTGCCGAACTCAACGGCCAAATCCCTCTGAAAATCTGACCCGTCAACAAAATGGTCGGCAACGCGCGGAATACAGGGACCTGAATTGGTGTTGCCGTTCTAGGTGGTAGTTCATGGTCGCGAACACCAAGCCAGCAGGAGAAAATAATGACAAAATTCGCGTTGTACGTGCCGTTAGAGGCCAAACCCGGCAAGGAAAAGGAAGTAGCGGATTTTCTGCGCTCCGCCGTGCCGCTGGTGAACGCCGAACCTGGAACGATTTCTTGGTTTGCCATCGAGGAGGGACCCTCGCGCTTTGCCATCTTCGACACATTCGATGATGAGGCCGGCCGTGATGCGCATCTCAACGGCAAGGTCGCGGCGGCATTGATGGCAAAGGCGGCTGATCTCTTCGCCAAGCCGCCAGCAATCCATAAGCTTGGAATTCTTGCGGACAAACTTCCCAAGTAAAAAAACGCAACGCGAAGTTGTGCGTTTATGCTTTTGTTTATTTGGTGGATGGGCGCCCCTTCAAAAAGGTTTCTGGCGTCGCGTCAAATTCGTCTCCGCCGGCCGTATAGGGATCGAGCCGTCTGTTCGCCACTGGCAGCACCAGTCGAAGCGGCGTCAGCTTGCCCCGCGCATATCCGAGCGCGATAATCCCTCTGGTGGAAAGACGTGTCCTGTTCGGAAACCTCGCGTGCGCCCCCTGGCAATCCTCACCTGCATCGCACTCGCCGGCTGTTCATCAATGCATCCTCAGCAGGTGGGCAGTTTGCTGGATCCCTATGTCGGCCAACCAGTGTCGGTGATAGCAGACCGTTTCGGTCCACCATCCGGTCACTTTGCTTCCAGCGCGGTGGAGACGACATACACATGGGAGAATTTCGGCGCGGGCCAATCCGGCATGGCCGGCTGCCGAATTTTGGTGGTGGCTTCGCGTGGCGCCGGGCAAGACGTGGCCGCCGCTTCGCAGGCCTACGGAACGGACCCGATCTCTCCCGAAGAGTTTTGGAAATGGACCATTAAAAGCTGGTCGTCGTTCGGCTCCGGCTGCCGATAAACGCGCACGGGAGGCATCCGGTTGCCCCGCGCTGCAAGCCAACCTCAGAATTGATTGTATTGCGCAATCACGGCGCCCATGTCGGGGAACCGAAAAATTAGATTCGACGTCAGCAAAAGGCCGATCAGGCAGAATGCCGCGACGATCTGCAGGTCGGGATCTGTGACTGCCGCGTAAAGCCGGTGCCACGATTCGTTAGCACTCTTGGTCTCCGGCAAGGCTTGAAGTTCGTGGACCTTCGGCTGTTGTTTGTTCATTTGCGCATTCCTTTTCCGATTACGGCGCATTCGTAACCCGGATCGAACTTCGGCGTCAGTGATGAGCGTCACAGGATAGGCTGATGGAACCGACGGAACTGGCAGCATGTCAAATCGTGGTTGGCGTCGAGCGATTTATTCTGGCTTTTTTAACCGGATACAAACCTCACTCCTGGTATTCGTCGTGCAGAAACGGAGGTCCGTTATGGATATTGCAAAGCTCGCGAAGGATATCGGCAATCTCCGATATGAAACCGAGTATCGCTTTGAATCTGGAACGCCTTGTTATCAGACGCTGCGCGAGGGAAATGTTCGGGGCATTCTCATCGCGTTGCGAGATCGCGGCTTTACGATCTCCCAGGAGAACGAAGCTCACGTCGAGTCTCCGCCGATCTACGCTGCGGAAGACAGTGAGCAGGAGACGACAGGGTAGGGCGGCGGCCGTTGGCTCGTGCTGCCGGCTAATTTATCAGTGGGGATGAAGCGTCCCAATATCTCGATCTTGGCGATCCCGGGCGGAAAGCAGCCGAATCCATCCCCGACCGTGCCGAGGACGGGCATCAACACCTGGCGCGGCCAAGTATTGCGCAAACGGTTGCACAAAACGAAAAACCCGCCGCAGCCTCCTCAAGTTCTGCTTCGACATACTGCCACGTCGACTTTGCGCACGTCTCTTTCGGCAGAGGACCGAACAGCGCCTGCACAGGGGCCTATTCGTCCTTATCGTCATCGGGCTGTGGCTGCTGCTGCTGCTGGATGACGTGCTGCTGCCGTTCCGGCGGTTCATCAATCAACGTGGGAGCATGCATGTTTTTGTTGGCATGTTCGGCAAGTACCAGCCAAGCCTGTGCCATGTTCAAGAGCGCAAGCCTGGTTTCAGGGTCCGGGGCTTTGCGAGCAAGTTCGACGCACTGAGCGGCGTATATGCGATACAGCTCGATACTGTCGGTGGTTGACATCCCGCGATCCCAGCCGGGCGCAATTAGACACGGCGTAAACAGCGGCGGTGGGGATTCGTTCCTGTCGGACCGGCTGTGGCCGACAGCGACAACTCACGGTGGCATCCATCTTTGTCAAATGACGTGGACGGAAAGTTCCGTCTCGGATAGCGGTACTCCCTGGGGGAGTTCCATGAAGACTGTTGCCGAATACCGAGAATTTGCGGCCAAGTGCCGTGAAATGGCAGCACGCATGACCGATCCGCAGGATCGCCGAGCACTGGAGCTACAGGCTAGCGCCTGGGAAAAAGTCGCCGATGCACGCGAGGCGGTCCTGCAGAGGAATGAGCCGCCGGAACTCGGGTAGCGGAGCAGTTATCTCGGCCGACACTCGGCGTCTTTCAAACTCTTCCAAACTCAGCACCAACTGCGGAACCGGAACCCGATTTGCATGTTGTGGATTCGTCAAGGTTCCACTTGGGTCTGGTATCATGCCCTCAGCGAAGGAATATCGGGCGTACGTGGAAAAATGTATCGGCTGGGCAGAGGGCGCCAAGACCGACGACGAGCGCGACATCTTTCTCCAGATGGCCAAGGGATGGTTGGAGGCCGCGCTTATCGCCAACGGCGCTTCACCCGGGCAAACTGCTTGGACTAAGTCGCCGAGCGACGAAGACGGCAGCGCGACCGCGGTTAGTCACGAATCTAGGGCGATCTAACGAAAGGAGACAACATGCAAAACAATATGGAACCCGATTTGATCGATGACGAACAGATTTTGCTTCGCTGCGAAGTCTCGGATGAAGCACTTGAGGCCTCGGCATTTGTGGGCGTTTCTGTGCTTTTTACGCTGGGCAATTGCACCGGCCTGGACTCGTGCCCGGCGTGACTCGCCGTATTTGAATGAACATAGGCCGCCCCAGTTGGCGGCCTATTTCATTTCGTCATCAAATCTAGCAGGTGGATGCCTCTAACTGGGTTGCCCATCTGACTCGCCGCATGAGCGGCGAACCTCATTGCCTGCGCCTGCGGGATTTGGCCTGTTGGCAGTGACGATCCGGTTACGGTGTGCACGCGCCGTTGAAGGTGTGGCAATATCGGCCGGAACGACAAAGCGCATGACGGCGTATGTTATTCTCGGCGCGGCATACGCAAATCGTTTTGACCAAACCCTCAGAGCATGTGGGAAAATGCGCATGACTGAGGGAAGAACTCCGGACTGTCATCGCATGAGCCGATCCAGTGAGCATGGAAGCCGCGAATAGCACTAAGGCAAATTTCCTCGACATGTTATTCCCTCCGATTTCGTCTATTTTTTTGAGCTGGCTCTACACCGCTATCGATCATATCACGTGCATACATATCGCGTGCAGAATCGAGACCGCATCGATCGACCCGGGCGGCACACTATCGGTCGCATACCGGGAGCCTGGCGGAACCGCAGCGAAGCGCCACCAAACACACAAGCGATCGAGCTTAAGGGCTTGCCGAGACAGTGAAGTCCGCTTGCCGAGACAGTGAAGTCCCTTGGCAGATACGCCGTGTTTCCGAAGGTCAGCCTACGTTGCAGCCGCGCTGCTCCTCCAATCGGAGGAGGCGGGAACTATAAAATTAGTATCCCCTGAACGTGACAAAAGTCACGGCGTCCAACGGTAGTGTGAATTTTAATTGTGCGCGTGGCCGTTAACATTATGAGGGACACGTTCATGAAAATCGAATCCGCGTGCAGAAATTTTCTGACAATTGCTGTGGCCTGTGCAGCGGCCTCCGTTCTACCGACAGCGAGCATCGCGAAGCCACGGCAAGGCACCGGGACGCATTCATGCGGATGTATGTGCAGCGTTACTCTTGGTGACGGAACACAAACGTTCGTTCCTACGAGTTTCAGCGTGCCGTCTCAATATACCTGCGCGAGCGCCGCGGGTGGAGTTTGCAACGTTTCAGACCCCACAACTGGCGGTGTGAGACAGGGGCGGCTAGAGGTTTGCGGCGACGGCTCCTTACACGTCACGGTTCCTCGATCACCCGTAAGACCTCCTGTGACGAATCCCGGAGGCGGCCTGTTGCAGGCTGTTCCGACGCGATAGGATGGCTTGTGCTCAGCCGATCTTATAATCGACGCCCTCAAGCTGCAGCACCATCCGCATCGCGACATACATCTGCGTTGCGTCGGCGCCTCCGGCGGCCTTCTTCAGCTCCGCCTCGACGTGCCGCCGCGTCGACTTTGCCCGCGCCTCTTTCGACAGATGCCCGATCAGCTTCCGCACATCGGCGAGCGTGACCGGATCCATGACCGTTGGGATTGTCAGTGGTGGGGGCAGGGAGCGGGACCAGTGTTGGGCCGACTATTTGGTTTCCCTGGCGACTAAATCGGACAAAAGAGAATCGGACACCTGTTTGCCGAAGCGGTCTTCAACGGATGCCTCGCCACCTTCCTTCCGAATCTTTTGAACCA
>DATHPQ010000179.1:0-34063 GCA_035483735.1 Xanthobacteraceae bacterium | reverse complement strand
AGGCCCGACGAATGCGACAGCATCCGCTCGATGGCGAGGTGGGTTTTTCCGGTATTGGTCGGCCCAAGCACGGCGGTGACGCCGGCACCGCGGGCACGCAAGTCACGATCGGCAGGCGGCGAAAACGAAATCGGCATCAAGGTCCCGGCATTCACGCGGAGTAACGTAACTCGGCAGAGCGCTTCTGTATCACAATGTGACGTGCAAAAACGCTGTGCTTAAGATGTGGAACGAGTCTGGAACGAATCGCGGCCGAATCGGCGACTCCAGGGCAGTTCGATTCCGTTCACTGCGATATATGGCATCCCTATAACAGTTGAACACCAAATCAGGTGGAATCTTCGGTCCCACCCGGCCGCCTTGGCGTCAAAAGCGTTAACGTGTCGCACGGTAAGGATTCCTCGGGGAGTCAAGGGCCTAGATCCTGTGGATTACGGGGATGCATTCGCAAGGATGTTGCCTTTTCGCGGATGCCGTCTGGCTCGGATGCTCTTTGATACGGGGCGCCAGCAATCGCACTGGCTGCGCCTGGCAGCTGTCTCTCTTTGCGGCGGTCTCTCTTTATTGTGTCTTTGCCACTGAGCCTTGATTATTGCGTTTTGGCAGCCGAATGCGACGGCTGCGCGACCGTTACAAACGAAATCGCCTGCAACAGGCCGGTGCCAAGCGGCGTCGGCAGCGAGAAGCGGAACGGCACCAAGACGCGGGTGCCGGAAATCGGCGCCAGCCACACTTCGGCATCGCGCAACTCGACCAGATATTTGATCGCGGGACGATCCGGCACGTAGCCGGAAATCGGCGTGAAATAGACGGCGCAGACCACGGCCGGACCTTCATAGCCGCGCTCGGCCTTTACATTCTCAATGCGCTTGAATTCGCTGTGCAGGTCGTACCGCACCCGCCCGTCGAAGACCGGCACTCTGCGATTGCAGGCTTCCGGCGAAACCGGGTCGCCGTTGCCGCCGACGCGATTGAGCATCGAGGTCATCGGATCGAACACGCCGTGGCGGTCGGCCTCGGTGAGCGGGATGCGCTCGGCGACCGGCGGCAAAGGCGGCTCGACCGCATATTCGGTGACATTGCCGCCGGCGAGCGTCAGCCGCACGTCATCGACCCTGCGGTCGTAAATGATAGTGGCGCCGTAGGTCGTCGGCACCGGCTGACCGCTGTTGATCGTGCCATGCGCCGCACCGGTGCCGTGCGCGCCGGTGAAGAATTTTATCAGCCCGGTCGTCGCGCCGCTCGCGGCGGCGGTGTACTGGTCGTTCGCGATATCGATGATCCAGTTGCCGTGGCCGATCGGAATGCCCGAGAGCGATGCGACGTATTCAGCCTCGAGCCGGCCCTGCGCCGCTGCCGGATGAAGCCCGTTAATCGCCAACACAAAAAACGCCGCGGCGAACGCGGCGGCGCCTTTGCGGCTTGTCCGAAACGGTAACGCGAAGGCAGGCAATGGTTTTCCCGTGTGGTTTGCCCGGGGATTTTTCCCGGGCGCCGGACGTGGAACCGGATGCATTGTTTTGGCGGAGAATACGTCCTTTGTGTGGTTCTATCTGCCGTGTCGGACCGGGAAATCCGCCGGAATTCAGTCAATCCGATCAGTAACCCCCTTGGCCCGGAGCTGCCTGAAAACCGGCCGAATGCCAAGCTGCGCTTGACGCTTGAAGAACGTGTGACTATAGGTCCGCCGCCATCTCCCCACATCCTTCGGCAGAAGGCCAAAGCGCGTGGGAGTTACGCGTGGGAGATATTAAAGGCATCCCGCGCAAGGATTTTAAACCAAGGACTTCGAACTATGGCATGGCGTTGCGAACTCACCGGAAAGGACCGTCAGATCGGGCACCGGGTGAGCCATTCCAACCGCAAGACCAAGAGGCAGTTTAAGCCCAACCTGCTCAACGTGACGCTGATGTCGGACGTGCTCAGCCGCCGCGTGCGGCTGCGGATTTCGGCCAATGCGCTCAAGACGGTCGACCATCGCGGCGGCCTCGACGCCTTTTTGCTCAAGGCCAAGGACACCGAACTGTCGCCGCGCGTGCTCGAACTCAAGCGCCAAGTGGTGAAGAAGCGCGCCGCCGCCGCGGCGTAACTGCCGGCTTCCGACCGTTCATCAATAGGTATCTTTGACCGTCGATCGCATTCCCGCTTACGGGAATGAGCAGCGCGATTGCGCTAGGCGTTGACGCGCCGCCGCGGCTTCGGCTGGCGCACCATATCCTCCGCCGCATGCTCCTCGAACAATTCGGCAAGCTTTTCGGTCATCACGCCGCCGAGCTCTTCGGCATCGACGATGGTCACTGCGCGCCGGTAATAGCGCGTCACATCGTGGCCGATGCCGATGGCGATCAGTTCGACCGGCGAGCGGGTCTCGATCTCCTCGATGATCCAGCGCAAATGCCGCTCGAGATAATTGCCGGGATTGACCGATAAAGTTGAATCATCGACCGGCGCGCCGTCCGAGATCATCATCAGAATCTTGCGCGTCTCGGGCCGCGCCAGAAGCCGCTTATGCGCCCAATCGAGCGCCTCGCCGTCGATATTTTCCTTGAGCAGACCCTCACGCATCATCAGGCCGAGATTCTTGCGCGCGCGCCGCCATGGCGCGTCGGCCGATTTGTAGATGATATGGCGCAGATCGTTGAGCCGGCCCGGATTTGGCGGCTTGCCCTGAGCAAGCCAAGCTTCGCGCGACTGCCCGCCCTTCCAGGCCCGAGTGGTGAAGCCCAGGATTTCGACCTTCACCCCGCAGCGTTCGAGGGTGCGGGCGAGAATATCGGCACAGGTCGCCGCGACCGTGATCGGCCGGCCGCGCATCGAGCCGGAATTGTCGAGAAGCAGCGTCACCACGGTGTCGCGGAAATTGGTGTCCTTCTCGCGCTTGAACGACAGCGGATGCATCGGATCGGTGATGACGCGCGTCAGCCGCGCCGGATCGAGCAAGCCTTCCTCAAGATCGAATTCCCAGGCGCGGTTCTGCTGCGCCAAGAGCAGCCGTTGCAGACGATTGGCCAAGCGCGCGACCACGCCCTGCAGATGCGACAGCTGCTTGTCGAGATAGCCGCGCAGCCGGTCGAGCTCTTCCGGCTCGCACAATTCTTCCGCGCCCACCGTCTCGTCGAATTTCATCGTGAACGGCTTGTAGTCCGGCCCGCGCGGCTCGTTGCGCTGCTGCCGCGGCCGCCACGGCTCGGCGGCGGTTTCCGAATCGCCCATTTCAGCGTCATCGGCCATTTCGGCGGACGGCGCATCGACGGCTTCCGAAGAACTGTCGGGCATTTCCTCGGCGGAGGCTTCCGCCTCGCTAGAGGTCTTGTCGCTCTCGGCGGCATCGTTGGCCTCGCCGTCCTCGCCGGATTCGTCCTTCTGATTCTCTTCCTCGCCCTCTTCGCCGTCCTCCTCGTCGGATTCGCTCGAGCGGTCCTCGCCCATGTCGAGCGAGTCGAGAAGATCGTGCACGGCATCGCCGAACTGGCGCTGATCGTTGAGGACGCGTTCGAGCCGGTCGAGATTGCGACCGGCACGCTCCTCGATGAGCGGCCGCCACAGATCGACCAGCTTGCGCGCCGCGGGCGGCGGCGTCTGGCCGGTGAGCCGCTCGCGCACCATCATGGCCAGCGCCTCTTCGATGGGCGCATCGGCGCGATCGGTGATGTCGTCGAATTTGCCGCGATGAAAGCGGTCGTCGAGCATGGCTGTGAGATTTTTCGCTACGCCACCCATGCGGCGCGAGCCAATGGCCTCGACGCGGGCCTGTTCGATCGCCTCGAACACCGCGCGCGCCTGCTGGCCGCCGGGCGCTATTCTGCGATGCACGGCGGGATCGTGGCAGGCGAGCCGCAACGCGATCGAATCGGCATGGCCGCGCACAATCGCGGCCTCGCGCTCGTTCAAGCGTCGCGGCGGCTCCGGCAGCCGGGCTTTGCCGCCGACCAGCCCGGGACGCTCCGAGGCGAAGCCGACTTCCAAATCGCCCTTGCCGGAAATCGCGCGCAGGCAGACGCCGACGGCGCGCTTGAACGGCTCGGTCGGGGCTTCCTTGGCGTTGCTCTTCGGCTTGATGTTCGACGACATGCAGCGGCTGCGGCCAGGTGAACCTGTTGCTCTCCCCGCAAGCGGGGAGAGACGATTGTTACGAGAGCGCCACGTTGACCGAGCTCTCCGGCAATTCCTGGCCGAAGCAGCGCTGATAGAATTCCGCCACCAGCGGACGCTCGAGCTCGTCGCATTTGTTGACGAAGGTCAGCCGGAAGGCGAAGCCGACATCGCTGAAAATCTCGGCGTTCTCCGCCCAGGTGATCACCGTGCGCGGGCTCATCACGGTCGAAATATCGCCGTTGATGAAGGCGTTGCGCGTGAGATCGGCGACCCGCACCATTTTCGAGACGATCTCGCGGCCCTCGGCAGAGCGATAATGCTTCGCCTTCGAGAGCACGATTTCGACCTCGTTGTCGTGCGGCAGATAATTCAGCGTGGTGACGATCGACCAGCGGTCCATCTGGCCCTGGTTGATCTGCTGGGTGCCGTGGTAGAGGCCCGACGTGTCGCCAAGCCCGACGGTGTTTGCGGTGGCGAACAGGCGGAACGCCGGATGCGGCTTGATCACTTTATTCTGATCGAGCAGCGTCAACCGGCCGGAGGATTCCAGAACGCGCTGGATGACGAACATCACGTCCGGACGGCCGGCGTCGTATTCGTCGAAGCACAGTGCCACATTGTTCTGCAGCGCCCACGGCAGGATGCCGTCGCGGAATTCCGTCACCTGCATGCCTTCGCGGATCACAATGGCGTCTTTGCCGATGAGATCGACGCGGCTGATATGGCTGTCGAGATTGACGCGCACGCAGGGCCAGTTCAGGCGCGACGCCACCTGCTCGATATGGGTCGATTTGCCGGTGCCGTGATAGCCGGTGACGATAACGCGGCGGTTGTGGGCAAAGCCGGCGAGAATGGCGAGCGTCGTCGGACGATCGAACCGGTAATCAGGATCGGAATCCGGCACATATTCGTCCGGTTCCGAATAGGCCGGCACTTCGAGATCGCTGTCGATCCCGAAGACCTGGCGGACGGAAACCTTCATGTCCGGCAAGCCGGAAACGCTGTCAGTGGCGAGAGTCATTGCTCCTCCGTGACCTCGGCAAGGCGAGCTTGGCAAAACGCCAGGCAAAACAACCTGGCAAGACACCTAGCAAGCCACCTTGGCGAGGCAACCTTAAGTCGTCGGCCTCGGCAATTCCGAGGCGCTGATCGGCGGTTACCGGCGGTCGGATTGTCGTTCTAGGTCTAGCAGAAAGGGCCAAGGACGCGAAAGTGGCGGCCAGGGCACTAGGCCGGGCAGCCCGGACAACCGCGCCGGAGCCTCTTGACGTCAGCAAAAGCCCGCTGACTTCAAGTAGTTATAGGCCTGGATGATCTCGCGCAGCCGCGCCTCGGAACCGCGGTCGCCGCCATTGGCGTCGGGATGATGCCGTTTCACCAAGGTCTTGAACTTGGACTTGATGTCGGCGCGGCTGGCGTCATCCTCAAGCCCGAGCGCCTCCAGCGCGCGGCGCTGGGCGTTGAAAATCTTGCGGCCCTCGGACGCGGTCTTTGCATGGCCGGTTGTTCGGGCGCCACTTTCGCCGAACAGCGAGAACGGGTCGTCGCCGGGAAAGCCGTCGCGAAAATCGCGCGCCGCGCGGCGAGCGCGTTTGCCGCCGACCGCGCCCATCTTCCAGGTCGGCCGGTGGCCGGTCAGCGCGTCCTTCTGGTATTTCACGACGGCATCGTCGCTCATGCCGGCGAAAAAATTGTACGAATTGTTGTATTCGCGGACGTGTTCAAGGCAGAACTGCCAATATTCGTTGGCGCGCTCGCGACCCTTCGGCGCACGATGCGTCGCAGGGCCCGAGCATCCCGGCCAGTCGCAGGGCGGAAGCTCGGCGCGCAAACGGCGGTCATGATCCGGCTTGACGCGAATTCGATCGAACAGTGGCGAGTCGCTATTCATGGACATGATTATGCGAGTGCATCCGTGGCACCTTCAAGACTTGACAGGCACCAAATCGGCATTACCCGAATTAAGCTTGCGTAATCGTTGATCGACAGCACATAGATCTTGAATAGACAAAGCGATCACGTCGCCAACACACGAAGTCGCCAACACAATGGGCATGCAGGACATCATCACCACCAAGCTGATGGCAGCTTTTGCGCCGGAAAGCCTGCATGTCGAGGATGAATCGCACTTGCACCAAGGCCACGCCGGCCACCGGCCGGGCGGCGAGAGCCATTTCCGTCTTTATATCGTGTCGAGCGCGTTCAAAGGGAAGAGCCGGCTCGAGCGCCATCGCATGATCAATACGGCGCTGGCCAACGAGATGAAGGGCCGCGTTCATGCGCTCGCCATCCACGCACAGGCGCCGGGAGAGAGCTTGAAAAGCTAGCGTCCAGCGGCTTTCCTATTCCGTCTCCAGAACCGCCATCAATCGCGCCAGCGACGTGTTGAGCTGCGCGCATTCCTGCCGCGACAAACCGCCAAAAGTTTCGGCAAGCGCGCGGAAATGGATCGCTACCGCCTTGTCGGCCAAACGGCGGCCCGCCGCGGTCAGTTGCACGACGATCACCCGTCCGTCTTTGGGATCCTGCCGCCGCCGCACCAAGCCCCTCTTCTCGACACGGTCGATGCGATTGGTGATCGCGCCCGAGGTCAAGAGCGATTCCCGGTAGAGATCGGTCGGGCGCAAGGCGAAGGGCGCGCCGGATCGCCGCAGCGTCAGGATGAGGCTGAAACTTTCCCAGGTAAGATCCAGCGGCTCGAGCCAGGCTTCGATGCGCCGCTGCAGCCGCGCCGAAATGCGATGGAGGCGGCCGAGAATCGCAACCGGCGACGGGTCGAGGTCAGAACGCTCGCGGCGCCATTCAGCGATCAGCGCATCCACGGAATCCTTGCTGTCGCGCAGGGTCGCCACGGTCTGCCTGGCCCGGCCTGGTCGCATCGCCGCATCTCCGCTAAAAGTATCTTGACGTTAAGATATCAGTTCGCGCATGCTGCTGGCCAGATTTTTCGTTTGAGCATGATCTTTTCCGAAAACCGGTTTCCACCCTCGGATCAAGTCTAAGGGCATGCTTTTCGGGAATCATGCTCGAGAGGTCCGATGGAAGTTCGGGTTGAGGCGGTCAGCAAAATCTGGAGCGTCGCGGGCGCAGCCCCGATCACGGCGCTGGACACGGTTCGCCATCGCTTTCCGTCCGGCCGGTTTTCCTGCCTGCTCGGCCCGAGCGGCTGCGGCAAGAGCACGCTGATCCAGATCGTCGGCGGGCTGGAAGCGCCGAGCACGGGAACAATCTCGATCGTCGATCCCGCGAACGGCCGCAGCGCGCCGGTCGGAGCCTCGTCGATCATGATGTGGCAGGGGCTCAATCTGTTTCCCTGGCGCAACGTGATCGACAATGTCGCCTTCGGCCTGGAGGTGGCGGGCATCAGCCGCAACGAGCGCCACCAACGCGCCCGCACCATGCTCGCGACCGTCGGCCTCAACGGTTTCGACCGGCATCTGCCGCGGCAGCTTTCAGGCGGCATGCGTCAGCGCGTCGCGCTCGCACGCGCGCTGATCATGGAGCGCCCCATCCTGCTGATGGACGAGCCGTTTGCCGCGCTCGACGCGCAGACCAAGATCGTCATGCAGGAGGAACTGCTGCGCATCTTCGAAGCGACGCGCAAAACGGTGCTGTTCGTGACGCATGCTATCGACGAGGCGATCCTGCTTGGCGACGAGATCGTCGTCATGACCGCCCGGCCCGGCCGCATCAAGGAAGTGATCCCGATCAACCTGCCGCGGCCGCGCTCGTTCGATCTCGTCAATACGCCGGAATTCGGCGCGCTGTTTCAGCGCGTCTTCCACCTGATCCGCGAAGAGGTAACGCGCGCGATGACGGAACAGGCGGCATGATGGAGCCGGTAGCATGACTCGCCGCCGCATCGCCGGTCTTACGCTGCCGGCTTTAAGCATCGTCGGCTTCATCGCGCTGTGGCAGCTCGTTGTCGAACTGCGCGGCATTCCGCCAATCTATCTACCGGCGCCGAGCGCCATCGCCGAAGCGCTGTCGCAGATGGCGCTCGACGGCACGCTTTGGATCAATCTCGCCGTCACGGTCTTGCGAATTTTTGCCGGTTTTAGCGTCGCCGCAGTGTGCGGTGTCGCGCTCGGCCTGCTCATGGGCAGGTCGCACATCGTGGCGCAGATCGCCGATCCGTGGCTCGCCGCACTTTATCCGCTGCCGAAAATCTCGCTCATCCCGCTGATGATCATCTGGCTCGGCACCGGCGAGACCTACAATATCGCCATGAGCGCGATCAGCGCCTTTTTCCCGATCGTGCTGAGCACCTATGCCGGTGTGCAGCAGGTCGACCAGGGCCTTGTTCTCGCGGCGCGCGATCTCGGCGCCAGCGCGCGGCAAATCCAGACCAAAGTGATCCTGCCGGCCGCCATACCGCATATTTTCAACGGCCTGCACCTCGGCATGGGCGTGACCATCATCCTGGTCGTTGCCGCCGAGATGATCGGCGGCTCGGACCAGAGAGGCATGGGCTATCTGCTGATCAATGCCGGGCAGGTCATGGACACCGACAAGGTGTTCGCCAGTCTCGTCGTCATGGCTGTGATCGGCGCCGTCATCATGAAACTGCAGCGCTTCATCGACCGGAGGGCGGCGCCGTGGGCCGTCAATGCCGGAGCCAGCCGGGAATAACCCAGAGGTCACCCATGTTGTTGAGGATATTGTCCAGAACGCTCGCGCTGCTCTTGGCGTTTCATGCCGCGGCGGCTTTCGCCAACGATACCGTCCATGTCGGCGAAGGACCGTTCATTTCCGGCGGCCCTTATTTCATCGCCCGCGACAAGGGCTATTTCTCGAAGCTCGGCCTCGATGTCGATACCCGCATCTTCATGGACGGGGCGCTCGCGGTGCCGGCGATGGTGTCGGGCGAGCTCGACATCACGCTCGTGACCATGTCGGCGGGCTTGTTCAACAGCATCGCCAAAGGCGCGCCGATGTTGATCTTCCTCGACCGCGGCAATAACCGCACCGGCCGTGGCGGCAGCTCTATCAATGTCAGTAACACGATGTATGCCGCGGGCGTCACCGGACCGGCCGACCTCGCCAAGCTGAAGGGCAAGAAATTCGGCATCACCGCGCTCGGCAGCATCAATCAATATGAAGCGGCGCTGGCGCTGCAGAAAGCCGGGCTTGATCCGCGCACCGACGTGCAATGGGTCAGCGGCGCATCGCAGCCCGATCTCGTGAAAATGCTCGGTCGCGACCTGGTCGATGCCGCCGACCTCGCCTGGCAATTCGGCAGCTACGCGCAGGACCAGAAACTCGCGCCGCTGATCATGGATGGCGGCTCGGTCGATAAGGACGGCCAAGTCGCCGCCTATGCCGTCCGCAAGGATTTCGTGACCGCGAAACGCGACGCTGCCGTGCGTTTTGCCATGGCGATCATGTATGCCGCGCGTGAATTCAACGCCGCCGCCGGCGCGCCGGCCGACCATCCTGACACCGTTGCGCTTCTCGCCAAGGCGACCACGCAAGGCAAAGTGGACATGCTCACGAGCTTTGCGCCGCATTGGACGGCGACCAGCGAGGACGGCATGCCGTCGACCGACGCGATCCTGCGCATGCAGGACTACTGGGTCGACTACTTCCATTTGGCGTCCGAGAAGCTTCCCGCCTCGCAACTCTTCGATCTGTCGATTGCGAAAGAGGCCCGGCAACGGCTCGATCGCGATCATCCGTTCGATCACTAACAACAACCTCCGGGAGACCACCGCATCATGTCGAGCACTTTTTCCGTTGAACATTTTCCAGGAACGGAACGCAACGCCGGCCGCTCCTATTCGCCGGCCATCGTCACGCGCGGCGGCCGCACGATCTATCTCGCAGGCCAGACCGCGCTGCAGGACGAGAACGGCAAATCACTGATCGGCGATTTCGAAGGGCAGACGCGCGCAATCTTCCGGCTGCTGGATGCGACGCTGAAGAAGGTCGGCGCGAGCCTCAGAGACCTCGTCACCATGACGGTCTTCATCAACGATCCGCGCCACGGCGATCGCTTTGTCGAAATCCGCAAGGAATTCTTCGCCGCCGAACATTATCCGTGCAGCGCGCTCATCACCGTGTCGGATTTCGCCAGGTCCGGAATGCTGATCGAGATCCAGGGCATCGCGGTGGCGGCTGACTAGCTTGCCTTCGCCGTGACCTTGCGCGCCAACGGCGCCACGCGCAGCGCGGTGATGCGGTTCCTTGATTTGCGCAAGACCTGGAAGCGGAAGCCGTAGAAGGTGAAGCTCTGACCCGGCTCCGGGATCGAGCGCGATTCGTGAATAACGACGCCGGCGACGGTGGTCGCCTCCTCATCGGGAATATTCCAATCCATCACGCGGTTGAGATCGCGCACCGGCACGCTGCCATCGACATTCACCGAACCATCCGGCAGCGGCCGTACGCCGGGCACTGCGATGTCGTGCTCGTCGGTGATGTCGCCGACGATTTCCTCGACGATATCTTCGAGCGTCACCAACCCTTCGAGCTCGCCATATTCGTCGACCACCAGCGCGAACGGCGTCTTGCGATGGCGGAACGCCTTGAGCTGTTCGCCGACATGCGTCGTGTCCGGCACGAACCACGGCGGCTTTGCCAGCGCCTCGATGTCGATCTTGTCGACATCGCCTTCCGCCGCATGCAGCGCGCGCCACACTTCCTTGGCGTTGAGCACGCCGATGACATTGTCGGGGGAGCCGCGCCACAATGGGATGCGGGTGACGCCGGCCGCGAGCACGGCGTCGATCAATTCGTGCGGCGGCTCGTCGGCGTCGAGCATCACCATCTTGGTGCGGTGAACCATCACGTCATAGACCGCGAGCTCGCGCAGATCGAGCAAGCCGCCCATCATGTCGCGATCGTGCTTGGCGACGGTGCCGGCCGAGTGCATCAGATCGACAGCGCCGCGCAATTCCTCGTCCGGCGACAGGATCGAATGGATCTTGCCGGTCGGCATGCCGAGCCCGCGCAACATGGCCCGCACCATGATCTCGACGATGCGCAGGAACGGCGAAAACACCCGCACGACCCGCGCGACCGGCTGCGCCACCACCAGCGCCATGCGATCGGGCGCGTTAAAGGCCGCGGTCTTCGGCAGCACTTCGGCAAAAATGAAAATCATGAACGTCATGATGAAGGTGGCGTAGATCTCGCCGGCCTGACCGAAATAATCGAGCAGCAAGCCAGTCGCCAAAGTCGACGCGGCGATATTGGTGAAATTGTTGCCGAACAGGATCGCGCCGAGGAGACGCTCGCGCGTCGCCATCAGCCGGTTGACGATGGAGGCGTCGCGGTTGCCTTGGCTTTCCAGCCGCAACATCGCCGCGCGCGAAGATGCCGACAGCGCGGTCTCGCTCGCCGAGAAAAACGCCGACACCACCAAGCAGATGACGACCGCGAGGATGGTCAACCAATCCATAGTGCTCATGGTTCTAGGCTCTAGCTTTAGGCTCAGTTTCAGGCTTTTGGCTTCAGCCTCAACGCTCCGCAAGCTTCTCGCCGAGGAATGCGCGCACTGCGCCGGCGTCGACGCCGCCCTCGACGAAAGCGGCGCCGATCCCTTTGGCCAGGATGAATGTAAGCATTCCGCGCTTCACTTTCTTGTCTTGCGCGATCAACTCCATCAATCGGTCAATGGATGGTAGCGGCCCGGGAATATCCTGCGGCCGCGTCGGCAGGCCCACCGCCGCCAGATGGCGCGTGGCGCGTTCGGCCTCGGTCGCCGAAACCAGCCCTTGTTTGGCGGAGAAGGCGAAAGCGAGCGCCATGCCGATGGCGACTGCTTCGCCATGCAGAAGCCGGCCGGAAAAGCCGCACGCCGCCTCGAAGGCATGGCCGAACGTATGGCCGAGATTAAGAAGCGCACGGTCGCCGGTCTCGCGCTCGTCGCGGGCGACGATGTCGGCCTTGGCGCGGCAGCACACGGCGATGGCATGTTCCCGTGCTGGCCCGCCGCCGAAGACCTCGCGCCAATTGTTTTCCAGCCACGCGAAGAACGGCGCGTCGCCGAGCAGTCCATATTTGGCGACTTCGGCATAGCCGGCGCGGAATTCGCGCTCCGGCAAAGTGTCGAGCAGCGCGGTATCGGCGAGCACCAGGATCGGCTGATAGAACGAGCCGATCAGATTCTTGCCATGGGCGGAATCGATCGCGGTCTTGCCGCCGACCGAAGAATCCACGTCGGCAAGGAGCGAGGTCGGCACCTGCACATAATCGATGCCGCGCCGGACCACCGAAGCAACAAAGCCGGTGAGATCGCCGATGACGCCGCCGCCGAGTGCGATGACGAGATCGTCGCGCTCCATGCGCGAGGCAATCACGGCCTCGCAGACCTGCTCGAACACCCGATAGCTTTTCGAAGCTTCGCCGGGCGGAACAACAACGCGATGCGTCGCGACGCCGGCATGGGCAAGCGCGGCTTCTGCAGCGGCCAGATGCAGGTGTGCGACATTCTCGTCCGTCACGATGACCGCCTTGGAGCGCGGCCGGAGCTTGGCGATGCGGGCGCCGAGTGACGCCAAAAGGCCGCGCCCGATAGCGATGTCGTAGCTGCGCTCACCGAGAGAGACCGCGACCGTCGTGGTTTCGCTGCGAACCGGCGCTGTCATGCGACACTCCCGTCGGGCGGCATCGCGCCGAGAAAACCGGTCAGCGCTCGCATGATTTCGGCAACAATCGTTTCATGCGGCGCTTCGCGCGATTGCACGGTCAGATCGGCCAGCGCATAGAACGGCTCGCGCGTGATCAGAAGCTGACGCAGCGTCTCGGACGGATCGTCGGTCTGCAGCATCGGCCGCTCGTTCTTGCGCTTGGCGATGCGGCGCATCAGCACGTCGAACTCGGCCTTGAGCCAGATCGAGACACCCTTGGCCTTGATCGTCGCGCGCGTATCGGCGTTCATCACGGCGCCGCCGCCCGAAGCCAGAACCTGCGGCCCGGACTCAAGCAGCCGCGCGATCACGCGCGCCTCGCCATTGCGAAAATAGGCCTCACCATGGCGGGCAAAGATATCCGGGATGCTCATGCCGGCCGCCGTTTCGATTTCGGAATCGGCATCGACAAACGGCACTCCAAGCCGCGCCGCAAGGCGGCGGCCGATAGACGATTTGCCGACCCCCATCATGCCGACAAGCACGATCGAGCGCGGCCCCAAGAGGCCTAAAATCGCGGCCGCCGAAGCTTGCTCGTTTTCGTCATTTTGTACTGTGATATCAGCCATTTACCTAAAAGCCCGTGCGCCGCTTCCGGTCCCTTTGCAGGAGCATCCAGACGATCCGTCGGATCACTTATCAGATTGCGCAAATCGCTTGCCAGTCCGGCGCGAACATGATCGTACTCGGTCCCGCCAGCCGGCACCAAGGGGAAGAAGCGCGGGCGCTTAACGATGCCGAGCCTGTTCCGGTTATTGACGGTCATCGCGATTATGGTCGGCGCTGTCTATGGCGGGCTCTACGCGCTGGCGCATTTCGTTGCGCCCAAGACGCGCGAAATCAGCGTGACGATCCCACCCGACAAATTCTTCAAGGATCATTGAGGTTCTTCGAGGATCATTGAGCGCGATGGCGGTCCGCACGATGGCGCGCGCAAAGGCAGGCACAGCACGGCATTCCGACGCGGCGCTGGTCGCGCTCTATCTCGATATGCTGGCAGCGGAGCGCGGCGCCGGAGCCAATACGCTTGCCGCCTATCGCCGCGACCTGGAAGATTTCTCCGCCTATCTGAAAGACAACAGCCGCTCCATCGCCAAAGCCACGACCGACGATTTGCGCGGCTATTTGAGCGACCTGTCGCGCCGGCGCATGCAGGTGGCGACGGTGGCGCGGCGGCTTTCGGCGATGCGGCAGCTCTATCGCTTTCTCTATGCCGAAGGCCATCGCGCCGACGATCCGGCTGCCGTGCTGCAAGGTCCCAAGCGCGCGCGCAGCCTGCCGAAGACGCTCACGCTCGCCGAAGTCGATCATCTGCTGCACACCGCCGCCACCTGCGACCCGGCAGCGCCGTTGCCGGTGCGGCTGCGCGCGGCGCGGCTCGCCTGCCTCGTCGAGCTGCTCTATGCGACGGGGCTGCGCGTCTCCGAGCTTGTGTCTTTGCCGGCGTCGGCGGCGCGCAAAGACGCGCGCGTCATCATCGTGCGCGGCAAAGGCAACAAAGAACGCATGGTGCCGCTCAACGACGCGGCGAAACAAGCGACGGCGGCCTATCTGGCGCTCGTCAAAGAAGCAGGCCACGAGGCGCAGTCGAAATGGCTGTTCCCCTCGTTCGGCGACAGCGGGCACCTGACGCGGCAGCATTTTGCCCGCGAGCTCAAAGCGCTGGCCGCAGCTTCGGGGCTGCGCGACGCGCAAGTGAGCCCGCACGTGTTGCGCCACGCCTTCGCCAGCCACCTCCTGCACAACGGCGCCGACCTGCGCGTAGTGCAGACGCTGCTCGGCCATGCCGATATTTCGACGACGCAGATCTATACCCATGTCCTGGAAGAGCGCCTGAAAAGCCTGGTACGCGACTTGCACCCGCTGGCACAGGACCAGAGCGCCGATTAACTATGGAAGGAGCTCCCTTGCTTGACTTCCGCGCATGGGGCGGGCGATTTAGCCGCGCCCGCGGCCAACACGAACCCTGACCGCGGACCCTTTTCATTGAGCATGATCTTTTCCGAAAACCGGTATCCGCTTTTCGGGATCATGCTCCAGACCGCCGGTTGACCTAAAACGATGCGTTCTTACCTCGATTTCGAAAAGCCGGTGGCCGAGCTTGAGGCCAAAGCCGACGAATTGCGCGCGCTCAACAACGACGGCGACGCGATCGGCGAGGAAATAAACCGCATCGAAGGCAGAGCCGCGGTCACGCTCAAGGAGCTCTATGCCGGGCTCACACCGTGGCAGAAGACGCAAGTCGCGCGCCATCCGCAGCGGCCGCATTGCCTCGATTACATCGCGACGCTGATCACCGACTTCGTGCCGCTCGCCGGCGACCGCAAGCACGGCGAGGATTCAGCCATTATTGCCGGCTTCGGACGTTTCCACGGCGACGCGGTCTGCGTCATCGGTCACGAAAAAGGCTCCGATACCGAAAGCCGGCTCAAGCACAATTTCGGCATGGCGCGGCCGGAAGGCTACCGCAAAGCGGCGCGGCTGATGGGCATGGCCGATCACTTCGATGTGCCGGTGATTGCGCTGATCGATACCGCAGGCGCTTATCCCGGCATTGGCGCCGAAGAGCGCGGCCAAGCCGAGGCTATCGCGCGCTCGACGGAAGCCTGTCTTGAGATCGGCGTGCCGAACGTCGCGCTGATCATCGGCGAAGGCGGCTCCGGCGGCGCCATCGCCATTGCCACCGCCAACCGCGTGCTGATGCTGGAACATGCGATCTATAGCGTGATCTCGCCGGAGGGCGCGGCCTCGATCCTGTGGCGCGACACGTCGAAAGCGCAGGACGCGGCGTCGAACATGAAAATCACCGCCCAGGATCTGCTGCGTTTCGGCGTGGTCGACACCATCGTGCCCGAACCGACCGGCGGCGCGCATCGCGAGCCGGCCGCGGCCATGGCTGCTGCGGGCGAAGCGATCGGCAGCGCGCTCGCCGAATTTCGCGGCCTCGACCGCGCCACCGTGATCCGCCGCCGCCGCGAAAAGTTTCTCGCCATCGGCCGCACGCTGGGGTGATTTTCGGCCTCGGCTGACCGTCGGCTGCGACGCCCGGAATGGACAGAGCGCCCCGCGGCATAGGGCCTGTTGAAAATTTCCTGCCACAATGCCGCCGTAATTTGCCGCCGGTCGGGCCTAAGGACCACTGATTCCTAGGCTTTTTGTCGAATTCGTTGATAATTTACCAATATTTAGCGGCCGCATGGTCAACCGGGGTTCCGACGCGCGGTTGCCTTGCGAAAGCCACCTCTTCTGGGTAACCATCAGGCAGTTGATGGCACGGGGAAAATCCATCTGTCGGGGACGTCGACGTTGATCCGCGCCTATGTACACCGCGCACTCGAATTGCGCGCGCTCAGCTTGCGCGCATGCGTGACGTTTTTTGCTCTCGCCGGCGCCCTCGCTCTCGCCGGCTGCTATGGCGACGACGGCTATCAGATCCCGACCCGGGCGATGAAAGAGCTTTCGCCGGAAATGCTGGCGCTGCTCGATCAGAAAAACATGCCGAAGGACTCGCCGGTCCTCGTCCGCGTGTTCAAAGAGGAATCCGAGCTCGAAGTCTGGAAGCAGGACACGACCGGCCGTTACGCGCTGTTGAAAATCTATCCGATCTGCCGCTGGTCGGGCGAGCTCGGCCCGAAGAAAATCCAAGGCGATCGTCAGGCGCCCGAAGGCTTCTATTCGATCACGCCCGGGCTGATGAACCCGAATTCCAACTACTATCTCGCCATCAATGTCGGCTTCCCCAACGCTTTCGACAAAGCCAACAACTACACCGGCGCCTTTCTGATGATCCACGGCGATTGTTCGTCGGCCGGCTGTTACGCCATGACCGACGAGCAGATCGGTGAAATTTATTCGCTGGCGCGCGAGGCGTTCCTCGGCGGCCAGAAGGAATTCCAGATCCAGGCCTATCCGTTCCGCCTCACGGCGGCGAATCTGGCGCGGCACCGTACCAATCCGAACATGCCGTTCTGGAAAATGCTCAAGGAAGGCAGCGACCATTTCGAGGTGACGCATCTCGAACCGAAGGTCGACGTCTGCGAACGGCACTATGTGTTCGATGCGCAGCCGCCTGAGAATTCGACCAAGGCCTTGGTGTTCACCCCGACCGGCCGCTGCCCGGCTTACGAAGTGCCGCAGGACATCGCCGGACCGGCGATGGAGAAGCAGCGCAACGACGACTATCAGCTCGCGCAATTGACCAGAGAAAACGTCGCCACCGCGCCGTTGGTGATGGGAACCGACGGCGGCATGAACCGGGTGTTCGTCGCCAAGCTCGATACCACCGAGCCGTTCTACGGCAACGACGGCCATCTGCACGCGCCGCCGGTTCATCCCGGCATGCCGACGCCGACCATCAGCACGCGCGAGGATCCCGATCCCTCGTCGACCGGCAGTTCGGGCAGTTCGGGACGCGGCTTCCTTGCGATGTTCAAGTCGAACAGCGCGCCGGCGTCGACGCCGCAGGCGGCCCCGCAGCCGCAACCGCCGCAAACGCAGGTTGCCTCGGCCGACGCCAACGATCACGCGGGCTTCTTCAGCAGTTGGTTCAAGCCGAAGACCGACACCGCGCAGCAACCGCCGCCAGCGCAAGGCACGCCACTTGCCGGCCTGAAACCCGCTCCGGCGCCGCGCAAGCCTGATACCAAGACCGAGACGGCAAAGACCGATCCGCCAAAGCCGCCGCCGCAAGTCGCGGACGCGCCGAAGCTGAAGCCCTCGCTAGCGACAGCCGCGCCGCCGAAGGCGCAGCCGAATAAGCCCCAGCAGGACGCCAGCGCCGCGCCGCCGCCGGCGAATGCCAGCGCCGTGATGAAGGGTGCGCAGGCCGTAGTGCCGACCGGCTCGTTCGACGGCCGCTGGGCGGGACTGCAGTAGCAGGCTTGCAATAAGCTGAAATATCGCGATCGGAATTGTCAGACGGAACCAACGCCGTCAGCGTGCGTGCGCCCGCAACTGTTCCGCCATCCAGTCGCCGGTCAGCGGCCGGAACTTGTAGCTGATATTGAAGCAGACGTGATTGCCTTCTTCGTAGACAACGAGTTGCGCCGGGCCTGATGCGGCCTTGACCAGACGCTCGCCCTCGCTCGGCGACACGAGCCTGTCGCCGGCGCCGAACACCACGAGCAGCGGACATCTGATGCGCTGCGCCTCCCCTTCGAGCGTGATCTTGCGTGCGAGCGCATAGGCTTCGTCCATGCTCTTGGCGTGGCTGCGTACGCGAAACACCTCCTGCGACACTTGCGGCATTTTCGGCAGCACCGTTCCCCAATCGAAGGGGCCGCAATTGGCGATGCAGGCTTTCAGCCGCGGCTCGCCGGCCGCGGCGAGCGGCGCGTAGATGGCGCCGAGGCTCTGGCCAACCACGCCGACGCGGGCGCCATCGACATCGCTTCGCTTTTCGAGCACGTCGATAACAGCGCCGAGAACCGCGCCCCATTCATGTGTGGTTGGGAGATGAAACGAAGTCTCACCCTGTCCCGGACCGTCGAGCGTCAGCGCCGCCATGCCGCGGTCGACGAACGCCTTGGCCCAAGCATGAAGTTCCTCCTTGCAGGCATCGAGACCCGGAAGAATGACCGCGACCGGCGGCCGCGCGACGCCGCGCGGCTTGCGCAACCAGCCCGGCATCGCGACGCCGCGGAACGGAAACTCGACGCGCTCGGCAGGGACCGGCAATTTCGTCACGCCGGCTGAATAGCAGCGCAGCATGGCGTCATGCGCGGTGCAAAATTCCTCAGGATAGGCGGCAAACAGGTGCTTGCCGTAGTGATAGTAAATCGCGGCGCGCACGTAAGCTTCGGCGGCCGTCAGCGCGCGGCCCTGTGCCGCCGCCTCCTCGGCAAGCTTTTCGTGGCGTGCGGCCTCCGCCGACCAGCCGCGGCACCACTCCTCCCAGCGGCTGATGCTTCGCATCAATTTCCGCAAGTCGTTCGGATCGACTCCGGTCGCCTCATAGCGGGGAATGAAATGCGAGAAGATCAGGTCGACCTGCGGATCGGACGCCATAACGCTTTCCACCATGGCGGAAATACCCATTCAGCCGTTTTGCGCCGACCACATATCGACGACCATCTGCGTCGTGACCACCGGCGTCGTCCAGCCGCGCAGGAATGCGAGGCTGCGTTCCTGCGCCGCGCTGCTGTACGAGCCGGTCGCGTCTTCAACGACCACGCTGTAATAGCCGAGTGCCGCGCCATGCCGGCAGGTCAGTTCGATGCCGATATCGGTCGCCACGCCGGTCATGACCAGCGTATCGACGCCTAATGTCTTGAGCCGCAGATCGAGCGGCGTATCGACGAACAGCGATGGCTGGCTCTTCCGCAGGACAATGTGGTGGGGCTTTGGCTTGAGGCCATCGACAAAGGCGGTGTCGTCCATGCCCTCCTGCATCGTCGGCTTGAGCTTGCTCGGCCGGTCCACATTTTGTTTCTTCATCAGGAAGCGCAGGAACGGGCCGCTGGTCAGGCGCAGCGGCGGCAGAATGTGGCGGCTCCAGATCACCGGAATCCGCAAGCGCTCGGCGGCGTCAATCAGCGCATTGGCGTTCGGCACGATCTGATCGAGCGCCGGCGAACGCCCGGCGAGACCCTTCTGCATGTCCCACATCACCAGCGCGACGCGGCCCGGCCGGAGAAAATCGGCAAGCGTCAGCGGAATCTTTGCTTCAAGCTCGACGGGAAACCTGTCGTCACGGGTCACGGAACTCATTTGCCGATTTCTGTTGCGGGAGCGCAGTTGCCGGCGCGCGAACCACTCAGTCCATTTTCGGGATATGCGCCTTCTCGACGACATCCGTCCACTTGGCAATGTCGCTCTTGAGCCGTGCGGTGAGCTGTTCCGGCGTGCTGCCGCGCATCTCCATGCCCAGCCGCTTACCGGCTTCCTGAACCGACGGGCTTTGCAGAACATCGATCGCCGCCTGGCTGAGCGTATCGATGATCGGCCGCGGCGTGCCGGCCGGGACGGTGATGCCGTTCCAACTCGTCACGTCGAAATCGGCAATGCCGCTTTCCATGACGGTCGGGATGTCGGGCAGAAAATCCGCCCGTGTCTTGCCGGTCGTCGCGATCGGGGTCACTTTGTGATCCACCAGCAGAGCCTGGATCGGCGCGAAGAATTCAAAATCGACATCGACATCGCCGCGCAACAAAGCCGTCATCATGTCCGGCGAGGTGCGGAACGGCACCGTGGCGACGTCGGTGCCGGTCGCGATCTTGAACAATTCGGCGGCGAGATATTGCGTCGTGCCCGGCGCCAGCGTCCCCATATTCAGCTTGCCGGGATTGGCCTTGGCGTAAGCGACGATGTCCTGCATCGATTTGAGCGGCGATCCGGCCTTGACCAGCACCACCATGTCGAAATTGGCGACCATCGATACGGGCGCGAAGTCGGTCAGGATGTTATAGGGCAGCGACTTGAACAGCGCGACGCTGATCGTCGAACTGTTGCCGGTGAGGAGGAGCGTGTAGCCGTCCGGCGCTGTTGCGGCCGCCGCTTGCGCCGCGGCGATGCCGCCGGCGCCGGGCTTGTTGATGACCAGGAACGGCTGACCCAATTTCGTGGTCAGCTGCTCGGTCAGAATGCGCATGCTGACGTCGCCGGTGCTGCCGGCGCCATAGGAAATGATCAATTGCACCGGACGACTAGGATAGCCGGATTGAGCGCTTGCGGCCGCAACCGCAACAAGCAGACTGAGAAGAGCCGTCGCACAGCGGCTGAAACTTGCGATGAAGTTCGTTGTCCGCAACGGCCATGCCAGTCCACGCATCCGTACCCCCCAAGCAACCCGCAACCAAGTCCTCGCGATCTCTAATGGGACGCCGCGAGTTCGGGCGACCGCTTAGCACGGACGCACCAAGCCGTCGATCACACGGCGCGCGAGCATTATCAGGGCGTAAATTTGTCGCGGCTCGAGGCTCGGGCCAATGCGCTGCGCTCGCGGCCAACACATGCCGCCCTTTCGTTACCGATCCGGAGAGGAGATCCGCTTACGCGTAACGGCCGTGGCAGTGCTTGAATTTCTTGCCGGAGCCGCAGGGACAGGCCTCGTTGCGGCCGACCTTGCCCCAGCTTTGCGGATCCTGCGGATTGCGCGGCGCCGCCGTCGCCGTGCGCGGCGGGATGGCGTTGGCCGGGCCGCCAAACGGCGCGCCGGCGGGCACGGCAGAACCGCCGCCGCCGGGCGGGCCGCCAATCGGCGCGCCGCTCGCGGCAGGACCGATACCGTGACGCGCCAGCGTTTCGGCGCCGGCCAGCGCCAGCGCCATTTCGTCCTCGCCGGTGGTCGGATCGACCTTATGCGCTTCCATCACCGGCAGCGCCGCCGGCTGTTGCGCCGGCTGCTGCGCCACGATTTCGACGCGCATCAATTGCGCGGTCACGTCCTCGCGCAGGCCGTGGCTCATGTTCTCGAACAGGCTGAATGCTTCAGCCTTGTATTCGTTGAGCGGATCGCGCTGGCCGTAGCCGCGCAGCCCGATCACCTGGCGCAGATGATCGAGCATAACGAGATGCTCGCGCCACAGATGATCGAGCGTCTGCAACAGGATCGACTTCTCGACGTAGCGGATGACGTCGGCGCCCCACTGCGCCACCTTCGCCGCCATATGCTCGTCGGCGCGGCGTTCGACGCGGGCGAAGATTTCCTCGTCGGCGATGCCTTCTTCCTTGGCCCATTCGTCAACCGGCAGATCGAGGCCGAGCACGCGCTTGAGCTCCTCGCGCAAGCCCACGGTGTCCCATTGCTCCGGATAGGCATTCTCCGGCACATGCCTGGCGACCAGTTCATCGATCGCGGTGTGGCGCATATCGGCGATGACCTCGCCGACGGTGTCTTCCTGCATCCATTCGACGCGCTGGTCGAAAATGACCTTGCGCTGGTCGTTCATGACGTCGTCGTATTTGAGGATGTTCTTGCGGATATCGAAGTTGCGCGCCTCGACCTTCTGCTGCGCTTTTTCCAACGCTTTGTTGATCCAGGGATGGATGATGGCCTCGTTCTCCTTGAGGCCGAGCTTGGTCAGCATGCCGTCGAGCTTGTCGGTGCCGAAGATGCGCATCAGATCGTCTTCGAGCGACAGGAAGAACTTGGAATGGCCCGGATCGCCCTGGCGTCCGGAGCGTCCGCGCAGCTGATTGTCGATGCGGCGGCTCTCGTGCCGCTCGGTGCCGAGCACATAGAGGCCGCCAGCCGCCAGCGCCTTTTCCTTCAAGCGCGCGACCTGGTCGCGGATCTCGGCGGCACGCGCGCTCTTGTCCCGCTCATGCGGATCGGCGATATCGGCCAGTTCCTGGCGGATGCGCATATCGGCATTGCCGCCGAGCTGAATATCGGTGCCGCGGCCGGCCATGTTGGTCGCGATGGTGATGGCGCCCGGCACACCGGCCTGTGAAATGATCTGCGCTTCCTGCTCGTGATAACGGGCATTGAGCACGGCGAACACTTTCGGCTTGGCGCCGCCTTCACTGCCCGAATAGAGCGGGGCGAAGGCATTGGGATCGGAAAAGTCGTGCTGCTCCCAGCCGCTCTTGCGCAGCGTCTCGGCGAGCTGTTCGGATTTCTCGATCGATGTCGTGCCGACCAGCACCGGCTGGCCGCGCTCCTTGCAGTCCTCGATCAGCGCCAGAATGGCGCGGAATTTCTCCGCCGAAGTGCGATACACCTCGTCGTCGTCGTCGAGGCGGACCATTGGCCGGTTGGTCGGGATTTCCAGAACTTCGAGATTGTAGATGTCCTGAAACTCGTCGGCCTCGGTCGCCGCCGTGCCGGTCATGCCGCCGAGCCTTTTGTACATGCGGAAATAGTTCTGGAAGGTGATCGAGGCGAGCGTCTGGTTTTCCGGCTGGATCGGCTGATGCTCCTTGGCCTCGAGCGCCTGATGCAGCCCTTCCGAATAACGCCGGCCCGGCATCATACGGCCGGTGAACTCGTCGATAATGATGACCTCGCCGTTGCGGACGATATAGTCCTTGTCGCGCTGGAACAGCTTGTGCGCGCGCAAGGCCTGATTGATGTGGTGGACGACGGAGACGTTCTCGACGTCGTAGAGCGAATCCGACTTGAGCTGGCCGGCGTCGCGCAGCGAACTCTCCATCTTCTCCATGCCGGATTCGGTGAGATTGACGGTGCGCTGCTTCTCGTCGAGCTCGTAATCGTCCTTGGCGAGCTTGGGGATGTAGCCGTCGATCGTGTTGTAGAAATCGGAGCGGTCGTCGAGCGGGCCGGAGATGATCAGCGGCGTGCGCGCCTCGTCGACCAGGATGGAGTCGACTTCGTCGACGATGGCATAGGCGTGGCCGCGCTGGACCATGTCCTCGAGACGGTACTTCATATTGTCGCGCAGATAGTCGAAGCCGAGTTCGTTATTGGTGCCGTAGGTGACGTCGCAATTGTATTGCTTCTTGCGCTCGACATCGTCGAGGTCGTGCACGATGACGCCGACCGTCAGGCCCAAGAACCGGTAGATCTGGCCCATCCATTCGGAGTCGCGCTTGGCGAGATAGTCGTTGACGGTGACGACGTGAACGCCGCTCCCGGTGAGCGCATTGAGATAGACCGGCAGCGTCGCGACCAATGTCTTGCCTTCGCCGGTCTTCATCTCGGCGATGCGGCCTTCATGCAGCACCATGCCGCCGATAAGCTGGACGTCGAAATGCCGCTGGCCGAGCGCGCGCTTGCCGGCCTCGCGGACGGTGGCGAAAGCCGGCACCAGAATGTCGTCAATGGTGGCGCCTGCGGCGAGCTGCTTCTTGAATTCGTCGGTGCGGGCGCGCAGCGCTTCGTCGGACAGCGCCTCCAGCTCCTGTTCCAGCGCATTGATCTCTTCGACGCGCGGCCGATAGGACCGGATGCGACGATCGTTGGAGGAACCGAACAGCTTGCGGGCGACAGCGCCGATCATCGCATCAACATCCTTCTAACGGGCTCTCGCCACCGACCTTAAGCTCTGTTTGTGATGAGGCACGATCTTGGCGGAAAACCGGTTCCCATTCCCCCGGCATCGTCCCGGCCCGGCATCGTCCCATGTCCCGCACTGTTGGTCCCGCATTGCTGGGGCCGCGGGCACCCGTCCCAACCGGCGGGAAATGCGGCGCTATTCGGGGTTCTGCAGGGCGACTGAACGTCCCTAACGCTGGCCGAGAGATAGGAGGGGGTCGATTTTTTGTCAATGCAAAGCCCAATATTCACGTGCTCGTTAAGCCCCGCCCCTGAATCTGCCATTGCCAAGGACAATTGATTCGGCGAGTGTCCGCGCCGATCCGGGACCGCAGGCCTGGATCCGGCACCCTATTTATTAACCGGCGACTTTCCCGCCGTGCCCAAAGGATCGCATTTTATGGCCTCCATCCGTCCGTCCATTGCCCGCGCGCTCGGCGCGCTCGCGCTTGCCGCTATCCTGGCCGCATCAACCGGCCCGCTGCGCGCGCAGGACAAGGACCCGGTGGTGGCCCGGGCCAATGGCGTCGACATCCGCCAGAGCGACCTTACGCTCGCCGAGGACGAGGTCGGCGCCAACATGCCGCAAATGGGACCCGACCAGAAGCGCGATTACCTCATTACCTATCTCGCCGACGTCATCGTGCTGGCGCAGGCGGCCGAGCAGCAGAAGCTCGCCGACCGCGACGACGTCAAGCATCGCATCCAGTTCGAGCGCAGCAAGGTGCTGATGGAAACTTTGCTGCAGGACGCCGGCACCGCCGCCGTCACCGACGATGCGATGCACAAGGTCTATGACGATGCCGTCAAGCAGATGCCGAGCGAGCAGGAAGTGCATGCGCGCCATATCCTCGTCGCCACGGAGGACGAAGCCAAGGCGATCGAAGACCAGCTGAAGAAGGGCGCGGACTTCGCCGCACTGGCCAAGGAGAAGTCGAAGGACCCCGGCGCCGCCGACGGCGGCGATCTCGGCTATTTCACCAAGGACCAGATGGTGCCGGAATTCGCCGACGTCGCGTTCAAGCTCGACAAAGGACAGATTTCCGATCCGGTGCATACGCAATTCGGCTGGCACGTCATCAAAGTCGAAGACAAGCGCACCAAGCCGACACCGACCTTCGACGAGGTCAAAGGCCAGCTCGAGAATTATGTCGCGCATCGCGCCCAGGCCGACCTGGTGTCGAAGCTGCGCAGTGCCGCCAATATCGAGCGCCTCGACCAGCCGCCGCCCGCGGCCGCCGATCCGTCGAAGCTCAACCCCGCCGCACCGGCGAAGAAATAATCGACGACACGACCACACTGTAGTTATACCGTCACTCTGAGGTGCGAGCGAAGCAAGCTTCGCGGCCGCCTCAGGATGACGGAAAAATAAACATGTCTTCGACTATTTCCCCGCTCGCGCCCAAAGCCGTTCCCGACATGCCGGAAATCGAAGGCGTGCGTCTCGCGACGGCCGCCGCCGGCATCCGCTACAAGGACCGCACCGATGTGCTGCTCGTCGTATTCGACGAAGGCACCAGCGTCGCCGGCGTGTTCACGCGCTCGAAATGCCCTTCCGCTCCAGTCGAATGGTGCCGCGCCAGGCTGAAAGGCGCGCGCGCACGTGCACTTGTCGTCAATTCCGGCAATGCCAATGCCTTCACCGGCAAGAACGGCCGCAACGCCTGCGCTTTCACTGCGAAAGTCGCGGCGGCTGCGGTGGGCTGCAAAACGTCAGAAGTGTTTCTCGCTTCGACCGGCGTCATCGGCGAGCCGCTGCCGGCGCAGGCGTTTGACGGCGTGATGACCAAGCTCGAAGAAGAGGCCACCGCCAGCGGCTATATGGACGCGGCCAAAGCGATCATGACCACGGATACGTTTCCGAAGGTTGCGACCGCCCGCACCCGAATCGCCGGCACCGAGGTCACCATCAACGGCTTCGCCAAGGGCGCCGGCATGATCGCGCCCGACATGGCAACGATGCTGTCGTTCATCTTCACCGACGCACCGATCGCGGCGCCGGTGCTGCAGACGCTGCTGCGCGAAGGCGTCGTCGATACGTTCAACGCCGTCACCATCGACGGCGACACCTCGACGTCGGATACGCTGCTCGCCTTCGCAACCGGAGCGGCGAAGGCGCCGCGCATCACGCGCGCCAGCGATCCGCGTCTCGTGCCGTTTCGCAAAGCCTTCAACGCGCTCCTTGCCAACCTGTCCGAGCAAGTGGCGCGCGACGGCGAAGGCGCGCGCAAGCTTCTCGAAGTCGTCGTCGAAGGCGCGGTGTCGAAAGCCTCGGCGCGCCGCGTCGCGATGTCGATTGCCAATTCGCCCCTGGTGAAGACGGCGATCGCCGGCGAGGACGCCAATTGGGGCCGCGTCGTCATGGCGGTCGGCAAAGCCGGCGAGCCCGCCGACCGCGACAAGCTGTCGATCTGGTTCGGCGGCATCCGCGTCGCCCACAAGGGCGAGCGCGACTTCGCTTACGACGAGGTCGAAGTCTCCGCGGTCATGAAGCGGCCCGAAATCACGCTCAAAGTCGTGCTTGGACTGGGCAAGGGCCGCGACCGCATGCTGACCTGCGACCTGACCAAAGAATACGTCGCGATCAACGGCGATTATCGCAGCTAAGCAGATGGCCGCGGACCTCCGCCATATTCGCACGCCGGTCCTCGACCTCGCTTACGAGGGCTACGGGCCGGCGGATGGTGTGCCGGTCTTTCTGATGCACGGCTGGCCCTACGACCCGCGCTGTTACGACGAAGTTGTGCCGCCGCTCGTCGCAGCCGGTTGTCGCGTGATCGCGCCTTATCTGCGCGGCTTCGGCGCGACGCGATTTCTTTCGCCGGATACGCCGCGCTCGGGCCAGCAGGCGGCGCTTGGCAACGATCTGCGCGAATTGATGGATGCGTTGTCGGTCGAACGCGCGGTCCTCGCCGGCTATGACTGGGGCGGCCGCGCGGCCTGCATTGCCGCGGCGTTATGGCCGCAGCGCGTGCGCGGCCTCGTCACCGGCAACGGCTACAATATCCAGAACATTCCGGCGTCGAATGTTCCCGCTGCGCCGGAGCAGGAGCGCCGTTACTGGTACCAGTATTATTTTCACACCGAACGGGCGCGCGCCGGGCTTGAAACCAATCGCCGCGGCTTCTGCCGCCTGTTGTGGGAATTATGGTCGCCGCATTGGGCCTTCGACGACGCGACGTTCGAACGGAGCGCCGTTTCGTTCGACAATCCGGATTTCGTCGCCGTCACGATCCAGTCCTACCGGCATCGCTATGGCAATGCGCCGGGCGATCCGGCGCTGGAGCCGATCGAAGCCAAGCTTGCCGCGCAGCCGAAGATCAGCGCGCCGACGATCGTCCTGCAGGGCGACGCCGACGGCGTGCAGCCGACGGATGCGTTCGAAAAGCTCGACGCCAATTTCACCGGATCGCATCAGCGGCGACGGCTGCCGAAGATCGGGCATAACTTGCCGCAGGAAGCGCCGCGCGCCTTTGCCGACGCAATTCTCGCATTGGTCCACGGATAGCCCAAGCAGGTAGCTTTCCATTAACCAACACGGCGAAAGCGGCGATCTGTACGATCGGTTTGAACCCGCATTTACTATCAGTTGCTTAGATTAAGGGCAGATCTTGAGCGTCAAACAAATCGTGAGCGTCAAAACTGTTCTGGTCGCCGCTTGCGCCCTCATCGACGCCGACGGTCGCGTGCTGCTCGCGCAACGCCCGGAGGGCAAATCGATGGCGGGCCTCTGGGAGTTTCCCGGCGGCAAGGTCGAGACCGGCGAGCGGCCGGAGCAAAGCCTGATCCGCGAATTGAGGGAGGAATTGGGTATCGCCGTCAAGGAAGAGTGTCTCGCACCGCTGACATTCGCGAGCCATCTCTATCCTGACTTCCATTTGCTGATGCCGCTCTATGTCTGCCGGCGCTGGGACGGCTTCGCAGCGCCGCTTGAAGGGCAACAGCTCAAATGGGTGAAACCGGGCGAATTACGCAATTATCCGATGCCGCCCGCCGACGAACCTCTGATTTCGCATCTGACGACGCTCTTGTGATCGCAACGCCAGAAGGCAGAACGACAATGTTCAAAACCAAAAATCTCACGATCGCCGCGATCGTCACGACCGCTTCGCGCTTCACGCACGACGAGCGCGGCGCCACCGCCATCGAATATGCGATTATCGCATCCGGCATTGCCGTGGCCATTGCCGCTTCGGTGATGAGCCTCGGCTCAAGCGTCAACGGCATGTTCACCAGCGTATCGACGGCCCTCAAATAAAATCAGCTCCTAGGCTTCTCACCCGCCGGGATTTCCTGCGCGCCGAGCGCATCGGCAAGCCGCGTCGTGGCCGAGCCGGGCTTGAGCGGCTGCTGCTGATCCGGATGCGGCGCCCAGCCCGACAGCCAGACGATCTCGAAAGTCGCCCGCAGCCGCCCGTCGGAATCGGCGAAGCGTTCCGCATAGATTTCAGCCATGCGCAGCAGCGTCGCACGGCGCAGCGGCGTGCGGCGGCGCGCCAGGAGCGCATTGGTCGCACCCATGCGACGCAGATCGCGCATCAGGTCGAACGCATTATCATATCTGACCGTGATGCGATCGACATCGGTGACCGGCAGTGCGAAGCCGGCGCGCTGCAGCAAAGCGCCGAGCTCGCGCAGATCGGCAAAGGGCGCAACGCGCGGCGAGGCGCCGCCCTCGATTTCGCTCTCGGCCGCGGCAAAGGACTGCCGCAGCTCAGTGAGCGTCTCGCCGCCCAATAGGGCTGCAAGAAACAATCCGTCGGGCTTGAGCGCACGGCGAATTTGCACCAGCACGCCCGGCAGATCGTTGACGAATTGCAGCGCCAGGCCCGAGACGACGAGATCGAGCGAAGCCTCGCGAAACGGCAAGGTCTCCTCGTCGGCGGCAACACGTGTTGGCTCCGGCGTCGCCGTCGCATCCAACGCCGCATCCGATCTGATGACCGTGCCGATCGTCGGCAGGCGCGTCAGCGCCGTCCGCACCACATCAGTCGGCGTGCCAAGATCGGCGGCGACATCGAAGCGGCGCAGCACCGCGGCAAGCCGCTCGGCAAATTCATCGGCCACGCGGTCGAGCAAGAATGTGACCGGACCCAATTGCACGGCGCGCCGCCGCCGCGCGCGAATGAGCGCGCGGTCAAAAATCACTGGACCTGATGCTGCCGGCTCATCGGGCATGTCGGTCACGCGCTTGCCGCAGCCACAGTTCTAGCCACATAGCTTCCCGCATGGCTTCGCCGCGAGGCGATGACATCGCCGCCGCGCGGCGGTAGCCTGAACCTATGCCGCCATCACTGAGCATCGCCATTGCCAATCCGATCCGACGCGCCGCGGGCGCGGTGCGCGGCGTGTTGCGCTCGGCGCTCGACCTTGCTCTGCCGCAACTCTGCCCCGCCTGCCGCGAGACGGTCGAAGGCCGCGGCCTGTGCGCATCGTGCTGGTCGAAACTCTCTTTCATCACCCGCCCCTATTGCGAGCGGCTCGGCATTCCCTTCGTGTATGACCCGGGTCCGGGCATCCTGTCCATGGAAGCCATCGCCGACCCGCCGTCCTATAACCGTGCTCGCGCCGCGGTGCGCTTCGACGAGATATCGCGCGCTTTGGTTCATGCGCTGAAATATGGCGACCGGCTCGACCTCGCGCCGATGATGGGACGCTGGGTCGCGCAAGCCGGGCACGAGCTTCTGGCCGACGCCGATGCGCTGGTGCCGGTGCCGCTGCACTGGCGGCGGCAATGGGCACGGCGCTTCAACCAATCGGCCATGCTGGCGGCCACGATCTCGGCCGCAAGCGGCGTGCCCATTGCCGCCGGCGCGCTCAAACGGGTCAAAGCCACCGTGCAGCAAGTCGGCCTGTCGCGGGCCGAGCGCGGCGACAATATCCAGGGCGCATTTCGTGTGCCGGAGACGGGCAAGGCCGCGGTCGCCGGCCGCCGCCTGGTCCTGGTCGATGATGTCCTGACGTCCGGCGCCACGGTCGAAGGTTGCGCGCGCGCCTTGCTGCGGGCCGGCGCCGCCAATGTCGACGTGCTGATTTTTGCCAGGGTTGCCGAGCCCGGGCGAACGTCCATATAAGTGTAAGAAATTTGACAGAAATTACACCTCACCATGGCAAAGATCGACATCTACACCACCCCGTATTGCCCGTTTTGTGCCGACGCCAAGGACCTGCTCACCCGCAAGGGCGTTGAATTCCACGAGATCAACGGAGGCGGAAGCCGCGAGGTCCGCAACGAAATGATCGCCCGCGCCAACGGCCGCTCCAGCTTTCCGCAGATCTTTATCGGCACCACCCATGTCGGCGGCTGCGACGATCTTTATGCGCTCGATGAGGCCGGCAACCTTGACCCGTTGCTCGCCGAGGTCAAAGAATCATGAGCGATTCGACCTTCAAGGTCGGCCTGATTCAGATGCGGTCGGGCCTCGATCCGCAGGCCAATCTTGCCGCGGCTCTGGCGCTGATCGACGAGGCCAAGCACGCTGGCGCCGATTACGTGCTGACGCCTGAGATGACTAACATCTTGGCGCTCAAGCGCGAGCAGTTGTTCGCAACGATCGTCGCCGAGGAGCAGGACCCGACGCTTGCGACCTTGCGCGAAGTCGCGCGCAAGACATCGACATTCATCCATATCGGCTCGCTCGCCATCAAGACGTCGCCGGACAAGGCCGCGAACCGCTCGTTCCTGATCGACCGCAAGGGCGACATCGCCTCGCGCTACGACAAGATCCACATGTTCGACGTCGATCTGACCGGCGGCGAAAGCTATCGCGAGTCCAACAATTATCGCGCCGGCGATCTGGCCGTGATCAGCGACTTGCCGTGGGGCCGGCTCGGCTTGACGGTGTGCTACGATCTGCGTTTCCCGGCGCTCTATCGCGCGCTCGCGGAAGCCGGCGCGTCGTTCCTCGCCATTCCGTCGGCCTTCACCAAGCAGACCGGCGAAGCGCATTGGCATGTCTTGCAGCGGGCGCGCGCCATCGAGAACGGCAGCTTCGTGTTCGCCGCCGCGCAAGGCGGCCGCCATGAGAACGGCCGCGATACGTTCGGCCATTCGCTCATCGTCGATCCGTGGGGCCGCATCCTCGCCGAAGGCGGCATCGAACCTTGTGTCCTCATGGCCGAAGTCGATCCGGCGGAAGTCGCCGCCGCGCGCGGCAAGGTGCCGTCGCTGCGTCACGGCCGGCGTTTCGAACTGGTCGAGCCGATGGCCGAATTGACTTACCTGCACACCGTGCGGGAGCCGACATGATCCGTTACGCGCTCAATTGCGACCGGGGCCATGTGTTCGAGAGCTGGTTCCAGAATTCCGCCGCTTACGACAAGCAGGCCAAACGCTCGCTCGTGACTTGTCCGGTCTGTGGCTCGGCCAAGATCGAAAAGGCGATCATGGCGCCGCGCGTGTCGGCAAGCGCCGGAGACGACGAGATCGCCGCGCCGCGATTGCCGGCACCGCCGCAAGCGCCTTCGTCGCAAGCTCTTGCGCCGCAAGCCAAAGCGTCAGCCGCCGCCAACACATCGGTCGCGATGATATCGCCGCCGGAGCAGGAACTGCGGCAGAAGTTGAAAGAAATCCGCGACCACATCACCAAGAACGCGAACTATGTCGGCACGCGCTTTCCCGAAGAGGCGCGCAAGATCCATTACGGCGAGACCGAGCACCGCTCGATCTACGGCGAAGCTTCACCCGACGAAGCCAAGGAATTGTTCGAAGAAGGCATCGAATTTCATCCGCTGCCGATCCTTCCCGACGATCAGAACTAGAGCATGCTCCCGAAAAGTGGGAACCGGTTTTCGGGAAAAGATCATGCTTAAGCAAAGAGCCAGCTGGAAAATTACCGCTCGGGCTTTGCCGCGGTGACGAGATAATTCACGTCCGTATCGGCCGAGAGCTGCCAGCGGTCGGCGAGCAGATTGTAGATCACGCCGGCCTGGTCAGTGACATTGAGCCCGCTCTGCGCGATGGCGATTTCAAGCTCATTGGGGGTGACGAACTTGTCCCACTGATGGGTGCCGCGCGGCAGCCAGCGCAAGATATATTCGGCGCCGACGATGGCGAGCGCAAAGCTCTTGATGGTGCGGTTGAGCGTCGCGACGAACATCAGCCCGCCGGGCTTCACCATCTCGGCCGCGACATCGATGAACAGGCCGACATCGGTGACATGTTCGACCACTTCCATGGCGAGAACAATGTCAAAGCTTTCGCCGGCGGCCTCCAGCGCCTCGGCGGTGGTGGCGCGGTAATCGATTGTCAGCCCGGATTGTTCGGCGTGGTGCTTGGCGACCGCGATATTGCTGTCCGACGGATCGGCGCCAACCACCGATGCGCCGAGCCGCGCCAGCGGCTCGGCGAGAACACCGGCGCCGCAGCCGATATCGAGCATGCGCAAGCCTGAAAGGCTGTCGAGCCGGTTCGGATCGCGGCCGAAATGCGCGGCAGCGCGGTCGCGGATATAGGCGAGGCGAACCGGATTGAACTTGTGCAACGGCGCCATCGGGCCGTTCGGATCCCACCATTGGCTCGACAGCCGCGAAAACCGCGCCACCTCGTCGGCGTCAATCGTGGCTGCGGAGTTTTGCTGCCGGTCCATCTCGATGCTCGTTGTCACCGACATCTCGTAGCACTTCCGTGCCGCCCGGTGAAAGCGGCACGCCTTTCCCGCTATCGTGCCGGGGAAAGTCGCTCCGGCATCCTGATCGCCTGCGGCTTGGCAATGGCTTCAAGCTCGTCCCACAACTTGGCGGGAATGGGGATGCCGGACTTGCGGCGCGCCGTTTCGGTGCGGCCCGAGCGCTCGCCGGGCAGCAGAATCTCGTCGAACCCCATCTGCCGCGGCAGCGCCTTGATCAGCGCGGCAAGCGTATCGGCGTCGCTTTCGAAGCCGCCAAGCGGACGGAACGCCGTGATATCAATCGCGATGACGACCAGGTTCGAGGTGTGACGCTTGCGCTTTTCCGGGCCGAGCACGCGGGCCTGGATCGGCGCCGCGCCGAGAACGCTGACGATCATTTCGAACATGAAGCTGAGGCCGGAGCCTTTCGGACCGCCGAGTGGCAGGATGATTTCCGCCGCACGCGGGTCGGTCGTCGCTTCGCCCGTAGCGGTCAGCACCGTTTCCGCCGGCAGTTTCTCGTTGCTCACACGCGCCTGCAAGATCTTGCCGTTGGAGATCGTGCTGGTGGCCATATCAAGGACGATCGGCCCGCCGCTCGCGGGCACCGCGATCGCAATCGGGCTGGTGCCGAGGCTCGCGACGCGCGCGCCGTGATAGGCCATGAGCGTCTGACCCGCGGCGATGACAATGGCGGCGCAATTGCGCTCGGCGATCCATTGCGCATAGCGCCCGATGGCGCCGGTATGCGTCGTTTCGCGAATGAGGCCGTAACAGACGCCGGCCGTTTTCGCCCGCTCCACCGCGAGCGCCGAAGCCTGCATGGCCGCGACCGGCCCGAAACCATGATGGCCGTCGAAGACAAAGGTCGCGGCGCGATCCGCAATAAGGCGCGGCTGCGCCTTCACGTCGATCTCGCCGCTCTCGATGTAACGGAGATAACGCGGCAACCGCGATATACCGTGGCCGTCGACGCCGCGCAGATTGGCCCAGACCAGGCCGTCGGCGACGGTATCGGCGTCGCCGTCGCCCGCGCCGGTAAAAACGAGCACGTCGCGGATGAAGCGTTTCAGCTCGTCATGACCGACGACAATCCTGCCGCCGCTCATGCGCGCTTCGCCGCAAAGTAAGTGTCGAGCCAATTACGCAGCAGGCTCCAGACACGCGTCGAGTTTTCAGCGAACAGGAAGTGATCGAGGCCGGCGAACAGATGCAACTCGCTCGGCTGGCCGGCGCGCTTGAACATTTCGATCGACTGTTCGGTCGGCGTCACCGAATCCTTCGCCGAGTGGATGAGCAGAAGCGGCCGCGGCGCGATCTTGCCGACCACTTCCTCGGCGCGGAAGTCGAACATGCTTTGCGCCGTCTCGGCCGGAAACATTTCCACCGAATTGGGCGCGAGCATGCCGACATTCTGCTTGGCGAGATTTTCCTTCACGTGGTTCGGGATCGGCACGATGTCGTAGCGTGGCACCATCAGCGACTTGCCGGTGCGCTCGCGATGGGCGCGGCCCTCTTCGAGCATTTTGGTGAATTTGGCCCAGGCTTCCGGCGTCGGGTGCTGGCCGCGGAATTTGCGCTCGCCGTGGCCCCAGCCGCCATTGGAAATAACCGCGGCGATGCGCGGATTGGTGCCGCCGGCATAGACCGCGACCGCGCCGCCGAAGCTCGACCCGATGACGCCGATACGCTCGGGATCGACGGCCGGATGCTGCGCCAGGACATTGAGCGCATTGCCGAGATCTTCAACCTGTTCGAGGCAGATGACGCGGCCGAACTCGCCTTCGCTC
>DATHPQ010000178.1:0-9259 GCA_035483735.1 Xanthobacteraceae bacterium | reverse complement strand
ATTGAATTGCGCGCGATGGGAATCGACCCGATCAACCCGCCGAGCGCCGAAGCCGCGCGGATCGATGCGATGCGCGACCTTTGGCGCGGCGCAGGTCTCGAAGCCGTCGAGACCCGTGAGATCACGGTGCAACGGACATTTGCCGATTTCGAAGACTACTGGGAGGTCACGCTATTGGCCGCGAGTGTCGCGCCGACACTGGGCACGATGTCGCCTGCAGACCGCGACCGCCTGAAAGAAAAGCTGCGCGCGCGCGTGCCGGCGGATGCCTCGGGACGCATCACCTGCAGCGGCCGTGCCAATGCCGCGAAGGGCCGCGTGCCGGGCTGATGCTGTTTTAAGCCCGGCGTTCGGCGGAATCGGCCGTGCTTGCCTGCGACCACGAGGAATACGGGCGCTGCGACAAGGTGCCGTTGTAATACTGCGATTGTCCGGTCACTTCGGCGCCGATCCAGGACGGCAATTCGACGGCGTGGTGTTCGTCGGGCAGTTCGATTTCGGCAACGACCAGGCCCAGGTTTTCGCCGAAAAACGTGTCGATCTCCCAGCACAAATCGCCGCCGGATGCATCGCCGTAAGGAACGACGTGACGTACTTTTTCGACGACGGCGCCGCGGCGAAGCTGCATCAGCGCTTCGGCCTCGAGCGTCGGAATGGGATATTCGAGCTCAAGCCGGCGCAGCGAGGACGGACGGGACTTCAGTGTCAGCGTGGCGCTGGCATTGTCCTTGATGCGAACCCGAATCGATACTTTTGGAGCTGAGTCCAGATAGGCTTGCCGGATCGTCGAACGACTTTTGACGTGCTGTTCCCACTCACGACTGCGAATAAGAAACTTACGCTCGATCTCGAAATTCATGCAGAATCCGACGTTCCCACTGCGACAGAATCGTGACACTCGGCAACACTCGAATACCAAGGGGAATAATCGGACGCAAGCTGGCGAACGTTCGCGCGCAACGAATGCTGTGCATCAATAGTGACGCTGACACCAATAAAGAAACGAGCCCCGACAGGGGCCTGTCGGGGCTCGTCGTCTGGGACAGCGCAACGAATTGCGCCACGCGCAGTGTGGCACGGCCACCATTACGATGATGCAACACCTGTTCCGTGGCAATCGGACGTTTACTGCCGCTTTGCCCCCGCGCAGGTCGCCGTCAGCACAGCCTTGAACATGTCGAAGGACTGCACCGCCACCTGACAATTGGCCGAAGCATCCGAGCCTGCGGCAATGACCTGCCCCGCCGCCGCGGCCTGCTGCTTGCCGTTGACGTTGAGCAGGATGCCCTCGTTGCCGGGCGAGCCGATCAGGCCGACGGTCACGCGGCCATCGGCGACGATCAAGGTCTGGTTCGGCATGATGTTGTAGGTGTCTTTGGTGGGCATGATCGCTTCAAGCAGCGCATTGGTTTTGTCCAGCTGAGCCTGCATTTGGGTCAGCTGCGCGCTTTTCTGATCGATATTGCGCTTCTGCTGCTGGCTTTCCGCCTGCAATTGTTCGATGGCGGCGTCGCGGCCGCCCAAGTCCTTGTTGGCCAAATACCGGCCGTAAAGATGGCCGCCGACCAAAATGACCACGATCGCGACAATGCAGGCGACCACCGAGACGAAGCGGCCGTCGTCAAACAGGCTGTCCCTTTCCATTCTGCCGGCCACCGTCACCTCCGCTTATTTTTTGGGCTTCGCCGAGGGTGGCGTGGGCGCCGTTGCTTCCGCGCCGGCCTGAAGGACGCCCGAGATCCGCGACAGCACGGAGCGAACGCCAGGTATATCGAGCGGCCCCGCCGCGGACGCCGAGTTAGGCTCTTCCGCGGCGACGTTCGATGTGCGCGCGTCCGCCGATTGATCGGCGTCACTCGGTGTCGCGCCGCTCGATGAACGGCCCGGCGACTTGGTTCCGGTCCCGCCGGGTGGCGCATTTGGCGGGGCATTGGGCGTCAAAGCTGCCGGGGGTGCCGATGAAGCGCCAGGCACACCTGGCTGCCCCTGCGAACCGGCGGGAGCCTCCTGCGTTTCAGGGGTCTTGCTTTCGTCACCGTTATTCGTCCCGGGCTGCGAAGCCGCCGGATTGTCGGCGCTGTTGAGGATGATCGGCAGGCCGTCCTTGCCGCTGCCGATGACCACGATCTTGGAGTTCGGCGATTTCGCCAGTTCCAGCGTCGCCTCGATGCCGCGCCAGCGCAAATAGGATGGCGAGATGCCCTGGCTCACGGTTTTCTGGAAGGCGGCAATGCCGTCAGCCTCGATCTGCTTGCGCTTGGACTCCTCGGCCTCGCGCTGCACACGGAATTTGTATTCCTGGATCATGTAATACTGCTCGGTCTGCCGATTGATCGCCGAGACAATGTCGGGCGGCAATTCGATCGAGAGCACGAGCGTATCGAGGATCTGGATCGCGTCCTGCAGGAAGCTGTTGTAGTGCTTCGGATCCGGCTGCTCCATCGCTTCCGGCTGCACCAATTTGTTGAGATTGGCAGAGAGGCTTCTCTGCGCATTGTCCCGGATTTGCTTCTGGATCGCCTCGCGCGACGTATAGATCTCCTGCGCCGTGTATTGCGACATGACTTCGCGCGCCTGGCTGCCGATCTCGGGATTGACCACCGAGTTCAGGTAGTCCGGCCCGATGAATTTATGCAGCACCGCGACTGAATTGTGCAGCAACTGATAGCGCGTGCTGATCTGCGCGCGCACGCTGACGCCGTCCTTGGAAATGGCGTTGTAGGTCTGCGTCGAGGATTGCAGGCGCAGATCGTAGAGGAACAATTTGTCCCACGGCCAGACCAGGTGCAGGCCTTCCTCGCGCAGTTCGCGAGGATCGAGCACCGTGCCGCGGCCGACCCAGCACCAGCAATAGATATCGATGCCGTTGAACCGCTTCCACAGCACGCCGACCCGGCCCGACGGAATGGTGATCACGACATAGGGCCACAGCACCACGGTGACGAGCAGCGCCGACATGACGAGCACCGAAAGGCCCGGCACGTGGCGCCAAATCCTGTGCATCACGCCGCGCCGGCGCGGCACCGGCGGCAGATCGTCAATGGATGGGTATTTCGCCATCAACCGTGCTCCAGGACCCTATCATCCGCCTATTGTACGCTGTTCGACAATACGGCCTTCATCCATGCGGATCTTGCGGGCCGGCAGGCGCAATTCGTCGAGCAGGCGGTCATCATGGGTAATGACGATGATGGTCGCGCCGGCCTGCAGCATTTCCGGCAATAGCTCGTCATAGAATTTGCGGCGATATTCGGGATCCTGCTCGGCGGTCCACTCGTCGAGCAGCATTATCGGCCGTTTTTCCAGCATGCTGACGATCAGCGCAAGGCGGCGGCGCTGGCCGCCGGAGAGATCGAGCGTGCGGAATGCGCCGTTGACGAGCCCGGTCTTGTCCTCGAGCCGGAACTTCCGCAACAGGCGGTCGAGCTCGGCCGGATCCGGCTCGTCGATGCCGTAGAGCCGCTGAAACAGGTGGTAGTCGAAGAAGATCGCCGACATCAGCGCACGATAGTCGTCGCGGGTATTGTCGTTGATGCGCGTGCCGTCGACATAGATTTCGCCGGAATCCGGCGGATAGAGGCCGGCCAGCACGCGCAGGAAGGTCGATTTGCCCGAGCCGTTGCCGCCGGTGATGAAGACGAGTTCCCCCGAATTCAAGGTGAAATCGATCGGCCCGATCTTGAACACGGTGTCGGAAAAGCGGTCGGTATAGCGGAACACGATGTTCTGCATCTCGATCTTGTCGAAATGCTTGCGCGCGGTGATGTCGCGCGGATCGACCGCCGACAGCGCGGTTTCGAGCGCGCCCTCGAGGCGGGCGATGCGGTCGGCCGCGGCATTGGCGTTGAGCAGGATCGGGATCGATTGCACGAGCCCGAAACAGGCGCCGACGATGAACAGCAAGGCCGTCGTCGCCTTGGCGATCGACGTGCCGCCGAGCGAGTCGCTCAAATTCGGCGCCACGAAGACCACCGCGCCGAGCAGGACATACATCGAGATCTGCGAGGTCACGATCATCTTGAAGGTTTCGGCCTGGGTGCGGATCTTGATGTTGGCCGCCGTCATCGACACTTCGGCGGCATCGGCATAAAGGTCGTCGCTGCGCGGCCTGTTCAGCCGCACCTCCTTGAAGCCGTTGAGAAAGTCGGTGAGACGTTCGTACAGCCGGCGTTCCCAGGCCGCCGACTCGCCTTTCTGCGCGGCGAGCCGCTTGTTCTTGTAATGAAAGATCGTGCCGGCGCCGACGACGATGACGAAAGTCAGAAGAAACGCCGCGAGCGACAGATAGGCGACATAGAGCCCGACGAAGAAGATCAGCACCGTGCCCTGGATGGTGAAGCAGAGCATGTTGCTCGCCTGCGTCAGCACCGCGGCATCGCTGGTGACGGCGGCGACGATACGCGAGCGGCCGATCTTCTCGACTTCCAGGAGCTCGGAGCGGCGGATCATGTCCATGATCCGCACCCTTAGTTTATGAATAATGGCTTCGATCTCGGCGGTCGCCGTGATCGTCACGAATTCCTGCGACTTCATGAACAGGAACAGCGCGACCAGGAACAGCGTGGCGGCCCACAGCCCCGGCTTTTGCCCATTGCCGGCGTCCTGCACCCCGGCATTGATCGCGGCAAGGATCGACGCATTGCTGACGCCGCCCAAGCCCGACATGACCAGGAGCTTCGGCATCGAGCCGTGCATTTCGCGGCGGACGAGATCAATAAAGGACATCTGACGCCACAGACCTACAATTCAACGAGCAGGGTCAATCCCTGCGACACAGCACGCCAGCCGGCAGAGCGAGGAACCCGCTTGCCGGACCCGAGGAGTAAATCCGCTTCACTCTCGGGGGCGCCATTCGACGTGCCGCGACGGGCCGGTGAGAAACAGCACCGGCAACGTCACCAGCGGGGTAGTCAAGAGTGCGAAGAAAAAAGTCCCCCAATAACCCATGCGGCGATGGGTGCCACAAAATGCCGTGAGCAGACACACGGTGATGTAAGCAAGAATGGCTATAGCCATTGGGGCTCGAACGGATCTTGGTCGCGTTGATCGATTCCGCGTCGGTCGATAGCGCGTCGGTTGCTGTCGCGTTGCTCGATGATTGTCACGTTTTACCAGGTGAAACTCGGCGGCGGCGCGTCACCGCGGACGCGCCCAGCCGGCCGGCGCTCAAGATGCCGGCGTCGACTTGGTCGACCGCGATTCCCACATCTCTTTCTGCGCCTTGACGAAATCGCGATAGTCCGGCGGATTGAAATCGAGCAGCGTGCCGCCCGATTCAAAGTGCTGGATGAACGCTTTGCCGATGGCGAACGAGGCGCCGGCCGACAGCGCCGGCATGACGAAGCCCGAGGCGAGCATGCCGAGGATCGGCACGGCCTTTAGCGCGCTCGCGGCGCCCATACCGCTGGTCGCCGGGATCATGGTACCGGCCAGCGCCGCGATGACCGCCTTGCCGCGGTTTTCGGAGAATTCGACGTCGTAGATCTGCGACAGCCGGCGCAGCATCTGGACCTGAAGACCGCCGACCGCGAGCAGGTCGACGACGGGGATCGGCACCAGGCCGGCGACGCCGGACCAGATGGCAAAACGATCGACCAGCTTCGTCGCGACTTCGTTGCGGCTTTCGGTCTCGGAACCCGCCGCGGTGGTGTCGTCTTTTTCTGAACTTGCGGACGCAGTCGATTTCGGTGCCATAGCGGTTCCTCTCTCCCCGGGGGCGGCCTCCGAACGCGGCAGGCGCGAACGGCTAAAATGGCGCGATCTGGATGAACAAGAAAAGGCTATCATGGCGGTTTGCCGGTGCCAAGCGTTTGGGTTCCCGGCTAAATCGGTCGCTGAATTGTCAATCTGGCGTCATGATTTTGACGGCGCGGCCGACGGCAAAATGCGGCGCGGGCAACTACGGCGCGGCGCGGAAGTCGGCCGGGCGGCGGAGCGACTTACCACCAGTCGATCTTGCCGACCGAGACCGTCGCGGTGCGGCCGGCGACCAAAGCCAGGTTCGCCGGCACATTGTCGAGCTTGATGCGCACCGGGATGCGCTGCGCCAACCTGACCCAGCTGAAAGTCGGATTGACCGAGGCTAGGAGCTCGCTGCTGGTGCTGCGATTCTGGTCCTCGATGCCGGATGCGATGCTTTCGACGTGTCCCGACAAAACTTGCGGATCGCCGATCAATTTCACCGTCGCGCTGTCGCTGATATGGATGCGGCGCAGTTTGGTCTCCTCGAAATAGCCTTCGACCCGAAACGAGTCGGAATCGATCAGCGCAAAGACGGGGGCGCCGGCATTGACGTAGCGTCCGGGCAACAGATCGAAATTGGTGACGATGCCGTTGACCGGCGCGAGCACGGTCGAGCGCTCGAGATTGAGCTTGGCGACGTCGAGCGATGCTTTGGCATCGTCGAGGTTGGCCTGTGCGACATCGGCCGTCTGCTGGCTCTGCTCGACCTGCTGCACGGTGATGGCGACGGTGGTCAGGCTCTTGCTGCGCGTGAGATCGCGCTTGGCCTGATCGAGATTGACCTGGCGGCTGTCGACACTGGCCTTGGCCTGTTCGAGCGCATATTGAAAACGCCGCTGATCGATACGGAACAGCGGCTGGCCCTTGGTGACCTTCTCGTTGTCGTGAACGAAAACGTCGCTGACCAGCCCGGACACGTCGGCCGCCACCGTGACCACGTCGGCGCGCACCCGGCCATCGCGCGTCCAGGGCTCGAGCATATAGTAGCTCCAGAGCTGCCAGCCGACGGCGATGCCCACCGCGACCACGAACAGAGTGACCAACACACGAACGAGCGAAGCGGAAGTATTCATCGCTGCACCATCGACCTGTTCATACAGAAGGAAGAACGCTTGCGCCCAGCGCCGTCACGACGCCAAGCAGGATGACATAGATCGCGAGATCGAACAGCGGCCGATGCCAGACGAAGCGATAAATGCCCGCAGCATCGAACAGCCGCTTGACGCCAAGCTGCAGCAGGAAGGCGATGCCGGCAAATATAATGAAAGCCGGGAAATAGACGCCGTAGACATCGAATTCGCCGGTCACGGAATGATCCTCATTGCGCTGTCACCGGAGTCTTTACGGCTTCATAAGGCTCGGCGTCAGGGTAAAGCGTCCGCCGCAAGCCGACAATCGCGGCGACACAGGCATGGGTCGCGGAACCGCAAGCGAGGATCTCGCCGATCGCGGCATCGATCTCGGTGAGCAAATCGCGCCCGAGCGGGGCGGTACGGCCGCGGGCGAGCTTACGAAAATACGCGGCGAGGCGTTTGAACATGCCGGCCATTCGCTCCCGTCGCTCGGGGCTGACTTGCCGCGCCATGCTGCGGGTCTCGATGATGTTGACGCCGAGCCGCAGATCAGCGAGCGCGTCGGCGAATTCGTGCGTCGGCCGCGGCTCAAAACGCGGACGCCGGAACATGAGCAGGCCGACCCGGTCGAGCATGCGGCTTCCCCATTCGTCGCGCGTCATCGGCGCACTGCCGTCGGCGAGGCCTGCAAGATCGCGATAGGTCGCGTGCATCAGCCGCCGCACGGCGGTCTGCACACCGATGGCGCGCATAAGCTGTGTCGTGATCAGCCCCGCCAGGGCGCCGACCAGAAAGGCGCTGTTGGAGTTGACGATCTGCGCGAAGTCGGCGGTGTAATTGGTCTGCAGGCTCATCTCGACGGTGAAGGCCAGTGCCAGCGCCAGGCCGCCGACGGCGTAACGCGGGATCGTCATCAAAATGCCGGCCGGGATCAGCACAAACGCCAGCGACAGGCTCAGGAGCTCGAAACCGGTGATGCCCGGCAGGATGAAGAACTGATACACGATCACGAGCGGAATGCAGAGACCGATTATCGTCGCGAACGGCTTCAAAACCGCCGCCGGGTCGTCGAGCGACGCGAACAGGGTGCAGGAGACCGCCGCGATGGCCACCGCATTGGCGCCTTCCGGCCACGCGGTGACGATCCAGAAGAAGGCGCAAATCCCCATCGCCACGGTCGCGGCGAGCGCCGACAATAGCGCGATGCCCCAATCGGTATGCAGCGGCTTCTCGCCGAGCTTCGCACCGAGCGCGCGGATTTCGGCACTCGGCGGCCGCGTCGGATCGGCGAGATAGGCGGCAAGATCGAGGCTCGCCTGCCAGGAATCGATCAGCTCAGCGAGCCGCGCAGTGACATTGGCGGCGACGAGATCGGCCCAGTGCGATTGCTCGTTGATGGCTGGCGTCGCCGCAAGCGCCGCCTGCCGCAGCGATTGCGCCCGCGCGGGATCGCTCGCGCTCTTGTCGAGGACCCAATCATGGACAGCGGCGACGACGCGCCCCAGATTGTCTGGCAGCGGTCCGAGCCCGCGCAAAACCATCAGCCGGTCTTCGATCGCGGTCGACAGCGGCAGCAGCGTCACGATCCTGCGGTCGAAGGCGCGAATGATGCCGATGTCGGGACGGACTGGCGAGGTATCGAAGGGCAGGTTGGTGGCGAGAATAGAGAGCTCGGTGATTTCGCCCGCGATGCTGCGGCGCTGCATCTCGATTTGCGGGGTGGGCGCCTTAGTCAAGCCGTCGGCGACCCAGACCCGCGCATTGGCGAGCGCCGATTGCATTTTGGCGTTAAAGGCCGACAGCGCGCTTTTCGGAAAGATCAGGCTGTGCACCAGTGCGGCGCAGACGACGCCGGTGGTGATCTCTTCGACACGCCCCACCGCGGTGTCAAACACCGTGTCGGGCGCGAGCACGCTCGGAAATCCGATCAAGGCCGCCGTGTAGCCGGACAGCACGAACATGTAGGAGCGCGGCGTGCGATCGTGCAGCGCGACGAACAGGCAGAGCGTCACCCACAGGATGATCGCGGCCGTCGTCAGTTCCGGCGCATCGACCAGATTGGGCACGATGGCAATCATCATCGCGCCACCGACCAGCGTGCCGATGACGCGATAGACCGCCTTGGCCCGCATCGCGCCGGAGATCGGCTGGCTGGTGAGATAGACGGTGGTCATCGCCCAGCCCGGAGACTTCAGGTCCAGGCTGAAGGCGACGAACATGGTCAGGATGGTCGCAATGTAGCAGTTGACGGAGAAGATGACGGGTCGAAACCAGGCCGACTTGGTCATGCAAGCTCGCCGCTGCTTATTCGCGTGCGCGAAATCTGCCCGACGATCCGCGTAGCGTCAAACCGAATGCATTTCCGGAACGATCGGAGCCTTTTCGCCGTGCTGCTTGATCGGCTTCATGCCGCTCAAGGCCCGCAGCAGGAGATAGAAGACCGG
>DATHPQ010000177.1:0-3107 GCA_035483735.1 Xanthobacteraceae bacterium | reverse complement strand
TGTTCGAGCGTTCGCGGAACGCGCGCTCGTTTTTCGGATCGAGCGCGATGGCGCGGTCGAGATCGGTGAGCGCGAGCTGCGTCTTGTTGATGTACCAATAGACGGTGCCGCGATTGACCAAAGCGGCGGCGAGCGCTGTGGTCTGGTCAGACAGCGTGTCGATCAGCGCGCTGCAGGCTTCGATGCGCCGCTGCGGCGGATAGGCATCGTCGTCGGTCGAGGCGCAGATTTCGGCATTGGTGACGCCGGGTGCCTGTGCCTGCGCCTGGGCCGCAGGCGCGGCCAAGAGACCGACCAAGAGACCGAACCAGAGGCCGGCGAAGCCGCTGAACAGACAGGCGGCGGCGAAAGCGGGACGTGCGCGGCGCATGGGAGCCCCCATCGGAATGCGGCGGTGCCGGGTGAAACCGGCCATTGCCCCTTAGTCGCGACCGCCGCGTAAAAGGTTTCGGCCCGGAAACGCCATTGGAGCCGCTGGCAATCGCTTAGCAACCGCTTGACGGGATGCGGAATTCCGGCGACATGCCGTGCGCCCATGTGGCTGTTCAGTGAGTGTGATTATGGCTTCCGATGCGCTGCCCAAAACTGCCATTGCCGAGTGTCTGGCGCAAAAAATCTGCGCGCTCGACGCTGGAAAGCTGCCCCAAGCCGTACGTGAGAAATGCGAAGAGCTGGTCATCGACGTGGTCGGCCTCGCCGTCACTGCGCGCAACGAGGATTATGTGAAGGCGGTGCTGTCGGCTTGCGACGACGACGGCCCGTGCACTGCGATCGGCCATAATCGCACCTTGAGCGCGGCCGCGGCCGCGATCGTCAACGGCACCGCGATCCACGGCGAGGATTTCGACGACACGTTCGAAGGCGGGCCTATTCATGCCGGCGCCGTCATCGTGCCCGCGGTGCTCGCGGCCTGCGAGCGGCACAAGTTGTCAGGCGAGGCCGCGCTTTATGGTATCGCCGTCGGCGTCGAGACGATGTGCCGCTTGAGTACGGTCGCGCCGACGCTCACGCACAAAGCCGGATTTCATCCGACGGCGGTGTTCGGCGCGGTCGGCGCCGCGGTTGGCGTCGGCGCCGCGCTGAAATTGTCAGAGCGCCAGCTGGTCGACGCGCTCGGCACCGTCGGCTCGATGGCGTCGGGCATCATCGAATATCTCGCCGAGGGTGCCTGGACCAAGCGGCTCCACGCCGGCTGGGCGGCGCAATCGGGGCTGCGCGCCGCGCTGCTCGGCCGCGCCGGATTTTTAGGTCCGCGCACGGTGTTCGAAGGCGTGCACGGGTTCTTCCACGGCTTCGCCAACACCACCAAGGGCGATTTCGACGCCATCGCCGGCGATTTCGGCACCCGCTGGGTGACCGAAACGCTCGCGTTCAAGCCCTATCCGTGCGGAACCATGACGCATCCCTATATCGACTGCGCGCGAAGACTCGCGAAGAAAGTCAAAGCCGAGGACCTCGTCGAGATGGTCTGCGAGGTCGGCGAGGGCACCGTGCATCGCCTGTGGGAGCCGCTCGCCTCCAAGCATCATCCGGCCAACGGCTATGCCGGCAAATTTTCGTCGCCCTATTGCATCGCCACGGGCTTTGTCCGCGGCAATGTCGGCTTAAGCGATTTCACCGACGCCGCGGTAAAGGATCCGGCCGTGCTCGCCGTCGCCGCCAAGGTTCGGTATCAGATCGACCCGAACAATCCCTATCCGAAGAATTTCACCGGCCACATCCGCGCCACCTTGCGCGACGGCTCGGTCGTTGAAGAGCGCCAGCCCTATATGCGCGGCGGCGCGCAGGAGCCGCTCACCCGCGCCGATATCGAGCAGAAGTTTTTGCTGAATGTGAAGCACGGCGGCTGGAGTGACGCGCGGGCGGCGGCGGCGCTGAAGCTGATCGGCGGCCTGTTCAAGGGCCCGGTCAACCTGGCGGCGCTGCGGGGATGACTCCACAGCGTCATGGCCGGACTTGTTCCGGCCATCCACGTCTTCGGGATGAAGACATGGATGCCCGCGACAACCGCGGGGATGACGGGCAAATCGACGTCACTTTTCCATTGACATTGGTCACCGTTATAGTTACTCTTCCGAATCTCGCTCAGTGCGGGACGTAGTCCGGATGCGATCCGAATTACGGAGCGAGTGCGGTGCCCGCGGGCGGTCTCGCAAACTTCCCCCGGGCGGCTTTGGGCATCATGCCGCCGGTAATAAGTGGCCGGCCGTGGGTGCCACTGGACTGGGACAGGTAGGGGTGGGTAACGCCCACTTAGCAGAGTAATCGTGGCGGCCGCGTCCCAGGAAGCCTGGCCTGAAGCTGGACGGGAGCGTTCCGACGCTCCCAGGAAGAGCCGCGGTGGAACGCCGACAGGCGAGCGTGCTCCGAAGAGCACGCTGCCGCGCCCGTAAGGCGCGGACGGTTGGATACGCGTCTGTCGGCGTTCCGCTTCCCTTCTTTCCTTTGTTCGTAGCCCGGATGAAGCGCAGCGTAATCCGGGAGCAGCGTGCGAGCTTCACCGTCGTTCCCGGATTTCACTTCGTTTCATCCGGGCTACAGCTCAGTGCAGACCCGCGCGCGCATGCGCTCGCGAGAACAAACAAGTTTGCGCGACAACAGGAGAATGACGATGACGAGCGCGATCCGCCCGGCGCGCGCCATACCTTCGCAAGTCTATATCGCGCGCTTTGCCGCCGAGCGGGCGCGGCTGCAGCGGCATTATTGCAACCTGTTCAAGTTCTGGCGGGCCTGCCCCGACAAAAACTGCCGCCGCCACCTGCGCTGCTGCGGCGACACCAGCGAATGCCTCAAAAACCGCATCGGCGAGATTCCGCGCCACGCGCAGTTTCTGGCGCGGGAGGCGGTGCTGATGTCGACGCCGCGCAATGCCGGCGGCGCCGAGCGCACGGTGCGCCAGTTCATGCCCCGCGACGTGATCACGCCCGATCCGCTGCAGGTGGCGATGAACAGGTGGCGATGAACTTTGCGCAAGATCAAGGCAGGCCATCCTCCCCCGTGAAAACGGGGGAGGGGGACCATGCGAAGCATGGTGGAGGGGGCGTCTGAGATGCAGCGAAGTTTACCGTCGAAGACTCGTCTTGCTTCGAGGCCCGTGCCCCTTCCAC
>DATHPQ010000176.1:0-5956 GCA_035483735.1 Xanthobacteraceae bacterium | reverse complement strand
ATCGGCGAAGTCGAAACGGCGGTGCGCTGGAACATCAATGCCGTGACGGTGGTCAACAATAACGGCGGCGGCAACCAGAGTAAGCGCGGCTTCGACCGCGTCTATGGCGGCGAGCAGACGCAGAAGGCGCGCGAATTGTGGACCTTCAGCAAAATGAATTTCGCCCGCCTCGCCGAGGACATGGGCGCGGTCGGCATCCGCGTCGAAAAGGCCGCGGACTTCCCGGCAGCGCTTGCCAAGGCGCTGGCCGCCAACCGTCCGGCTGTGATCGACGTCGTGACCGACGTCGAAGTTTTGGCGCCGACCGCGGTGGCCTGATCGTAGCTCGCCTTCAAATCAAATTAGGCGAAATCCGGGTGGATCCAAACGCCAAGAAAGTTCCGCTTCACGCGCCGGTCACAAAATTGCAATCGGGCCCGGCCAATCGCCGCCTCGTCCGCGCCCGATAATTGTGACACACTGCGACCTTCACCGAGGGTGGATTTTCGCGGTCAATGAATACAGCACGGGAATCGGCGGTCCGCCTCCTCAAGCTGATGATGGTTGCGTCGCTGGTGCTGCCGGCGGCGGTGTTCGCTTACGCGTCCTGGGTGACCTACGACGACATCCAAGCCGCCGCTGACGAGCGCATCGAGCGCTCGATCGACGTCATGCAGCAGCAAGCGCTGCGCGTGTTCGAGACCGTTGACCGCACCTTCGCCGAAGTCGACGAGGTGATGCACGGCATGTCGAACGACCAGATCCGCGCCGCGCAGACGAGCTTGCATGACCGGCTCGATCGCATCCAAGGCGTGATGCCGCAGGTTCAGGCGATCGTGATCATCGGCCGCGACGGCCATCCGATCGCGTCGAGCATGATGGAAAACGTCAAGCCCGATGCAGATTTCTCCAGCCGCGATTATTTCATCGCCCAGACTGGCCGCGATGCCGGTACCTATGTGAGCGACGTGCGCGCCCCGCATCTGCGCGGCAACGGCGACGATTTCTTCGTCCTGTCGCACCGGCTCAGCGCCGAAGATGGCGCTTTCCACGGCGTGATCGCGGTCGCGATCCGGCCGAGCTACTTCGAGAACTTCTACACGCTGGTCGGGCAGACGCCGGGCAGCTTCTATGCGCTGGTGCGCAGCGACGGCGCCATCCTTGCGCGCATCCCCCGCGACAAAGCGAATACGCGGCAGCTCAGTACGAAGAGCATGTTCAACACCGCGATCCACAACGGCGAACAGCGCGGCCTGTTCACGGTCAAGTCCGAGATCGACAATGTTCCCCGCCGCATCGGTTTCCGCAAGCTCGAAGGCTTTCCGGTTTACGCGCTCGCCGGCACTGAGACCGGCGAGATCCAGGCGGAATGGATTTCGGCGATCGGCTCTTATCTTATGTTCGGCCTGCCGGCGGCAATACTCGTCTTCGCCGTGCTGTGGATCGCGCTCAAGCGCACCGAGCGGCTGCACGAAGAAGCCGAGCGCCGCGAAATGGCGGAGGATGCACTGCGCCAGGCGCAACGCCTCGAAGCGATCGGACAATTGACCGGCGGCGTCGCGCACGACTTCAACAATCTTCTGATGATCGTCAGCGGCACCGTGCAGCGGCTGCGCCGGCTCGTCAGCGGGGAGAAGGAGACGCAGCTTCTCGACACCATCGCCAATGCCACCGAGCGCGGCGGCAGCCTGACCCGGCAATTGCTCGCCTTCTCGCGGCGGCAGATGCTGCAGCCCAGCGTCATCGATCTTTCCGAACAGCTGCCGGAAATCAAGGACATGCTCAGCCGGTCGCTGCGCGGCGACATTGTCATTCGCGTCGTCGTGCCGCGGCGGGCTTGCTACGTTAAAGTCGATCCGAGCGAATTCGAGCTGGCGCTGCTTAACCTCGCCTTCAACGCGCGCGACGCCATGCCGTCAGGCGGTGCGCTGACCATCACGGTGAAGCCGGTGCTGATGCGCGGCAAGGCCTCGGAAGAAGGCCTGAGCGGCGAATTCGTCGCCATCAGGGTTGCCGATACCGGAACCGGCATTCCCGCCGAGATTCTGCCACGGGTGTTCGAACCGTTCTTCACCACCAAGGAGGTCGGCAAAGGCACTGGTCTCGGCCTGAGCCAGGTCTATGGCTTTGCGCGTCAATCCGGCGGCGCCGCCAGCATCGCCTCGTCGTCGTGGCGCGGCACGGCGGTCACGCTGTTCCTGCCACGCACCTGGGAAAGGCCGGCGCAATCGCGCGAACCGAGCGAGGCGGTGCGTACCGTGCCCGCGGTCGGCACCGTGCTCCTGGTCGAAGACAATCTGGAAGTCGCCGAAGTCACCAAATCTTATCTGGAGCAGATCGGCTATCAGGTCAGGCACGCCGATAGCGCAGCGGCCGGGCTCGCTGCTCTCGAGCGCGACGTCAATATCGATCTTCTGTTCTCGGATATTCTGATGCCGGGCGGCATGAACGGGCTTGAACTTGCCGATGCGGTGCGCCGGAAATATCCGAAACTCGCTGTGTTGTTGACCACGGGCTACAGTTCAAGCGCGCAGGATGCGTTGCGCCGGGGCTTCGCGGTGTTGCAGAAGCCCTATGATCTCACGGCGCTCGAACAGGCTCTGCACGAGGCGCAAGGAGCGGGCAGGCAAGAGGTTGGCAAGCAGAAAGCGCGCGAGCAGGCACAGAGCGCGCAGGAGACGAGCCAGCAGGGCGCAAGCGAAACACCACCGCAGCAAGAGACGGTCGGTTGAACCGCTTAGATCTCCGGATCTTTGGTCCCAAACCTTTAGAGCCAGACCTTTAGAGCCAGACCTTTAGAGCCGGACCTTTAGAGCCAGACCTTTAGAGCCAGGTCTTTAGCCCCGGATCTTTAGCCCCAAGGAAATTTCGGCAGCGTGCCCGAGCCGAGCAGGGAGGCGGCTAGGCTGATCGTCATCAGCCAGCCGATGGCGCAGAACCCGATCACCATCCAGGCGTCCTGGGCGCCGAAATCGGCGGACCGGGCCGGAATTGCAAGTTCGCCGCGATTGGGCATGTGATGCTCCTCGTGATAGCCGGCGCCGGATTTAATGCAAATCCCGCGCCGTAGGCCGCGGCACATCCGGCGATGGCTGGCCTGCGAAAAATGAAGTGTGGCAGCGCCAGGTAAACGATTCGGTAACGGGTTGAGGGAGCTAGAACATGATCCGGAAAGATCATGCTCTATCAAAATCCTAGAGCAACAAACGGTTCAACTTGAAGCAATCACGCTCTACGCCACTGCGGCCTGTTGCGACAGCCCAGTCGCCAAAAGCTTCCGGTCGACTGCGCCTTCCCATTGCGCGATGACGATGGTGGCGAGCGCATTGCCGAGAATATTGACCGCGACAAAGGCGGACGAGAGCAGCCGGTGCACGCCGAGGATCAGCCCCACGGCGGCCACTGGAATAGTGCCGGTTGCGGCCAGGGTCGACACCAGAACGACGATGGCGGAGCCGGCAACGCCGGCGCCGCCTTTGGACGTGACCAAGAGAATTCCCAAAAGCCCAAGCTGCTGCGTCAGCGACAGATCGATGCCGGTCGCCTGCGCCAGAAAAATCGACACGGCGGCGAAATAGAGACAGGTGCCGTCGTGATTGAAGGCGTAGCCGGTGGGGAGGACGAGCCCGACAATGGACTCGTCGCAGCCGAGCGCAGTGAGCTTCTGCACCAATTGCGGAAAGACCGATTCCGACGAGCTCGTGCCGAACACGACCAGAAGCTCGGTGCGGATGTAGCGGATCAGCGCCAAGAGATTGATGCCGTTCCAGGCGGCGATCGGCCACAGCACGATGACGATGAACAGAACGCAGGTGAGATAGAACTCGCCGACCAGCGCGCCGAGCGTGGTGAGCGAACCGAGGCCGAACTTGCCGACGGTCGCCGCGATCGCGCCCATGGCGCCGATCGGCGCGAGCCACATGATGTAGCCGATGATCTTGAACACCGTGAGCTTGGTGATCTCGATCATGTCGATCATCGGCTGGCCGCGCGCGCCAACCGCGAGCAGGCCGAAAGCAAACAGCACCGACAGGAACACGACCTGCAGCACATTGCCTTCGGTGAAGGCCGACAGCGCAGTATGCGGCACGATGCTGAGCAAGAAGCCGCCGGCCGAAATCGTCTGCGCCGTGTGCTGATAAGAGTCGAGCGCGTGGGCGGGCAGCGCGGAGAGATCGAAATGCGCGCCCTTGCCCGGCGCCAGCAGGTTGATCGTGGTGAGCCCGATGACGAGGGCAAAGCTCGTCACCACTTCGAAATAGATTAGCGCCCGGATGGCGACGCGTCCGACTCTTTTGGCTTCTCTGACGGTGGCGATGCCGTGCACCACGGCGCAGAAAATGATGAGGCCGACAAACATCGCGATCAGCCGGATGAACAGCTCGCCCAAAGTGGCCATGAAGTCGGCGCTCTGTGGCCAGAAATGGCCGATGACGGCGCCGAGGATCATGCCGGCGAAGACCTGCACCGACATGTCCTTGTAGAAGGGCGCACGCCGCGCCACGGCAGCACTCTGAGTTGTAGTCGCCGTATCCAAGGGCGCTCTCCAGTCTTTATTGGCGCCTCTCATGCCGCGCCGGCCCTGCCCTGGCAAGCCCGTTTGTTTATTTGCGTTTTATGTTGACGCGTGGCCCCAGGAATTGGATATCCGGCGCCAATCCCGTGACTTGCCGCGGTAACTTGCCGCCGCGGCGCCGCGTGACCCGCAACCTGCGTGAGGCCCAATGCCAGCATCCAGTGTCATCGATATTCATCCCCACATCATCTCGCCCGACCTCAAGCGCTATCCGCGCGCTCCGCTCGGCGGCAAGCAGTCGGACTGGTCGGCCACGCGGCCGGTCTCGCTCGAACAATTGATCGCGGCGATGGACGCGACCGGCATCCAGAAGGCCGCGATCGTGCAAGCCTCGACCTGCTATGGCCACGACAATTCCTATGTCGCCGATGCCGTTGCCGCGCATCCCAAGCGTTTCACCGGCGTGTTTTCCGCCGACGTCTTGGCGCCCGATGCCACGATCAAGATGCGTCACTGGATGGAGCGCGGGCTCACCGGCATGCGTCTCTTCACCTTCGGCAGCACCATGAGCGAGCAGGCGTCATGGCTCGACGATTCGAAATCCTATCCGGCCTGGACCGACGCGGCCGATCACGGCCTTTCGATCTGCATGCAGATGTCGGCCTCCGGCATTCCGCAGCTCGTCGGGATGATCGAACGCTTTCCGAAAGTGAAAATCCTACTCGACCACATGGCGCGGCCGGCTCTCGACGACGGTCCGCCTTACGCGGCGGCGGCCAGCCTGTTCGGTCTCGCGCATTACCCGAATGTCTATTTGAAGCTGACCAAGCGCAATTTCGAACAAGCGGCGAGCGGCAAGGCGACGCCGGCGACTTTTTTTCCGAAGCTCGTTGCTGAATTCGGCGCCGAGCGGCTCGCCTGGGGCTCGAACTATCCGTCGTCGGAAGGCACGCCGCCGGATATCTTGGCGCTCGCGCGCAAGACGCTCGCGGTCTTGCCGCAGAGGGATCAAGATTGGATTTTCGCCAAGACCGCGCAGGTGCTTTACCCGGTGCTGAAGGACTGAGGATTAGCGATGGATCATCCCGTATTGCATACGATGTTGGGCAATTATCCCGACACCGCCGCGCTCAAGAAGGTCGAGCTCAAGCCGAAGCTGTTCGATTTCGATTTTGCCGAGGTGAAGGTCGCCAACCAGCTTTTCAAATCGCTGGTGCGCGACGCCAAATACGATATCGGCGAACTCGCGATCGTGACCTATCTGCAGGCCAAGGCCTACGGCAAGCCTTACGTGCTGTTGCCGGCCGTCATCGTCGGGCGCGGCCAGCATCACACCATTGCCTATAATCCGGAGCGTGGGCATTTGGCCCCCGCCGATCTCGAAGGCAAACGCGTCGGCGTGCGCGCCTATACGGTGACCACCGGCGTGTGGGTGCGCGGCATCCTGCGCGAGCAATACGG
>DATHPQ010000175.1:0-28952 GCA_035483735.1 Xanthobacteraceae bacterium | reverse complement strand
CTGGTAGCGGAGGACGGATTCGAACCGCCGACACGCGGATTATGATTCCGCTGCTCTAACCAACTGAGCTACTCCGCCATCGCAGATGAGATGGGACCGGCTGATGAAGGCCCGACAGGCCTTGAATCCAGCGCCAGCGGGGCAAGATTTAGGGTAGTTTCCTGATCTTTCCAAGACCCAAGGCAAGGTCGAAAGCTGGGTCAGCGGAAAGTAACATAAAGAGCCTAAATTGCGCGGCGACAACCCGATTCGCATAACATTGTTCGCATAACCTTGGAGACAGGCATGGCCATCGAAAAACTCAGCATTTTAAGGGCAACTTTGGCGGCCGGCGTGCTCGGCGCCGCATTTTTGGCTCTGCCTGCGAGCACGTCCGAGGCGCTCGCCCGCGGCCCCTATGACGGAACCTGGAGCGTCCTCATCGTGACCGATTCCGGCAGTTGCGACCGCGCCTATCGCTATGCGCTGCGGATCGCCGACGGCCGGGTGTCCTACGACGACCCGTCGTTCAGCGTCTCCGGGCATGTCGATGCGCGCGGCAATGTCAGCGTCGGCGTCAGCGCCGGCGGTCAATCCGCCAATGGCTCCGGCCGTCTCAACGGCGACTATGGCGACGGCCATTGGAGCGGTCGCTCATCGACTTCGGCGTGTTCGGGGCATTGGGAAGCGGAGCGGCGCGGCTAGCCCAGCCCTCAATTCGCGCTGCGGTCGACCTTGCCGAACCGAACCAGCGAGAAATGCCCGAGCGGCGGCATCGGCCGCCGCTCGATGAGCTTTACTCCGCCGCGGTGCGCGGCCCATTGTTCGAGCCGCTCCCAGCGAAAGCCGACTTGCCAGCCGAGCCGGCGCGCAATCGGTGCAAAGGCGCTCTCATAGGCGGCGCGAAAACCGTCTTCAGCACCAAGATGATTGACCAGAATGATTTCGCCGCCAGGCCTGGTGACGCGCGCGAATTCGTCGAGCGTCGCCTCGGCGTCAGGCACCGTGGTGATGACATATTGCGCGACAACGACGTCGAAAGACTCGTTCTGAAAACCGAGATTCTGCGCATCCATCACCGCGAGACCGTCGACATTGGTCAACCGATGCTCGGCGACGCGCTCCTTGGCCTTGCGCAGCATCGGCGCCGAGAGATCGACGCCGATCATCCGGTTCGACCGGGAATAATCGGGCAGCGACAGGCCGGTGCCGACACCGACTTCGAGAATCCGGCCGCCGATCCGTTCGGCCGCGGCGATCGAGGCCTGGCGTCCGCGATCGAAGACGGCGCCGAATACGAAATCGTAAATCGGCGCCCAGCGAGCATAGGCTTTGGCGACGCCGTCTTTATCGAGGTCCGCCCCCAAAGTTGCCCCCGTACCAAAGCCTCAACGCGACAACATGCGACTCAACGCAATGCGGCCGCGGCGGCCAATGCGGCGTCGGGCTTGCTCAAGCCTTGCGCGGCGGCGACGGTGCCGGCGATGAAGCCGCCGCCGAGCACGCGCGCCTGGCCTTCGGCCGCGTCGTAGAACACGCAAGCCTGGCCCGGCGACACGCCGTCTTCGCCGCCGGTCAATTCGACCTCGATGCCCGAGGCGCCAGCATGCAGCCAAGCCGGCTGCGGCGCGCGCGTCGAGCGCACTTTGACGAAGACTTCCGGATGCCGCGCGATCGCGTCTTCGATCGTGCCGTCGCCGAGCCAATTGATGTCGCGCAGGCGGATGCGGCGCGTGCGCAGCGCTTCGCGCGGGCCGACCACGACGCGCCGCGAATTAGCGTCAAGCCGCACCACATAAAGCGGCGCGCCGGCGGCAATGCCGAGACCGCGGCGCTGGCCGATGGTGAAATGAATGATGCCGTCGTGTTGGCCGAGCACATAACCGTCGAGATCGACAATGTCGCCGGGCCCGGATGCGCCCGGCCGCAACCGCTCGATCACCTGCGCATAATGGCCGGTCGGCACGAAGCAGATGTCCTGGCTGTCCTGCTTGTCGGCGACGGCAAGACCGTAGCGGCGCGCAAGCTCCCGCGTTTCCGCCTTGTTGCGGTCGCCAAGCGGAAAGCGCAGCAGATCGAGTTGTGGGCGCGTGGTCGCGAACAGGAAATAGCTCTGGTCGCGCTCGGCTTCGCGCGCGCGATAAAGCGCGCGGCCGCCGTTCGGCAGCGCCCGCGAAGCGATGTAATGGCCGGTCGCCAAAACCTTGGCCCCGAGATCGCGCGCAGTCTGCAGCAGATCGCGAAACTTGATCGACTGATTGCATTCGACGCACGGCACCGGCGTCTCGCCCGCGACATAGCCCTGCGCGAAGCGGTCGATCACCGCTTCCTTGAAGCGATCTTCATAGTCGAGCACGTAATGAGGAATGCCGATGCGCTCGGCCACGGCGCGGGCGTCGTGAATGTCGCGGCCGGCGCAGCAGGCGCCCTTGCGATGGGTCGTTGTGCCATGGTCGTAGAGCTGCAGCGTAATGCCGACCACGTCATAGCCGGCATCAGCCAAAAGCGCCGCGGTCACCGACGAATCGACGCCGCCCGACATGGCGACAACGACCCTCGTGTCGGCCGGCCGACCCTCGATGTCCAATAGATTCAGCATGGACTGTCCAGCATGACGTATTCAGCAAGCCTTCGCGGCCGTGTTTCTGTACTCAAGCATCGTGTTGATCGCCCATTACTATAGGGGGCGTGCCGGTGCTTCGCTATGCCTCGGAAATAGCCGGGGCTCATTTCACCCGCTGCGCGCTTTCCCCCTACCCGACGGAAATCGCCGGTGAAAGCTGTGTTTTACGGGGAAATGGGGCAAAATTTGCCGACCGCCGCGTAAAGCTTGCCGTCAGCGGCCAACCTCCGCGATATTAAGCCATTGAATTAATTATATTTTTTGTACCGGGCACGATGGCCCGCGGGTTGCAAGCAGACCACTACTACTAATGTCGCTTCCCGGAGTTCTGACAGTGCCAAGCGTGCCGAGTGTATCACCCAGCGCTTCCACCGCGGTGTCATCGCCTTCAGCCGTGGCATCCGCGCAGAATCAGAATGTCAGCGCGCAACCGTTCGCGGCCCTGCTCGATGCCGGGGTGACGAGCCCCGCTAACAGTAACGTCCCCGCCGCGCCGAATCCGCCGCCTGCCCCGCCGCAAAGCCCTGCGGCCGGTACGGGCGGCAATAGCAGCCAAAGCTCTAGCGGAAACGGCGACAATAGCAGCGGCAGCACTTCGAATGCCGCCACGAGCACGACGAGCGGATCGTCGCCGGCGACGCAGCCCTCGGGAACGACCAACAGCGCGAATTCCTCCTCGGGCGCGAATGCAGGCAACGGTGGCGGCACGCAGCAGCCGGGCACCACCGCGCCCGGCTCTCCGTCCAAAGGCACCAACTCATCAGCCGCGAATACGAATGGCGGCAAACCATCGACGCCGGCTCCGGCCACATCGAAGACGGTGACGACCACCGCGCCGACGACGAATCAGGACCCAAACGCGACGGATCCGAATAGCCAGACCAACGGCACGCCGGCGCAGGGCAATACAACGCAACCGGCCACTACCAATGCCGATGCCACAGCAGCGGCAACCGTGGCCGCGGCCGCGAATGCGCAAAACACCGATGCGGCAGCGCCGGGCCAATCGGGACCGGCCAAGAAGTCCAAGGATTCAAGCAGCGATCAATCCGACAGCACCGCGACCGACGCGACACAGACGGCGGCAAGCTCCGACGCCGCGACCAATGCGCCGACGCCAGTTGCAACGGTCATTGTCGCCAATAGCGCCATCGACTCGACGCCAGGCTCAAGCGGGACCGCAGCATCCAACATTGCGATCGGCGCACAGACCAAGGCGCGGGCGCAGATTGTCACGTCGCGGAACGGCGGCCAGGACGCGGGCACTGCACAGAACGCCAATAACACGACGAATGCCAACACCACCTCGGCCGACGCTACGGCCACAAACGACACGGCGAATGCCGGAACCGCGCCTTCTGCCGCGCAAGCTCCGGACACGACAGCCAACGGCGCTCAAGCTCCAGCCAATTTCCAGCAGGCGCTGAACCAAACCGCGGCAGCGCCGGACGATGCGGCCGCTCAGACCAGCACGACGATCGTCACCGCGCATGGAGACGGCTTGGGCGCAACCGGATCGCCGGATGGAACGGGACAGGCTTCGCAAACCACAGCCGTGGCCAAGACCGCCACCGGCGAGGTCCCGACAGTCGGGTTTGTCACGGCCAACGTCGCCGCGACGGCAACGCAAAGCGTGGCGGCAACCTCCGCAACCAACGCCACCACACCCACCGTTTCGATGTCGGGCCTTCCGGTCGCCATCGCCTCGCGCGCGCAGGCCGGCTCGAGCCAATTCGACATCCGCCTCGATCCGCCGGAACTCGGCCACATTGAAGTACAGCTTAACGTCGACAGCAGCGGCCAGGTGACCTCCCATATCACCGCCGACCGTCAGGACACGCTCAATCTATTGCAGAACCAGCAGCCGCAGCTCCAGCAGGCGCTTGAACAGGCAGGGCTGAAGACATCCGACAACGCCATGCAGTTCTCGCTGCGCGATCAGTCTTTCGCCGGCCAGCAGCAACAGAACCAGAATTTCGGACAGAACAGCAATAACGCGCAATCGAACACGCAGCAGATCGTCATTCCCGATTCGAGCCTGTCGTCAGTCGATACGTCGCAGATCTATTCGCGCCTGAATTTGCGCGGCGGGCTCGATATTCGCGTGTGAACGGCGGCCCAGACGGGCCGGCAACAAGTCTTTGTGAGGACGGATCATGACCACCGGTGTCACGAACAACACGACGAATACGACGACCAACAGCACGACGAATTCGAGCAGCTCGAATGCGTCGAGCGCGACCAATTCGAGCCTTGATCAGCTCGCCGGCAACTTCAACTCGTTCCTGTCACTGCTCACCACGCAGCTGCAGAACCAGGACCCGCTCGATCCGCTCGACACCAATCAGTTCACCCAGCAACTGGTCGAGTTCGCCTCGGTGCAGCAGCAAGTGGACATGAACACCAATATGCAGACGCTGATCTCGCTGCAGCAGACCAGCGAAGCGTCCTCGGCCATGCAGATGATCGGCTCCAATATCACGCTCAACGCATCGAGCTCGGCCCTGACGTCGAGCGCGCCGGCGTCCTGGAATCTGAGTTCGGCAGGACCCGCGACAGGCAACGTCACGATCACCAATTCGAGCGGCACCGTCGTCTATACCGGAACCACCTCGCTCAACAGCGGCAGCAACGCCTATACCTGGAACGGCACCGGCAATACCGGCCAGACCTGGCCGGCCGGCCAGTACACGATCGCGGTCACCGCAACCAGCGCCAGCGGCCAGGCGGTTACGGTCACACCGCAGGTCACGGGAACCGTCACCGGCGTCGACCTGACCCAGAATCCGCCGCAGCTCATCGTCGGCGGACAGGATTACGCGATGAGCGCCGTACAGGGGGTCAATAGCAGCACCAGCACCGCGCTGAGCTCGACGCTGAGCAGTATCAATTCGGCGCTGAGCACCCTGAACTCGCTGATCTAGCCGCGGACCGCGCTTTTCGCCGGGCTGGGCTGCGAATCGGATTGTTCCCGTACCGAAATGCGCTTTCGCATCGCCAAAAATGCTGTTTCTCGCCGCCGGAAAGGCCGATTGCCCCTAATTGCGCGCTTCGCTTAGGTAAATTTTAAGTGGGCATGCGTATGGTCGGCCTTTGTGAGTAGTCGAGTTGGTGAGAGTTGCTATGACCGAAGCCCATCGCCCGAGGGTTAAATACGTGATCGGGCCGGACGGTTCGCCCCTGACGATTGCCGATCTGCCGGCGCCGGGGACGAAACGTTGGGTCATCCGCCGCAAGGCGGAAGTAGTAGCCGCCGTTCGCGGCGGATTGCTGTCGCTCGAAGAAGCGTGCAGCCGCTACACGCTGACGGTCGAGGAATTCCTCTCCTGGCAATATTCGATCGACCAGCATGGCCTTGCCGGCCTCCGTACGACCCGCATTCAGCAGTACCGCCAGTAACGATCGCTTAATGGATCTGGCGGTCTGACGGCACCGGTTTGACCGGCGGCGATGCTTTTGTGCGTCCCCGACCGATTTATTAACCGGGCGCTAACCATCAACCGGGCAAATCTTGCCGAGTGAGAAGCGATGCGTCGCTTCGCTCCGCGGGGGAAGGCTCGGTGCAAGGTCTAATCGAGTTCGCGAAAACGCTCGGCGGTCCGCGCATCGCCGCGATGTCCGCAGTTACTATCGCTCTCGTCGGCTTCTTCGCCTTCGTCATCATGCGGGTCACCACGCCGCAAATGACGCCGCTGTTCACCGACCTGCCGCTCGAAGATTCGGCCGCGATCGCCAAGGAGCTCGACCGCCAGGGCGTCACCTACCAGCTGCGCAATGACGGCAATATCATCATGGTGCCGGCCGACCGCGTGGCGCGGCTGCGCATGACGCTGGCCGAGAGCGGCCTGCCCAAGGGCGGCGGCGTCGGCTACGAGATTTTCGACAAGTCGGACGCGCTCGGCACCACGAGCTTCGTGCAGAACATCAATAGTCTCCGCGCGCTCGAAGGCGAGCTCGCCCGCACCATCCAGGGGCTCGACCGCGTCGAAGCGGCGCGCGTGCATCTGGTCATGCCGGAGCGGCCATTATTCTCACGCGACAAGATCGACCCATCCGCCTCGATCGTGCTCAAAGTGCGCGGCTCGCTCGATCCGGCGCAGGTGCGCGCCATCCGCCATCTGGTCGCCACTGCGGTCAACGGCCTGAGCCCGCAGCGCATCTCGATCGTCGACGAGCAGGGTCAGCTTTTGGCCGACGGCGCCGCCGATAGCCAGACCGGCAGCGACGTCAGCGCCGACGAGCGGCAGGCATCTTACGAAAAGCGCCTGCGGCAGCAGGTGGAGACGATTGTGTCTTCGGTCGTCGGCCCCGGACATTCGCGCGTGCAGGTCAATGCCGATTTCGATTTCAACCGCATCACCCAGACCTCGGACAAATTCGACCCCGACGGCCGCGTCATCCGCTCGAGCCAGACCCGCGAAGAGAGCAACTCAAACGGTGAAAACAATCAGCAGGTCACTGTCGGCAATGAATTGCCAGGTGCCAATCAAAAGCCGACGGCCGATACCGCGCCGCGCGATCAAAGCCGGAAGTCGGAAGAAATCGTCAATTACGAGATTTCGCGCACCACCAAGACCGAGGTGATCGAAGGCGGCCGCGTCAACCGGCTCTCCGTCGCGGTGCTGGTCGACGGCACCTACGGCAAAGACGACAAGGGCGACATCACCTACCAGCCGCGCAGCAAGGACGAGCTCGATCAGATCGGGACGCTGGTGCGTTCCGCGATCGGCTTCGATCAAAAGCGCGGCGACCAGGTCGACGTCGTCAATCTGCGCTTTGCCGAAACGCCGACCATGATTATCCCGCAGCCGACCGGCTGGCTCGAAACGATGCATTTCACCAAGGACGACATCATGCGCGCCATCGAAATGGCGGTGATGGGCGTGCTCGGCCTCGTCGTCCTGCTCTTTGTCGTGCGGCCCTTGGTGCGGCGCATCGTGACGGCGGAAGAGCCGAAGCTCATGCACAACGGCATGGAGGTCATTCCCGGAACGGTCGGCGCGCTCGCCGCCTCGGGCGACATCGACCCGAGCAAGGCCGGCGAGCCAAGTATGGCCGCCAAGATGATCGATATCGCCCAGATCCAAGGCCAGGTTCACGCCCAATCCGTCAAGAAGGTCGGCGAACTCGCCGACAAGAACCCCGAAGAAACCGTCGCCATCATCCGCCACTGGCTGCATGAAATGCCGGCAGCCTGATCGCATCCATGCCCGAAACGTCCGATACACCCGCCAAAACTCCCGACCCTGCCGCCGCCCAGGAAGTCGCGGGCCTGTTGGCGCACCTCGCCAGCAATCTTCCCGAGGGCGCACAAAAACGTCAGCTGACCGGCCCCGAGCGCGCGGCGATCCTGATGCTCGCGCTTGGCGAAGAGCACGGCTCTCGGGTCTGGAACCTGCTCGACGACGAAGAGCTGCGCCAGATTTCCGTCGTGATGTCGACCATCGGCACGATCGAAGCCGGACTGGTCGAAAATCTGCTGCTCGAATTCGTGTCGCGGATGTCGGCCTCCGGCGCCATCATGGGCAATTACGAGGCGACCGAACGGCTGTTGCAGCAATATCTGCCCCCCGAACGGGTGGGCAATATCATGGAGGAAATCCGTGGCCCCGCCGGCCGCAACATGTGGGAGAAGCTCTCCAACGTTCAAGAAGAGGTTCTCGCCAATTATCTGAAAAACGAATACCCGCAGACCGTCGCGGTGGTCTTGTCGAAGATCAAGCCGGAACATGCGGCGCGCGTGCTCTCGATTCTGCCCGAAGACCTGGCGCTCGATGTCGTCAACCGCATGCTGCGCATGGAGTCGGTGCAGAAGGAAGTCCTCGAACGCCTCGAGAGCACGCTGCGCACCGAATTCATGTCGAACCTGTCGCAGACCCGCCGCCGCGACGCGCACGAGGTGATGGCGGAAATCTTCAACAATTTCGACCGCCAGACCGAAACGCGCTTCCTCACCGCGCTGGAAGAAGACAGCCGCGAGAGCGCCGAGCGCATCAAGACGCTGATGTTCACCTTCGACGACCTGACCAAGCTCGATACCGGCTCGGCACAGACCCTCATGCGCCATGTCGAGAAGGACAAGCTCGGCATCGCGCTCAAGGGCGCCGCCGAGCCGGTGCGTCAGTTCTTCCTCAAAAACATGTCATCACGCGCCGCCAAGATGCTGCTCGACGACATGCAGGCGATGGGCCCCGTGCGGCTGCGCGACGTCGACGACGCGCAGGGGCTCTTAGTCAATCTGGCCAAGGATCTCGCAGCCAAGGGCGAGATCGTCATCTCCAAGTCGCGCGGCGAAGAAGAGCTGATTTACTGAGGCGATGCGGATGACGGCACCCACCAAATTCATGTTCGACACCGACTTCGCCGGGGGACCGCGCAAGCCAGTCGAGCCGATGATCACGCTCGCCGAGCATCAGGTGAAGCTGGCCGAAGTCGAGACCGCAAGCTTCAAGCGCGGCTATGCGCAGGGCCAGAACGACGCGCAAGTCGAGGTCAATCGCCGGATCGCGGCGACCTTGGACAACGTCGCCAAGAGCATGGCGGCGGCGAACGAGGCGCTGCAGGCGATCGAGGCGCGGCTCGAATGCGAAGCGGTCGAAGTCGCGGTCGCGGTGGCGCGCAAGCTCGCGCCGACCTTGGTCGCGCGCGAGCCGTTCACCGAAATCGCGGCGCTGGCCAGCGATTGTTTCCGCCAGCTCGTCGCCGCGCCGCATATCGTCGTGCGCGTCAACGACGCGGTCTATGCCACGGCCAAGGAACAGCTCGAGGACATCGCCCGCGCTCGCAGCTTCGAAGGCCGCCTGGTGGTGCTGGCCGAGCCCGACGTCGCCGTCGGCGATTGCCGGATCGAATGGGCCGACGGCGGCGTCAACCGCGATAACGCCGCGACCGATGGCGTGATCGGCGACGCAGTGACCGGCTATATCGGCGCGCGCCGCATTCTTGCCGGTCCCGATCCGCGCCGCAGCGCACCGCAAAGACAAGCGGCGCCGGCGAGCGCCGCCGACCCGTCCGCGCCGCCGCCAGAGCCGCAAACCGATTTACTTGCCGAGTTCCAAGCCGAATTGCAGTTCGAGCCGCAAGCTGAACCACAAGCCGAGCCACAAGCCGAGCCGCGTAGCAGCCGACCGAGCGGGCACGACCTGCTCGAAAATGAGTTTTAGGAGGTCACGATGAGTGAGGACGACGACAACAAAGTCCCGCTGCCGAATCTTGAAGCCGGCGAGGCGCAAGTCGACTCGCCGTCGGTGGCGGCGGCCGACGGACCGGTCAGCCATATCGCTTCGGAACTCGAAGCGGTGTTCGACGTTCCGGTTCAGGTGTCGGCCGTGCTCGGCCGGGCGAGAATGGATATCGGCGATCTCCTCAAGCTCGGCCCCGGCGCCGTGCTCGAACTCGACCGTAAGGTCGGTGAAGCAATCGACATCTATGTCAACAACCGTCTGGTGGCCCGCGGCGAAGTCGTGCTGGTGGAAGAAAAGCTCGGCGTCACCATGACGGAAATCATCAAGGCCGATCGGTAATCATGCGGCACGAACCGCGGCGTCAAACATCAACATTCGTCGGCCTCGCCGCGTTGCGGCGAGTAGAGAGACCTAGGACCGGAGACTTCTCATGCGCCTTCTGATCGTCGGCTCACTTAACGGCCAGCTCACCACCGCGACCAAGATCGCGATGGACAAGGGCGCGCTCGTCACCCATGCCGCGGACAACAGCCAGGCGCTCGCCGTGCTGCGCTCGGGCCGCGGCGCCGACCTGCTGATGGTCGATGTAGCACTCAATATCCGCGAGCTTGTCGCTTCGCTCGAGGCCGAACGCATCCACGCCCCGATCGTCGCCTGCGGCACCGCGACCGATGCCCGTGCTGCCGTCGCCGCGATCCATGCCGGCGCCAAAGAATATATCCCGCTGCCGCCAGATGCCGAATTGATTGCAGCCGTGCTCGCCGCCGTGGCCGACGATTCGCGCGATCTGATCTATCGCGACGACGCGCTCGCGCGCGTGGTGAAACTGGCCCAGCAGATCGCCGCGAGCGAAGCTTCCGTGCTGATCACCGGCGAATCCGGCACTGGCAAGGAAGTCCTGGCGCGCTATGTCCATGCCCGGTCCGGCCGCTCGAAGAAGCCGCTGGTCTGCGTCAACTGCGCCGCCATTCCGGAGACGCTGCTGGAATCCGAGCTGTTCGGCCATGAGAAAGGCTCGTTCACCGGTGCCATCGCGCGCCGCATCGGCAAGTTCGAAGAGGCCAATGGCGGCACGCTGCTGCTCGACGAGATTTCCGAAATCGACGTGCGGCTGCAGGCCAAGCTCCTGCGCGCCATCCAGGAACGCGTGATCGACCGCGTCGGCGGCACCCGGCCGGTGCCGATCGATATCCGCATCATCGCCACGTCGAACCGCAATCTCGCCGAAGCGGTGCGCGAGGGCGCTTTCCGCGAGGACCTGCTGTTCCGGCTCAATGTCGTGAACCTGAAAATCCCACCCTTGCGAGAACGCCCGGCCGACGTGCTCGAACTCGCCGAGTACTTCGTCAAGAAATATGCCGTGGCGAACGGCGTTCCGGGTCGACCCCTGTCGCAGGAGGCGCGCCGCACGCTGACCTTGAACTACTGGCCCGGCAATGTCCGCGAACTTGAAAACACCATGCATCGCGCCGTTCTGATGGCGAGCGGCGACGAAATCGGCCCGGAAGCGATCCTCACGCCGGACGGCGTCCGGCTCGACCAGCAAAAGAACGTGCCGGCCGTGGCCCATGCCGCGCTTGCCGCCGAACAGGTCTCCCGCGTGCTCGTCGGCCGCACCGTCGCCGAGGTCGAGCGCGACCTGATCCTGGAAACGCTCAAACATTGCCTCGGCAACCGCACGCATGCGGCGAATGTGCTCGGCATATCCATCCGCACGTTGCGAAATAAACTTAACGAATACTCAGCGGACGGCGTGCCGGTTCCGCCGCCCGGCGGCGGCGAGCCAAGAGTTGCAGCATAGTGGCTGCGGCATAAGGAAAAGGCGCTTTACAGGGCGAAATCGCCTCCTGTTATATGTGCATGACCTTATCCGAAACCGGTTTCCACTTTTCGGGGTCATGCACTATGGTGCGCCGCCATGACAAAGTTTCAGCGCCGTCAATTCCTCAGTCTCGCCGGAAGCGCGCTTGCGCTGCCGGCCGTCATCCGTACCGCCCGCGCCGACACTTATCCGTCGCGGCCGGTGCATCTGATCGTCGGCTTTCCCGCCGGCGGCACCGCCGACATCATCGCGCGCCTCACCGCCGCCATGGTGCAGGAGCGGCTCGGCCAGCCGATCGTGGTCGAGAACCGCGGCGCGGCCGGCAACAGCATTGCCGCCGAAACCGTCGCCCGCGCGACGCCGGACGGCTACATGCTTTTGTTCATCGCCAATCCGAACGTCATCAACGCCATGCTCAATCCGGCGCCGGATTTCGACATGGTGCGCGACATCGCGCCGATCGGCGGCATCGATCGCAATCCGCAGGTGCTGGTCGTGCATCCGTCGGTGCCGGTGAAGTCGGTTCCCGAACTCATCAACTATGCCAAAGCGCATCCGGGCGAGCTCAACATGGCCTCGGGCGGGATCGGCTCGACGCCGCATCTCGCCGGCGAACTGTTCAAGATGATGACCGGCGTCAACATGCTGCACGTGCCCTATCGCGGCGATGCGCCGGCGATCACCGATCTGCTCGAAGGCCAGGTGCAGGTGATGTTCGATCAGGTGATCCTGTCGATCGACCACATTCGCGCCGGGCGGCTCAAGGCGCTTGCGGTGTCGAGCACCGACAAGCTTTCCGTCCTGCCCGATCTGCCGCCGGTGTCGCAATTCGTGCCGGGCTATGAGGCTTATGCCTGGCAAGGCGTCGGTGCGCCCAAGGGCACGCCGCCGGAAATTCTCAACCGCGTTGCCAGCGAGATCAAAGCCGCTCTTGCCGACCAGAAAATGCAGACGCGCCTCGCCGATCTCGGCGGCGTGCCGATGCCGAAATCGCCCGAAGAGTTCGGTCAGCTCATCGCTAAGGAGACCGACAAATGGGCCAAGGTGATCAAGTTCGCCAATATCAAAGCTGGCTAGAGCTTTAATCGCCGCTTCTACTTCGTCGCCTCGCCGCCCTCGACCATGATGGTCTCGACTTCGCCGGCGCCGCTCCTGCGGAACGCCGCCGCGGCGTCGTATTCCTTCGAGGTGAAACAGGCGACGCCCTGCTCGAAGGTCGGGAACTCGATCACCACGAAGCGCTGAAACTTGTGCGGCCCTTCCATGATCTGGAATTTGCCGCCGCGCGCCAGAACCTTGCCGCCGAACTTGGCGATGATGCCCGGCACCAGGTCGGTATATTTCTTGTACTCGGCCGGATCGTTGATCTTGGAACGCGCGACCCAATAGGCTGGCATTTACAGGTCTCCATTGCAGTAAATCGAGCGGCAAAAGCGCTAGCGCACCTCTTCGCCGACGATTTTGAAAAATACAAACGAGGCGACCCATTTGCACGACATGCCGACCGCGATCCCGATCAAGGTTTCCATGAGCCGTAATAGCGGCTGCTGCCACGCATCTTGCACATCGACGGCCGCGACCAACATGACGACGGCGGTTGTGACACCGGTGAGGCCGATTTCGTCGCGCCGGCCGAGAACCATCATGACCAGCGTGCCCCCCGCCAGGACTGCGAGGAGTCCGATCGGCGTGAACGGAAACAGCAAGAGATAGGCAAAGCACAGCATGAAGCTGACCACTGTCGCGATGAGACGCCCGATGCTCGCCGACAATGATTTGGCGCGGGTGTCGCGAAACACGTAGACAGTGGAAACAATCGCCCACAAGGTTCCGACCACTTCGGAAGATGCCCCGAAGCTGAATCGGGAATGAATTGCCATCATGATCCAATAGGTGACCAGACAGGCGATCGCCATGTCTACGGCATAGGCGATATCCCAGGCGGAAAGTCTGTCGTATTTGAACAGCTGCATCGCTTCATCCACCACTTTCAGCGCGCGACATCGTCAGTTCACCACATTCAATTCGCCACATAGGGCCTGACCATCTTGGCCGGGTCGACGATGCGGTCAAAGTCGGCCTCGGTGACGAAGCCGAGCTTCAGCGCCGCGGCCTTCAGGGTGATGTCGTGCTCCATCGCGTAATGCGCGATCTTGGAAGCCTTGTCGTAGCCGATCACCGGAACGAGCGCCGTCACCAGCATCAGCGAGCGATCGACGTCGTCCTTGATCTTTTTCAAGTTCGGCTTGGTGCCTTCAACCAGGAATTTGCGGAAATTGGTGCAGCCGTCGGTCATGACGGTGACCGAATGCATGACGTTATAAATCATCAGCGGCTTGTAGACGTTCATTTCCAGATAGCCGCTGGCGCCGCCGAAACCGGTCGCGACGTCATTGCCCATCACCTGCACCGCGATCATGGTCAGCGCCTCGCATTGCGTCGGATTGACCTTGCCCGGCATGATGGAAGAGCCCGGCTCGTTTTCCGGAATCAGAAGCTCATAGAAGCCGGCCCGCGGACCGCAGGATAACAGCCGAATGTCGTTGGCAATCTTGTAGAGCGATACCGCAAGTGTGCGCAGCGTGCCTGACAACTGCACCAGCGCATCGTGGGAGCCCTGCACCGTGAATTTGTTCGGCGCGGTGATGAAGGGCAGCCCGGTGAGCTTGGCGATCTCGGCGGCGGCGGCTTCGGCGAAGCCCGGCTCGGCATTGATGCCGGTGCCGACCGCAGTGCCGCCCAAAGCTAAATGGTAGACAGTCTTCAAGCAATCTTCGAGCCGATCGAGATCGTCCGCGAGCATGCCCGCATAGCCGGACCATTCCTGGCCGAGTGTCAGCGGCGTTGCATCCTGCATATGGGTGCGGCCGATCTTGATGATGTCATCCCATTCGGCTGCCTTCGCGGCGATGGAATCATGCAACGCTTTCACCGCCGGGATGAGGTGCCGTTTCACCCCGATGGCGGCGGCGATATACATCGCCGACGGAAACGTGTCGTTCGAGGATTGCGACATGTTGACGTGATCGTTGGGGTGCACCGGCGTCTTGCTGCCAAGCGGCGTGCCGGCAAGCTGGCTCACACGGTTCGAGATCACCTCATTGAGGTTCATGTTAAATTGCGTGCCGCTGCCGGTCATCCACACGTGCAGCGGGAACATGATGTTGTGCTGCCCGGCGAGTATCTCGTCGCAGACCCTGACGATCAGCTCGTGGATTTTGCCGTCGAGCCGGCCGGCGGCGTAGTTGGCATTGGCGGAAGCTTTTTTCAGGATCGCATAAGCCCCGATCATTTCCCGCGGTATTATATCCTTGCCGATGCTGAAATGCTCAAGCGAACGCTGGGTCTGGGCGCCCCACAATTTGTCGGCGGGAACCTCGACCTCGCCGAGACTGTCGGTTTCCTTACGAAATTCGCTCATCTTTCTCTCCCGAGAAGAGACCAAATGCTAACTGTCATTGAAGGCTAGCTGACATGCGCGTTTCAACACGTGTGAACAGTGCGCGAGCTTGTTCAGCGCACGGACGATGGGTTACGATGTTTACCGCTTAACTTACAAGTCGGCATGCATCGCGGCTAGCGCAAGACGCGGCAATTGCATGAGCAACGACCGATCGCGCGGGGCGAAACGATGATCAGGTGCGTGCGGCTGTGGACCGGAGCCGACAATAATTCGCATTTCGAAGAAGGCATGATCGTGCTCGATCACGGCGCGCGCGGCGACGTGCTCAGCGGCAAGCTGCCGGTTACGGCGGTGTCGTTCCAGGAGACGGCATCGGGCGGAAGTTTTGAATGGCACGACGCGCCGGCGCGGCAACTCGTCATCACGCTGGCCGGCACGCTCGACTTCGAGACCCGTAGCGGCCAGCATTTCATTCTGCATCCGGGCGCCATCCTGCTCGCCGAAGATACCTGCGGCGGCGGCCACGAATGGAAGCTGATCGACGATCAGCCGTGGCGGCGGGTCTATGTCGTGTTGGCCCAAGGCGCCAGCGTTCCCTTTCAGCCTAAGGCGTAACGACAAGCGTATCTGCTGCCCTTTGCAGCGAGCGGAGACCAGCCATGAACGGAACCCCGAGCGGCAAACCGGACATCATTCTTATCGGCGCCGGCATCATGAGCGCGACCTTGGCGGTGTTTCTCAAGGAGCTCGATCCGTCGCTTGCCATCGAGATTTTCGAGACGCTCGACGGCGCGGCGCTGGAAAGCTCCGACGCCTGGAACAATGCCGGCACCGGCCACGCGGCCCTGTGCGAGCTCAATTACACGCCCGAGCGTCCGGATGGCAGCATCGACATTTCGAAAGCGCTCGAGGTCAACACCGAATTCGACCTGTCGCGGCAGCTCTGGACCTATCTGATCCGCAAGAAGGCAATCGCGTCGCCGGACCTGTTCATCCATGCGGTGCCGCATATGAGCTTCGTCCACGGCAAGGCGCATGTCGACTTCCTCAAGAAACGCCACGCCGCGCTGACCGCGCATCACCTCTACCGCGGCATGGATTATACCGAGGATGCGCGGACCTTGAGCGAATGGGTCCCGATCGTCATGGAAGGGCGAGTCGTCAATCAAGACGTTGCCGCCACCCGCATGATCACCGGCGCCGACGTCAATTACGGCGCGCTTACCCGCAACCTCATCGCCTATCTGCAAACACTGAGCGGCTTTGCCATTCACTACTCGCATCACATCACGCATCTGCATCGCGATGCGGACGGCTGGCGCGTCGAGGCGCGCGATACGACGAGCGGCCGCTCGGTGTCGACGCAAGCCAAATTCGTCTTTCTCGGCGCCGGCGGCGGCGCGCTGCCGCTGCTGCAGAAATCGGGAATTCCGGAAGCTTACGGCTATGCCGGATTTCCGGTGAGCGGCATCTGGCTGCGCTGCGACACCCCTGACATCGCCAAACGCCATCACGCCAAGGTCTATGGCATGGCCTCGGTCGGCTCGCCGCCGATGTCGGTGCCCCACCTCGATACGCGGATCATCGGCCGTCAGCGTCACATTCTGTTCGGGCCCTATGCCGGGTTCTCGACCAGATTCCTCAAGCACGGCTCGCTGCTCGATCTGTTCATGTCGATCAGGCCCGGAAATATCGCGCCCTTGATGGAAGTCGGCCTGCACAATTTCGACCTCACCGAATATCTGGTGGAACAGGTCGTGCAATCGCCCAAGGACCGCTTCGGCACGCTGACCACCTTCTATCCGCACGCCGAGCAGAAGGACTGGAAGCTCGAAGTCGCCGGCATGCGGGTGCAAATCATCAAGCGCGATCCGAAGCAAGGCGGCATTCTCAAATTCGGCACCGAGATTGTCGCCGCGGCCGACCGTTCGCTGGTCGCGCTGCTTGGCGCCTCGCCCGGCGCCTCGACCGCGGCTGCGATCATGATCAAGGTGGTCGAGCTTTGCTTCGCCAGGCAACTCGCGGACGGCTGGAAGACCAAGCTCGAGCAAATCATTCCGTCCTACGGGCACTCGCTGATCGACGACGCCGATCTGACGCGCAAGGTGCGCGCCGACACCGCGGCGGTGCTCGGGCTGCAAAACGTCTGACGCGCGAAAGAAAACTACTCGGCGGCGCGTCGCGCGGCGATGATCTGATCGGCGGTGCGGCCGGTCAATTCCGCCATGTGATCGAATTTGAAGGTGAAAGTGCCCGCGCCGGCGGTCGCCGAGCGAATCTCGACGATGAGATCGCCGATCTCCGATTCCGGCATCATGGCGCGCACCGCGTCCCAGCCGTCCCAGCCGTCGCGCGTATCGAAGCCGAGAATCTGGCCGCGGCGGCCCGACAACAGCGCATTGATCTTGGCGGTGGCGTCGTTCGGACAGACGATCTCGACCGTATAGATCGGCTCGAGCAGCACGGGTTGGCATTGCGGCAGGCCTTCAACAATGCCGATGCGGCCGGCGGTGCGGAACGCCATGTCGGAGGAGTCGACGGTATGATAGGAGCCGTCGACCAGCGCCACATGCAGATCGACCACCGGAAAGCCGAGCGGCCCGTGCTTGAGGGCGTCGACGACGCCTTCTTCCACGGAGGGAATATAATTTCGCGGCACCACGCCGCCGGTGATCTTATCCTCGAAAGTGAAGCCCGCGCCGCGCGGCATCGGTTTGATCTCGATGACGACGTCGCCGTACTGACCGTGGCCGCCGGATTGCTTCTTGTGCCGCCCGCGCTGACTCACCGGTTTGCGAATGGTCTCGCGATAATTGACGCTCGGGGTGCGCTTGTCGATGGCGACACCGTAGCGGTCGCTTAAGCGTTCGGTCGCGACGCGCAGATGCATTTCGCCCTGCCCCCACAGCACCACTTCGTGCATTTCCGGATTGTGCACGATGACGATCGAGGGATCTTCCTCGGCGAGCTTGTTGAGGGCCTGGCCGAGCTTGACGTCGTCCTTACGCTCCTTCGCCGAAATCGCGATCGCCAGAACCGGCGGATAGGGCTCGATCTTGGCGATCGGTGGATGCGGCTGTTTGCCGGCCGACAGCGTGTCGCCGGTCTTGGCCTTGTCGAGTTTGGCGAAGGCGACGGTCTCGCCAAGTGTCGCCGGCCCGCGCTTTTCGCTGGTCTGGCCGAGAAGCTTGAAGGTGCCGGCGACGCGGCCGGCCTCCTCGTCACCCGACACCAAAGTCGTACCGTCGCCGGCCTGGCCCGCCAGCATCCGCACGATCGACATTTTGCCGCCATGCGTCGTGTTCTGCGTCTTCAGTGCGTAGGCGACGGCGTCATAGCCGGATTTGACGCGAAGCCGTTTGGCGGTCTCGGCGATCCCCGGCGATTCATGGCGCAGCGCCTTCAAGAGCCGCAGCACGCCGTTGGCCCGCGTCGCCGTCCCCATCAGCATCGGACAGACCATGCCTTCGCGCAGTTCACGGGTGAGATCGTCGAACACCTTGTCGCGCGGCGGCTGGATGTCTTCGAGCAATTGCTCCATCAGTTCGTCGTCATGGTCGGCGAGCGTTTCCAGCATCGAGAAGCGCGCCGTCTTTTCCCGGTCGACGCTGTCGCCTTCGAGCGGCACGACTTCCGACGGCGCGTGCTCCTTGTAGACAAAGGCGCGTTCGAGCGCGAGATCGACAAAGCCTGAGATGATGTCGCCGGAGAAGGTCGGGATCTGCCGCAAGATGAGCTTGGTGCGCGACGCCGGCTGCAACAAATTGAGCACGTCGTGCACACCGGCATCGGCCTTGTCGATCTTGTTGACGAAGAGAAGCCGCGGCACTTTTTGCGATTCGAGCTCGCGCAAGATGAGCTGAAGCTGCGGAATCTTCTTCTCGTCCATCTCGCAGACGACAATGGCGGTGTCGATCGCCGGCAGCACCGCGCGCATATCGTGGGCAAATTCGACCGAGCCCGGGCAATCGAGGAAGGTATAAGCGTCGCCCATGAAATTCGTGGTGGCGACGGTGAGCTCGACGCTCATATGGTGGTGGCGCGCTTCTTTGCTGGCGTCACCGACCGTATTGCCGGCCTCCACCGTGCCTTGCCGCGGGATGGCGCCGGTGCGGGCAAGGATTGCTTCGAGCAGCGTCGTCTTGCCGCTTTGAAAGGGACCGACGAGCGCGACGCAGCGAGGCCCACCGGCTCTGCCGCCGTTGTTTGCGCCATTTCCATTGCCGCCGTTAGTTGCCATGACAACCTCCCGCAACAACCTCCCGGACCGACCCGCTGTTAAGTCGCGGGTTGCAAGTCCTATCAGGCGGCTATCGTTTCAGGCGGTGGCGGGGGCGGTCAAGGGGCGCATCACCGCGCCCCTGATTTTTTGCGCATGTTCTTTGCCAAAAGACGGCAATCGCCCTTCGGGTCATGCCGGACCTTACTGCGCGTAGTGCAACTCCAGCGCGCCGACGCCGGCGGCGATGTTCAAGCCGGTTTGTCCTTGAACCGAGACCGGCTGCAACGCCACCGAACGGTTCGAGCCGCCGACCAGAACATTGGCGCCAAGCCCGGCGGCGACGGTCGCTTCCGCCTGCGCGCCGACATAAGTGCCGCTCAGCATGCCGGCATAGCGATTGGTGTCGGTGAACACGCCCCACACCATGGCGCCGCCGGTGGTGAAGCCGACGTCGAGACCGATTTTGGTGATGGTGCCGGTATAGGCTTCGGGCGGACCGTTATCGGGCTGGAAATTGCAGCTCACATTGCGCTGCGAGCCGACGATAAGGCCCACGCCCGCTGAAATCGAGCAGGCGAGCTTGCCAACCTGGACGCGGCTCGGCTGGGCATTGGCCGGCACTGCGAGCACCGCGACGAGAGCTGCCATACCCGCCAGCGACCTGGTCAAATTGGCTGAAAAAGCCTTACGAAACATATTCTTACTCCTTAGCCCCCGGCCCGCTATGGGCCACTTCGCGGGCATCATAAGCGAGATCATTCGCCGCGTCTCGCCTCCTTTGGGCAAAATTATGTCGCGTGTTTGCCGCTCTCGGCCGCGAAGCGCGCCGGCGTGTGCCACGGACCGGGAACCAGATTCCCGTTTGCCAATTTATCCTTTAGGGCGCCCAAGACCGGTCATCCGCAAATGACGGACGAAAGTTGCGTCGACGATCGCGCTGACGAACCGATCACCCTGCACCGGATCATGCAGGAGATGATCGGCGAAGGACTGCGTGAGCGCTACAAGCCGCCGCAGAAATTGTCACACGAGCTGCTTGTGCTTTTGATGCAGCTAAAGGAACAGGAGCGCCGGGAAGCTGCTGCCGCCAAGAGTCGATCCGCGTGTCAGCCGGCGCGAAGCTGATTCGCGCGCTGTCATCGTCGCATCGTCGCTGCATCCGATTTGCGCGGGCGTTCCTAAAAGAACCCGAGCGACTCGCAGCCAGTACCCGCCTTAAAGCTTCCTTTGTGCCGCTTGTTCGGGATGTCGACGATATGCACCGAACCGTCGCCCTGGCAGGCGACGAACAGTTCGCCGCCATGGAAGGCCATGTCCATCGGCTGCGAGCCGACTTTGATCGCGGTCTGCTCTTTGAACGACGGATCAATCAGGCTCACGGTATCGCTGTTGAGGCTGGTCACGCCGATCAGGCTGTTGTCCGGCGCGTAGCGCGCGATCTGCGCCGCCTTCGGCACGTCCTTAAGCACGATCTCGTCGCGGACCTTGCCGGCCTGCGTGTCGAGCAGAAACAAAGTCGGCTGCACATCGTCGACCGCGATCACGGTGCCGCCGTCCGGCGAAATCGCGATGCCGGCGAGCGGGCGCGGCGTCTTGATCTTGCCCAGCAATTTACGCTGCGGCAGATCGATGACAGAAACCGCGCCGTCTTCCTCGTTCTCGGTGTAGAGGCGCTGGCCGTCGGCCGCGATGATCAGGCGGTGGCCGTTGGTCGAGCCAGAGTCGATCGCTTCCACGACTTTGTTGGTCTTGCGGTCGACCACCGCGACCACGGCCGAATTCTCGCACGTAATGTAGATGAAGCCGTCGGGCCCGAGCTTGAGCGTGTGCGGGGCGATATAGGGATAAAGGTCGATGGTCGCGACCTGGGCGCGCTTGTCGAGATCGAACACGCACAATTCGTGCTGCGGATTGGGATTGCGACCGTGAATGCCGTCGCCGAAGATCGGCACATAAGCCATTGCGGGTTGGCCGCCGGACGCCGGCACCACCAGCAATTCGTGCACGGTGCGCTTGAAGCCGTCGAGCACGACTTCAGTTTCATAAGTCTTGGGATTGAGGAACAGAACCTTCGCGCCCATCTTGTCGACCGCGATCAGGCCGTGTGAAGTAGTTTCGTTCGCCATCGTTTCTTCCCTTGATGTCGTGACGAGTTTAACCCGTCATGGCCGCGCTTGTCGCGGGCATCCGCGTCTTACCGCGCGAAAGATAAAGGCGTGCATGGCGCTGCCCACGCCGTGCCGAAGTGGCTTCGGTCACACAGGCGGGACAAGCCCAGCCATGACGGCTACGATGACGTAAAATAGGGAGGATCGTTCATGAACGCCGTCGCGTCACGCAACATCAAATTCCTCGGCCATAGCGACCAGGGCGGGCGCGGCGACGGCGTGCAGCTCATGGTCCATCGCGGCTACGCCTATATCGGCCAGGGCTTTTCCAACGGCATCACCATTATCGATGTGCGTGATCCGACCAAGCCCACACCGGTGCAATTTATGCCCTGCCCGCCGAATACGCGGGCGCATCATTTGCAGACGCACGGCGATCTGCTTCTTGCCGTCAATGGGCCGAGCGTGTGGACCATGCAGGTCACGCAAGAATCCTATTTCACCGGCACATCCGGCGACGCGCTAAAAGGCCAGCAATTCACCAGCGGGCTTCGCGTCTACGATATTTCCAAGCCCGAAGCGCCGCGCGAGATCGCGTTTCTGCCGATGGGCGGCTTGGGCCCGCATCGCATCTGGTATGTCGGCGAACGCTACGCCTATGTCTCGGTGCATCTGCCGGAATATTCCGACCACATCCTCGTCATCGTCGACATGAAGGAGCCGACCAAGCCGGAAATGGTCGGCAAATTCTGGTTGCCCGGCATGTGGACCGGAGGAGGTGAAACGCCGACCTGGGCCAAGGGCAGGCGTTATGCGCTGCATCACGCGCTGGTCGCCGGCAATCTCGCCTATAGCGCCTGGCGCGACGGCGGCCTGGCGATTGTCGATGTCGGCGATCCGGCCAAACCGAAAATGGTGTCCTACCGCAACTGGGATCCGCCGTTCGGCGGCGGCACCCATTCGCCTTTGCCGCTGCCGGACCGCAATCTCCTGGTCGTTGCCGACGAAGCCAATTTCGCCGATTGCAAGCTTGGGCTCCGCTACATCTGGGTGTTTGACGTGCGCGAGCCGGCTAACCCGGTGAGCATCGCCACCATGCCGGTGCCAGACGAGGCGGATTACTGCAAGAGGGGCGGTAATTTCGGCCCGCATAATCTCTGGGAAAACCGGCCCGGCGCCTTTGTCAGCTCACAATATATTTTTGCCACGCTGCACAATGCCGGCGTGCGCGTCTACGACATCAAAAATCCGTTCGCACCGCGCGAGGTCGGCTATTACGTGCCGCCGAACCCCGAGCGCATGTACGATCCGCGCCCGAACCGGCCGCAAGTCGTCCAGTCCTGCGATTGTTTTGTCGACAAGGAAGGCGTGATGTATGTGACGGATTCGAACGCCGGGCTTTATATCTTGCAGTTCGAAGGGCGGTGAGCCGAAGCGCAGCCGGCAACTGCAACTGAGCCTGACCGGCTCTCCTGCATTTACCATTCATGACAAGAAACAATCGGCTGCCAAAGAACAACTGACTTAACCACGTTGACACGTCCCCCCCGCCCTTCCACACTCCCGCGTCACAGAGCCGCATAAGCGGCCGGACGGGGTTTAAGGGGAGGACGGCATGGCGACTGTTACGGCAGCGCAGATCGGCGCTGCGGCGCCCGGCGCACAAACAATCGAAAATTTCGTCGGCGCGGCTTTGGATGATGCGAAAATCTCGCCGCTCCATCGCAAAGTCATCGGGCTCATCGCCGCGGGCTACTTCTTCGATGTCATCGACTTCACCGTCTTCGGCTCGCTGGTTCCGTTCATCCTGCAGTCCAAATTCGCGACCGGAGCCGAAGTTGCCGCCATCGGCAGCGCTACCATTTTCGGACTGTTTTTTGGCACCGCCGGCCAGGGCGAATTCTCCGACCGCTTCGGACGGAGATTCATCTATCAGTTCAACCTTTTACTGTTCGGCATCTTCACCATCCTCGGCGCGTTCGCGCCCAGCGTCACTTTATTGATCGTCTGCCGTTTCATCGCCGGTATCGGATTAGGCGCCGAGCAACCGCTCGCTTTCGCTTATGCCGGCGAATATTCGCCGAAACGCATTCGCGGCCGCATCCTCGCCATCGTCCACTTCATCGGCGGCGCCTGCGTATGGCCGATCGGAACCGCGGTCGTGCTGCTGTTCGGCAGCCTTGCCACGACGCCGGAATATGCGTGGCGCGGGGTGTGGCTTGCCATCGGCGTCGGCGCGCTGATCGTCTGGGTGTTCCGCTTCACGCTGCCGGAATCGCCGCGCTATCTGGCGACGCACGGCCGTGGCAAAGAGGCGCTCGACGTGCTCGGCAAGCTCGGCATTGCCGGGCCGACCAAGCCGCTGGCGACCGACGCCGCAAGCGACACCAAGAGCGATCCGTTCAGCGTCGTGTTCCGCATGTTCCCGGTCCGTGTCGTCGCCGGCATGATCTGTTTCACGGCATTCTTCGGAGTTGCCATCGGGCTCGGCGCCTGGCTGCCGAACATCATGAATGGCAAGGGATTCTCGATCACCAAGTCGCTGCAATATACGCTGGCCATGAATTTCGCCGTGCCGTGCGCGAGCCTCTTCATGATGTATGCGCTCGACAAATTCGGCCGAAAAATCACCTCGGTCTGCGCTTTCATCGCTGCGGGATTGATGGCGATCGTATTTGCCAATGCCGAGACCGCCACCCAGCTCATGGTGGCCGGTTTCATCATGATCTTCTTCGTCCAGGTCGCCGGCAATTCGATGCAGATTTTCGCCTCCGAGGTGTTTCCCACCAACGCGCGGGCATCGGGCTTCGGCTGGGCCGCGGGTGTCGGCCGGTTGGCCACCGCATTCATCATGCCGACCATCCTGTGGGTGCAGAACGGCTGGGGCCTCACCACGGTGTTCGGCTGTCTCGCCACCTTGCTGTTCGTCGCAGCGGTCTCGGTGACGCAACTCGGCCCGGAAGCGCGGCAGAAGAGCCTCGACGAGATCGCGCCGCCGACCGGCTAGAACCGGTGCCTTTGGCGCCAGTTCCCGCGGTTAGATGTCCCGCGCCGAAATGACGCGCATATGTGACGCGCATAAATAACGCGCGCAGGTAAAAAGTGTCGCCGCCGCAAGCGGCGACACTTTTCATCTAAACACCCTCCCAAACAGGCATGAAATATTCCCCGCCCATCCGCATCTTTGGGCGCCTATTATTGAGTTTATCTATCAAGAATATGCATATAGGGCTGCGACAGGCGGCTCGGGAAAGCGGCCCAGGAACCGGTCAGGAACGGCTTGGAGCGCCGCGAGTTCATCAAGGCACCAAGGGCGCACGGAGACGACAATGAAAGCAACGATTTTGAGCTTGGCTGTCGCGGCGACGCTGGCCGGTTCGGCGCAGGCCGCCGATATCAGCCTCTTGAACGCGTCCTACGACCCGACGCGCGAACTCTACGCGCATCTCAACGACGCCTTTGCCGTCAAATACAAGGCCGACACCGGCAAGAGCGTCGAGGTGAAGACCTCGAATGGCGGCTCGGGCGCGCAGGCGCGCGCGGTGATCGACGGGCTCGATGCCGACGTGGTGACGCTGGCGCTCGCTTATGACGTCGACGCCATCGCCGATCGCGGGCTGATCGCGCCGGATTGGCAGACGCGGCTGCCGAACAATTCCACACCCTATACATCGACCATCGTATTCCTGGTGCGCAAGGGCAATCCGAAGGGCATCAAGGACTGGGACGATCTGGTGAAGCCGGGCGTGCAGGTCATCACGCCGAATCCGAAAACGTCCGGCGGTGCGCGCTGGAATTACCTCGCCGCCTGGGGCTATGCGCTGAAGAAATTCGGCAGCGAAGACAAAGCCCGCGAATTCGTCAAAGCCGTCTATGCCAATGTCCCGGTGCTCGACACCGGTGCGCGCGGCTCAACGATCACCTTCGTCGACCGCGGCGTCGGCGACGTGTTGCTGGCCTGGGAGAACGAGGCGTTCCTTGCCGTCAACGAGCTCGGCAGGGACAAATTCGATATCGTAGCGCCGAGCCTGTCGATCCTCGCCGAGCCGCCGGTCGCAGTCGTCGACAAGGTCGTCGATCGCAAAGGCACGCGTGCGCCGGCCGAGACCTTCCTGAAATTCATCTATTCCGAACCGGGCCAGACCATCGCCGCCAAGGACTATTACCGGCCGCGCGATCCCGATGTCGCCAAAGAGTTCGAGGGCAAATTCCCCAAGCTTGATCTGATCACCATCAACGATTTCGGCGGTTGGCGGAAGGCGCAGACCACGCATTTCGCCGATCACGGCGTCTTCGACTCGATCTATTCGCAGTGATGCCGAGGCGCGGGTGAGCGTGACGGCAATATTGGGCGGTCGAAAGCGGAGCGTCATTCCGGGTTTCGGACTGACGCTCGGCATCACTTTGCTCTGGTTGTCCCTGATCGTGCTGATCCCGCTTGCCGGCCTGTTTCTCAAGACGACCGAACTGACCTTCGCGCAGTTTTTGGCGGTGATCACCAGCCGCCGCGTGCTGCATGCCTTCCAATTGTCGTTCGGGCTGTCGCTTGCGGCCGCGGCGGTCAATCTCGTGTTCGGCGCCATCGTGGTCTGGGCTGTGGTGCGTTATCGCTTTCCCGGCCGCCGCCTGCTCGATGCCATCGTCGACATTCCGTTCGCGCTGCCGACCGCCGTCGCCGGCATCGCGCTGACCACGCTCTACGCGCCGTCGGGCTGGATCGGCGGACTATTGGCACCGCTCGGCATCAAGGTCGCATTCACCCCGCTCGGCATTTTTGTCGCTTTGGTCTTTATCGGTCTGCCCTTCGTCGTGCGTACGGTGCAGCCGGTGCTGGAAGATCTCGACAGCCAATATGAGGAAGCCGCCGCCTCGCTCGGCGCCGGGCGCTGGACCACGGTGCGGCGCGTGGTGCTGCCGACGATTCTGCCGGCGCTGCTCACCGGCTTCGCGCTCGCCTTCGCTCGCGCCGTCGGCGAATACGGCTCGGTGATTTTCATCGCCGGCAATCTGCCGAATGTGTCGGAGATCGTGCCGCTTCTCATCGTCATCCGGCTGCAGGAATTCCATTATGCCGACGCCACGGCCATCGGCGCGGTGATGCTGGTCGTCTCGTTCATTCTCTTATTCCTGGTGAACGGCCTGCAGCGCTGGTCCGAGTTGCGCATCGGCAAGCGGAACTGACGCATCATGAGCACCGTCCAGTTCACCGCCCGGATCAAGGCCGAGCCCAAACCGGCGCACAGGCCGGCAAACACGCCGGCGCACGACACGGCGATGGCGCCAGCAATGCCGCAGCATAGGATCGATGCGCGCGAGGATGCGCCGTGGGTGCGCTTCGTCGTAATCGCGATCGCTGTCGGTTTCATGAGTCTGTTCATCGTCTTGCCGCTCGCCTGCGTATTGACCGAAGCGCTCGCCAAAGGCGTCGCCGCCTATTTCGCCGCGCTCACCAACCCCGACACGCTTGCCGCGATCCGGCTCACTTTGCTCGCCGCCGCGATCTCGGTCGTTGCCAATATGATTTTCGGTATTATCGCCTCCTGGGCGATCGCCAAATTCGAATTCCGCGGCAAGAACCTGCTGATCACGCTGATCGAGCTGCCGTTCTCGGTGTCGCCGGTCATTGCCGGCCTGGTTTTCGTCCTGCTGTTCGGCCTGCAAGGCTATTTCGGCGCATGGCTTCTGGCGCATCACATCAAGATCATCTTTGCGCTGCCCGGCATCGCGCTCGCGACCATCTTCGTCACATTCCCCTTCGTGGTGCGCGAGCTCATTCCGCTGATGCAGGAGCAAGGCACCGAGGAAGAAGAAGCGGCGCTGTCGCTCGGCGCCTCGGGCCTTACGACCTTCTTCCGCGTCACGCTGCCGAACATCAAATGGGCGCTGCTCTACGGCGTCTTGCTCTGCAACGCCCGCGCCATGGGTGAATTCGGTGCGGTGTCGGTGGTGTCCGGCCATATCCGCGGCCAGACGCTGACCATACCGCTCCAGGTCGAAGCGCTTTATGACGGTTATCAGATCGCAGCGGCCTTCGCGGTCGCTTCGTTGCTCGCGCTTCTGGCCATCGTCACGCTTGTCATCAAGATCGTGCTCGAAGCACGTCTGCAGCAGGAGTAAAGCCGTGAAAATCTCCGCCACTGATGTGAGCAAGCGCTTCGGCGCCTTCGCGGCGCTCGATCGCGTCAATCTCGAGGTGCGCTCGGGCGAGCTTCTGGCGCTGCTTGGTCCCTCCGGATCGGGCAAGACGACGCTCCTTCGCATCATCGCCGGCCTCGATTGGCCCGATGAAGGCCAGGTCCTGTTCGACGGCGAGGATGCGCTCAAACGCTCGGCCGGCGAGCGCCATGTCGGCTTCGTGTTCCAGCACTATGCGCTGTTCCGCCACATGACGGTGTTCGAGAACATCGCCTTCGGCTTGCGCGTCAAGCCGCGCCACGAGAGGCCGAGCGAAGAGGAGATCCGCGCCCGCGTGCAAAAACTGCTGAGCCTGGTACAACTCGGCTGGCTTGCCGACCGCCATCCGAACCAGCTCTCCGGCGGGCAGCGCCAGCGCATTGCACTGGCGCGGGCGCTTGCCATCGAGCCGCGGCTTCTTTTGCTCGACGAGCCGTTCGGCGCGCTCGACGCCAAGGTGCGCAAGGAATTGCGGCGCTGGCTGCGCGAACTGCATAGCGAGATGCATGTCACCTCGATCTTCGTCACCCATGACCAGGAAGAAGCGATGGAAGTCGCCGACCGCGTCGTCGTCATGGACAGGGGCCGCATCGAGCAATCCGGCACGCCGCAGCAGGTCTACGAGGAGCCGCAGACAGCCTTCGTCCACGAATTCATCGGCGAATCGATCATGCTGCCGGTGGTCGTGCTCAACAACGCCGTGCATTTCGAAGGCCGTTCCGTCGGGCTCGACGCGCAAGGCGCTCCCGACGGCATCGCCACCTTGTTCGCACGTCCGTTCAACATGACGATCCTGCCGGATGCCGAACCCGACAGCCTGCGCGGCGAAGTGCGCGGCATCCACGGCATCGGCCCGGCGCGCCGCATCGATGTGGCGCTCGGCGGCGCGCAGACCGTCATCGAAGTGGATGCACCACGCAGCCAGCACTGCGCGATCGGCCAGGTGCTGCACCTGCGCCCCGCGCAATACCGGCTGTTTCCAAGCGAGATTTAGAAATGCCCTCTCCCGCACGGGAGAGGGCGGGTTTCCTAGCGCAGATTGCCGCAGAAGCGCTGGATGCGCGTGCAGGCTTCTTCCAGCGCCGTAGTCGCGGTCGCGTACGAAATACGGAACGCGGGGCCGACGCCGAACGGCGTGCCTTGCACCACGGCGACGCCCTCTGCTTCCAGAAGCTCGGTGACGAAATCCTCGTCGGTCTCGAGTTTCTTGCCGTTCGGCGCCGTCTTGCCCATCGTGCCGGCGCAGGACGGATAGACGTAGAACGCGCCTTCCGGCTTCGGGCACTGGAGGCCGTTGGCCTGATTGAGCATCGAGACGCAGAGGTCGCGGCGCTCCTTGAAGATTTTGTTGTGCTTGGGGATGAAGTCCTGCGGCCCGTTGAGCGCCTCGACCGCGGCCCATTGCGCCACCGCCGTCGGATTCGACGTCGACTGCGA
>DATHPQ010000174.1:0-4867 GCA_035483735.1 Xanthobacteraceae bacterium | reverse complement strand
CCGGAAATCGCTTCGACGATGTCCTTGCGCGTCGGTTGCGGATTGTCGCGCAGGAGTGCCGTCGCCGTCAGCACCATGCCGGGCGTGCAATAGCCGCACTGCAGGCCGTGCATCTCGCAGAACGCGTCCTGGATGACGCTGAGTTCGCCGGGCGCCGGCGCGATGCCCTCGATGGTGGTGATCTCATAACCGTCGCCCTGCACGGCAAATATCAGGCAGGAACGCGACGGCTCGCCGTCGAGCAGAACGGTGCAGGCGCCACAGATGCCGTGCTCGCAGCCGGTATGCGAGCCGGTGAGGCCGAAATCGTCGCGCAGGCAATCGAGCAAAGTCTTGCGCGGCTCGACATCGGCGCTGCGGCTCTCCCCGTTGATCGACAGCGCGACCTTCATTGCCGCCTCGCCATGGTGCTTAAGCTATGGGCGGCTTGCCGCGCATCGTTCAAGGCGCGCCGTGCCAGGACGCCGCCGGTGCGCCGGCGATAATCGGCCGAGGCATGCAGGTCGCCCCAGATGTTGAGATCGGCCATCGCGGCATCGACCGCTTCGGCAATCGCAGCTTCGCCGAGATCGCCGCCGATCAATGCCTTGCTCGCCTGATCGAGGCGTACCGGATATTCGCCAAGCCCGCCGATGCCGATCGCGCAAGCCGTGCAACGCCCGGCTTCGTCGAGCGCGACCTGCGCCGCGGCGCAGACGAAAGCGAAGTCGCTGTGCCGCGCATTCACTTCGTGAAAGCCGGTGCCGATATGGTGCTGCGGCCAGACCGGAAAGCGGATGGCGGTAAGCAGCGCGCTTTGTGGAATGGCGGTGACCATCGGACCTAAGAAAAATTCGCTCGCTTTGATTGTCGTCTCGCCCTTCAGATCGCGTACCACGATGCCGGCATCGAGCGTGAGCGCCACCAGCGGAATTTCCGCCGACGGATCGGCATGCGCAATCGAGCCGCCGATGGTGCCGCGCCGCCGCGTCGCCGGATGTCCGACCCAGGGAAACACTTCGGCGAGCAGCGGCACCTTGGCCGCGATCAGCGGATCGCGCTCCGCTGCGGCCTGCCGCGTGGTGGCGCCGATGACGATGCCGTCGTCGCTGTCTTTGATTCCGGCCAATTCCGACAGGCGGAGAATGTCGATCAGCCGTTCCGGCCGCGCCAAACGCATCGCCAGCATCGGCACCAGCGATTGCCCGCCGGCAATGACGCGGCTGTCGCCGTCTTGCGCCAGCAGCGCACAAGTCTCGGCGACGGAGCTTGGCCGGATGTAGTCGAACGGAACGGGCTTCACTCAAGGCTCCGATCAGGCGCGCGGCGTCTTCGGATCATAGCCGAAGTTTTCGCGCGCTCCGCCTAAAGGCCGCAGTCCCGGTTCCCGTAGGCTATCTCCTCCACAACGGCGGATTTGGTATTCCGCTCTTGTCGGCGATTCTTTCGATCCTGCACTACCGCGGCATCAGCACCCAGTAGTCGAGATCCAGCAGCACTGATGGATCGTATTCGTCGCCGTTCTTTAACGGGTAATCATTGCACGGCTGGTCGCGTGTGGCGATGGTGCGCAGCCGGAGCGCGCCGACATCGGTGCGGCCGGGCAGCTCGGATTTCGCCAGAACTTCCGACCAGGCGAAGATCGTGCCGCCGGCAAACAGCGGCGCGACATGGCGGCCGCCATTGATGGCGGCGACATGGAAGGCATTGGCGAGCCCATTGAACGAGATCGCACGCGCGAGCGAAATGACATGGCCGCCATAGATCAGGCGGCGGCCGAAGCGGCCCTTGCCTTCGATGAATTGGTTGAAGTGGATGCGCGCGGTGTTCTGATAAAGCCGCGTCGCGATCATGTGCTCGGCTTCCTCGACGGTATAGCCGTTGACATGATCGATCTTCTCGCTGACGGCATAGTCGCCGTATTTGGCGGTGCTGCCGGCCAGCGCGAGGTCATAATCGACAACGTCGATCGGCGGGCAGGCTTCGCCAAGCACTTTCGGATCGAGCACGGTCGGCAGCCGCGGCACGTGATCGCCGGGCGCGGGCGCCGCTTCGTCGCGCTTGTTCACCATCACCCAGCGCACATATTCGATCACCGGCTTCTGATCCTGGTTGTAGCCGGTGGTGCGCACATAGACGATACCGGTCTTGCGGCTGGAATTTTCCTTCAGTCCGATCACTTCGGACTGCGCGGTCAGCGTGTCGCCGGGATAGACCGGGGTACGGAAATAACAGCCGGCATAGCCGAGATTGGCGACCGCGTTGAACGACACGTCCGGCACGGTCTTGCCGAAGATGATGTGGAAGACGAGGAGATCGTCGATCGGCGAGCGCGGATAGCCGATGGCCTCGGCAAAGGCGTCCGAGGATTGCACGGCAAAGCGCGGGCCGAACAGGCCATTATAGAGCGCAACGTCGCCGACGGTGACCGTGCGCGGCGTGGCATGGCGGATCACTTCGCCGATGCGGAAATCTTCAAAGAAATTGCCGGGACTGTTCTTCGACATAGCTGATCAACCTTGGATGCGGACCCCGGCAGTTCGGCGGCGCTTCATAGCCCAGCGCTGCGTGTTGGGAAAGCGTTGTGTTCACGCATCCGTGACAGAGGTCCTGAAACCCTGCGCAACGGCCGCCGTATCTCAAGCCGACGGCACGAGTGACCTCGTGTTGCCGGCGGCCTTCATGAGCCGCAATCCCAACCCCATCGGAGACCAGTCATGTCCAAGCGTTTTGCTCTTTTCGCCAGCGCGGCACTCGTTGCCCTCGCCGCGGCTGTGACGCCGGCGCCGGTTCTGGCGCAAATGTCGGAGAAAACCGTGACCGTCGGCGGCGCGCCGATGTATCCGTCGAAAAACATCGTCCAGAACGCGGTGAATTCGAAGGATCACACGACGCTGGTCGCCGCGGTCAAGGCCGCGGGCCTCGTCGATACGCTGGAAGGGGCGGGCCCCTTCACCGTGTTCGCGCCGACCAATGCGGCCTTCGCCAAATTGCCGGCTGGCACCGTCGATACGCTGCTCAAGCCGGAAAACAAGGCGACGCTGACCAAGGTGCTGACCTATCACGTCGTGCCCGGCCGCCTCACCGCGGTGAGCCTGATGAAGTCCGTCAAGGACGGCGAAGGCGAGGCGCATCTGAAAACCGTCGCCGGCGAAGACCTCACCGTGAAGCAGGCCGGCCCCGGCAAGCTCACCGTGACCGACGCCAAGGGCGACGTGGCCAATGTCACCATCGCCGACGTTCTGCAGTCAAACGGTGTTATCCATGTCGTCGACACGGTGCTGCTGCCGAACTAAAACCGGCGTAATCACGCTTAAAATACCCTCTCCCCGACGGGGAGAGGGCCTGCCGACAGGCAATTTCCGACGCGCAATTCTCTGACACGCAATTCTCTGACGCGAATGTGAAACGAAAGTGCTTTGGCGTTTTGCTACACGTCCGCCTGGATCGACGAGCGCACCATGACCCTCGAAGCCACCAGCAATTTACCGGTCGCGACCGGCCGCTCCGCGGAGCCGCTCATTCATCCGCGCTGGGTGCGCATCACGCATTGGATCAACGCGCTGGCGATATTCATGATGATCGGCTCGGGCTGGCAGATTTACGACGCCTCGCCGCTGTTCCACTTCATCTATTTCCCGAGCCAATTTGCTTTGGGTGAGTGGCTCGCCGGTGCACTGTTGTGGCATTTCGCCGCCATGTGGCTCCTTGTCATCAACGGCATCGTCTATGTCATGCTCGGCATTGCCACCGGCCGCTTCCGCCGCAAGCTGCTGCCGATCCGCCCGCGCGACGTGTGGAACGATTTCACCGCGGCCTTGCGCGGCAAGCTCTCGCACGACGATCTTTCGGTCTATAACGCGGTGCAGCGGCTGCTTTATCTCGGCGTCATTCTCGCCGGTATCGTCATCGTGCTGTCGGGCGTTTCGATCTGGAAACCGGTGCAGCTCAAATATCTCACCGACGTCTTCGGCGGCTACGACACCGCGCGCTATGTGCACTTCTTCGCCATGTCCTCGATCGTGGCGTTCCTGACGATCCATATCGCGCTGGCGCTTTTGGTGCCGAAAAGCCTGCGCGCTATGATTCTTGGGCGCTGAAGGAGAGATAGCGATGTCCCGCACGCGAAAACCGGCTCCCGGCGTCGACCAAAAGCTCCTGATCAAGGATGCGGCGATGCTTTTGCCGCGATCGTCGCGCCGCAACTTCCTGCGCGGCGCGGTGTCACTCGGTGCGCTGGCGATGCTGACCGGCTGCGACGTCATCGACGGGCCGACATCGGAGAGCGCGCTGCGTGTCATCTCGCGCTTCAACGACAAGGTTCAGGCTTTGTTGTTCTCGGAAACGACACTGGCGCCGGAATATCCGGAAAGCGCGATCACCCGGCCGTTCCCGTTCAACGCCTATTACAGCGTTGACGAGGCGCCCGACATCGACGGCGACAATTACAAGCTCGAGATCGGCGGGCTCGTCGACAACAAGAAATCCTGGACGCTGCCCGAGCTCAATGCGCTGCCGGAAGTCTCCCAGATCACCCGCCATGTCTGCGTCGAGGGCTGGAGCGCCATCGGCTCCTGGCAGGGCGTCAAGCTGTCGGATTTCCTCAAAATGATCGGCGCCGACACCAGCGCCAAATATGTCTGGTTCCAGTGCGCCGAAGGCTATTCGACCACGATCGACATGCCGACCGCCTTGCATCCGCAGACGCAATTGACGCTGAAATTCGACCACAAGACGCTGCCCACTGCGTATGGCTTCCCGATCAAGATCCGCATCCCGACCAAGCTCGGCTTCAAGAACCCGAAATACGTCACCGCGATGTGGGTGCAGAACAACGACGCCGGCGGCTATTGGGAGAACCAGGGCTACAACTGGTTCAGCGGGCTCT
>DATHPQ010000173.1:0-24273 GCA_035483735.1 Xanthobacteraceae bacterium | reverse complement strand
CGCGCAGATGCCGACCACGGCCCCGGCCGCGGCCCCTGCTGATACGGCAGCGCCGGCAGCGGCGCCCTCGCCGCCGGCCTGCAGCGCCACGGTTCTGGAAAAGTGCACGCCCAATTCCGGCGACACCGCCTGGATGCTGACCTCGATGGCCATCGTGCTGATGATGACCATTCCGGGTCTCGCGCTGTTCTATGGCGGCATGGTGCGCAAGAAGAATGTCGGCGACACGGTGATGACGAGCTTCGCTATCACCTGTCTGATCAGCGTGCTGTGGCTGTTGTTCACCTACAGCATCGCCTTCCGTGCCGGCTCGGCGTTTATCGGCGGTTTCGATCGTGCCGGACTGCAGGGAATCCTGAGCGATATCTCAAACGGCATCGGCAATCCGAATCCCTTGGCGCCGACGATTCCGGAATCCGTCTATTCGATGTTCCAGCTGACCTTCGCGATCATCACTGCGGCGCTGATCGCGGGATCCTTCGCCGAGCGCATGAAGTTCTCGGCAATGCTGTGGTTCATCGGGTTGTGGGCGATCTTCGTCTATTCGCCGATCGCTCATTGGGTCTGGGGACCCGACGGCTTCCTCAACTCCGGCAACAGCAATGCCTGGGTCAAGGTGCTGGACTTCGCCGGCGGCACGGTAGTGCATGTCAATTCCGGCACCGCCGGCCTGATGGCCGCCCTGATGCTCGGCAAGCGCAAAGAGAGCGGCCCACCGCACAATGTGGTGCTGACCATGATCGGCGCCTCGCTGCTGTGGGTCGGCTGGTTCGGCTTCAACGCCGGCTCGGCGGTGAGCGCGGGAATGCAGGCCGGCATGGCTATGCTGGTGACGCACACCGCCACCGCGACGGCGGGCTTCACCTGGATGCTGCTCGAATGGATGATGCGTGGCAAACCGACGGTTCTGGGCATCTGCTCGGGCGCGGTCGCGGGGCTCGTTGCGATCACGCCGGCCTCGGGCTTCGTCGGGCCGATGGGCTCCTTCGCCATCGGCATTGCGGCCGGCGTCATCTGCTACTGGGGCTGCACCGGGCTCAAGCACACGTTCGGTTATGACGACGCGCTCGACACGTTCGGCGTGCACGCCGTCGGCGGTGCGGCGGGCGCGATCCTGACCGGCATTTTCGCCATCAGCGAATACGGCGGAACGTCCGGCGCCATCGAAGGCAATTGGGGACAGGTGGTCAATCAGTGCATCGGCGTCGGCATCGTCTTCGCCTACGACGTCGTCGTGACACTGATTATCCTGAAGGTCGTCGACTTGGTGATCGGTCTGCGCGTCACTGAAGAAGTCGAACGCGACGGTCTTGATCTCGCGCTGCACGGCGAGACGATTCAATAACGTCAATCACACGCGAATTGGATCGGGCGGCTTTCCCGGCACCGTCCCGTCCATCAAAAGGCCCCGGCGCAAGTCGGGGCCTCTTTCTTTTTGCAAAGTCGTTCCGCATTGCAGGCATCCGGCAAGGGGTGAACGGGACGACAAAACCTGCTAATGCACTCGCCAAGAGCTTATCCCCTTAACAAGAACCCATCCCCCTAAGACGCCAGCGAGGACACGCCACCATGACCAGTTACGCCAATCTCGAGCTTTACATCGACGGTAAATGGACAGGCGGCAATGGCCGCGGCGAGGACGTCATCAATCCGGCAACCGAGAAGCCGCTCGCTCGCCTGCCGCATGCAGGCGTGGCCGAACTCGACCAAGCGCTCGAAGCCGCCAAGAAAGGCTTTCTCGTCTGGCGCGCCACTTCCGCTTACGACCGCGCCAAGATCTTGCGCAAGGGCGCCGACCTGATACGCGAACGCCACGATGCGATCGCGAAAATTCTGGTCCAGGAACAGGGCAAGGTTTATCCGGAGGCGCGCGCCGAAGTCATCACCTCGGCGGACATTATCGAATGGTATGCCGAGGAAGGCCGCCGCGCTTACGGCCGCATCGTGCCCGGCCGCGGCAAGGGTTTGCGGCAGATGGTGCTGCAGGAGCCGGTCGGCGTTGTCGCGGCGTTCACGCCGTGGAATTTCCCGACGCTGACGCCTGCCCGCAAGATCGGCGGCGCGCTCGCCGCCGGTTGCGCGCTCATCCTCAAAGCGTCGGAAGAAACACCCGGCGCCTGCGTCGAGATGGTGCGCTGCTTTGCCGACGCCGGCGTGCCCCCGGGCGTGCTCAATCTCGTATTCGGCGTGCCGGCCGAAATTTCCGAACATCTCATCGCCAAGGACGACGTGCGCAAGATTTCCTTCACCGGCTCGATCCCGGTGGGCAAGCATCTGGCGCAGCTTGCCGCCAAGGGCATGAAGCGCGCGACCATGGAACTCGGCGGCCATTCGCCGGTCGTCGTCTTCGCCGACGCCGACCCGGAAAAATCCGCCGAGACGATCGCCGCGTTCAAATTCCGCAATGCCGGACAGGTCTGCATCTCGCCGACGCGCTTTTATGTGCAGGAGCCGGTCTATGACCGCTTCCTGTCGCGCTTTACCGAATATGCCAAGTCGATCAAGCTCGGCGACGGCATGGAAAAGGGCATGACCATGGGACCCATGGCGAATGCACGCCGCATCGACACGATGGACAGCTTCGTGCGCGACGCCAAGGACCGCGGCGGCAAGATCGTCACCGGCGGCAATCGCCAGGGCAATCAAGGCTATTTCTTCGAGCCGACGGTCGTCACCGACGTGCCGGACAATTCGAAGATCATGACCGAGGAGCCGTTCGGCCCGGTAGCGCCGGTGGTACGGTTCAAGACCTTCGACGAAGTGGTCGAACGCGCCAACTCACTGCCCTATGGACTTGCCTCTTACGCCTTCACCAGTTCGGCGCAGACCGCGACCTTGATCGGCGACGCCTTACAGTCCGGCATGGTGGGTGTGAACTCGATCGCCATCTCGACGCCCGAGACGCCGTTCGGCGGCATTAAAGAATCGGGCTATGGCAGCGAAGGTGGCCTCGAAGGATTGCAGGCCTATTTCAACACCAAGTTCATCTCGCAGATGTGAGACGGACGACCGGATCTTTTAGGACGCTTTGTTTTCTAGGATCCGTTTGCTTTTTAGTACTATTTACAAAACTGTCTGCGATGCCCGGCCAATAGATGCCGGGTATTTGCTTTTTGCTCGCCTATCGCGGCGGCGACCGGCCGCACCGACTTTCTTTGAACCCCGATATGGTGACCGAGCGACAAACCAACGCCACCCATTCCTCGCCTTTTTTGGAACGAAATTCTGAGAAGAAACATTGTAAAGCGGGCGGGTGGTCAGGGTTGGTTTGTGCAGATGGACATTTTGGCACCCGTATTCGCGTACCTCACCTGCGTCGCCGGCATCATCGGCGCGTTCGTTGTGTCGTTTTTTATTGTGTTTTCCGCACCTAATGGGGCGGCCATTCCACAGCACGACTCAGCGATCGTGAGCGCAACTGCGTCGAAGTCCGACATGCTGGTGGATGCAAAAAAGCCGGTTCTAAAAAACGCGCCGGCCGATATTTCAGCCGTTAACCACGTTGCGACAACTACACAAAAGCGTGAAGTCGCGCTGCCGACGAAGACGCCGCCGCAGGCCGTCGCCGGCCAGATAACCGCGGCGCAAAAGTTGACCGCTTTCGATGCGCGTCCGAAGAGCAAGATTTCGCGCGCGCAGTGGCGCCAGATGGTCGCGCAAGAGCGTAGCCGGCGCCTCGCTTATCAGCAAAATCCTGACTTCGAGTCGCGCTTCCTCGGCTACGCCGACTAGCTTCTCATCTCAAGCATAAGATCGTTCCAAGAAGGCCACGGCGTCGTCGGCGAGTTCCGCCGCATTGCGTTCGCCGCGCTGCGCCATCTCGATAATCCGCTTGGCGAGAATCTCCTGCGCCGCGCGCTTGTAACGCGGCGAAGCGAGCTTGCTGCCCGACTGCTCAACCTTCTGCCAAGCGTTCTCGAACACCGAGACCAGAGTCTCGATCGTTTCCGGCTCGAAGGCGGACTGCGCAAGAAGAGGAATGATCGACATAATATCTCGTTCCGCGTTTGCACTTCCGGTCTTTAACTCGCGACGAAGAGGTTTGACGTCTCCGAGCGATCGAGAATCGCCGCGGCGGTATTGCCGAAAAACAGCGCATCGCCGGGGCGGCGGCTTACGCCGAGGACGATCAGATCGTAGCCGCGTTTAGCTTCCTGTAAAATGGCCTCGTCGGGCGCGATATTCACCCGCGTCGTACTCCGCAGGTGAACCTCATAGCGATCCGCCAGCGCGCTGATGTCCTCGAGGACCGCGAGCTCACCGCGCCTATTCGCTTGCGCGCGCTTGCGTCCGGTGCCATTCGCGTTGACCCGCGTGACGTAAAGCGTGGTGACCCGCGCATCGTCGGCGCGCGCCAGAGCGAGGGCAACCTCCACGGCGCGCCGCGACACGTCCGTTCCATTTACCGGAATGAGAATTCTGTCGTAGCGTTCTGCCTTCTGTTCGCCGCGCGCGCGATGACAGTCGACGATCGCAAGCGGACCCTCGAAGCCCCGAGTGATGAGCGAAACGTCCTTGCTGAATCCGCCTTTGGGATCATGGGTCTTGTCCATTCCGACAACCAGAAAATCGTGGCCCTTGCGCGCTTCGCCGGCGACGGTCTCCGGGGTGATCGCCTTGAGCTGCCGGGTCACGACATCGACGGTGCCGGGCTTTTCTTCGTCCGGATGGGCTTCGAGCGTCGTCGCCGTCTCGGCCGCGGTTCTCACCCCATGTTCGGAATGAGTGCCGTTCACTGATTTGAGCGCGTTCTTTCCTTCGGTCCCGTTTTCAGATCGAGCTTTTTCCGCCGGCCGCTCCAGCTTCGCCGCTTTTCTGTTGCCGTTAGTCAGATCGAGAATGGTGGTCGGTTTTTCGCCTGAACCGGCTATGACGCCGGTCAACCGCGCCGCAAGTCTGCCGTTGGCGCTGTCGTCGGCGGCGAGAAGTAGCCGCTCGAGATTGGTCACAAAGCCTCTGGCATCGAGTTCCTCGCGTTCGAGACGCAACCGCTCCTTTTTTCGCAACGGCAATCGGTTGAGTGCCCAGCGCAGCATTGTCGGCATTGCCATGGTAGTGACGACCGCCATCGTGACAATGAGTGTGAACAGATCCTGACTAAGAACGCCCATGGACAGACCGATGGAAGCAACGATGACCTCGGTCGATCCGCGCGCATTCATGGCGCAACCGAGGGCCAGCGATTCCCCGCGCGTCAACCCGCTGATCTTGCCGCCGAGAAATGCGCCGGAGAATTTTCCGATGCTGGCGATGGCGATAAGGCCCAAGGCGAGCACCGCCAGACTAGGATTGCGCAATATCGTGACGTCAGCGTGCAACCCGGACAATGCAAAAAATACCGGCATGAACAGCGCGACAATGAGACCGCGGATCTGCTCGTCGATATGTTTTGTCAGGATCGGCGATTCGCCGACCAGGACGCCGGCGACGAAAGCGCCAAGCACGGTATTCACCCCGAGCAGCTGCGTTATCAGCGCCATCACGCACATCACGATCAAAGTGGCGGTGACGACCGGAAATTCGCTCTGAAAATTGTCGTTTGCCCAGCGGATCACGCGGAACACCACGTGTCGGCCGATCGTAAAGCTTGCGATCATGAATAAAGCGGTGCCAACCACCGCACGGGCGAGCGACCAAAGATCGACTGTACCCGCTGACGCCAGACCGAAAGCGACCGCGATGATGACCCAGCCGATCGTGTCCTCGAGAATAGCGGAAGCGACGATGATCTGACCAAGGTCACGGCGCATGAAATTCATCTCGCGCACGACCATCGCGACGATCTTCACCGAGGAGATGGACAGCGCCGTGCCGATAAAGATCGCGGTGACGAGCCGGGCCTCGGGTTTCGGCAAGATGGCCGCCGGCAACATCTCGCCGAGCGCGAAGCCGCAGGCGAACGGCACCGCAACACCGGCAATCGCGACGGTTATCGCGGCGCGGCCCACGCGGCGCACCAATTGCAGATCGGTTTCCATGCCGGTCAGCAGCAGAAGCATCAATATGCCGAGCTGCGACACGGCATCGATCATGCTCTTCTGGGTGCCGGAGTCGGGAAACAGCGCGTGCTGAGCGCCGGGCCAGATCGCGCCGAAAACCGACGGCCCGAGCAGCAAGCCGCCAATGAGCTGGCCCATGACCGCCGGCTGTCCAATCCGCTGCGCTGCCTCGCCCATGATCCGGCCGACGAGCAGCAACAGCCCAATCTCGACGAGAAATATGGTTTCGGAAGCCGGGACCGGCCCGTTGCCGCCGGTCGCAGCAGCCTGCGCCGGACCGAAGGCAAGCAAAAGGCTCGACGCAACCGCGAGCGCGCCGGCTAAATGCCGTGAAGGCACCCGACGGCGTTGGCGGGAAGGGTCTCGCCCTGATCCGGTCATCGCAACCACGGGACACAACCCTCCATGCCGCATAACAACGCGCAAAGAAGCGTTACGATCCACGCGTTTTAATGCGCTATGTCGTTGACCCAGAAAGTAATTACGACCCGCTTCCGCGCTGCTTTCGGCAAAAAACAGTGTCCTGCGCAGCATCCACGCGCTCTTGTCTCGCGCCGACTCCGCCGCTAGATACTGCGCCACGCCGCTTAAGCCTGTTTGCGCCGTCCGGAGAGGTGGCAGAGTGGTTGAATGCACCGCACTCGAAATGCGGCATACGGGCAACCGTATCGGGGGTTCGAATCCCTCCCTCTCCGCCACTTTCTGCCGCTGCTTCTAAAGCTCCCGCCCAAGCTTGCGGTCGAGCGAATAGGGTCCGCCGCCGCGCAGCGCGATGGCAAAGCAGATCAGTCCCCAGAGCAGCGTGTATTCATAGCCGCGATGCAGCCAGGAAAAACCGTTGCTCCAATAGGTAATGGTGATGACCAAGAGCTCGATCGCTGCGGCAGCCGCGAAGAATCGGGTGAACAGGCCGAGAATGAATGAGACGCCGGCTGCCGTTTCGATGCAGGTCGAGGCCCAGAACCAGAAGGCCGGCGGCGTGAAGCCCATCTCTGTGTAACCCTTCAGAAAACCTTCCGTCGGCCCGATCGTGATCTTGCCCCAGCCGTGCATCAATAGAATCCAGCCGGCGGCGACCCGCACAATCAGCCACGACAGCGGAATGGCCTGATCGTAGAACGATCGTAGAAACGGCAGGACGAGCTTCGGCTCGGACCCAGCTTGTAGTTGCGACATAACATTCTCCCCCGACATGACGCGCCGGCTCAGTGTATCGGCGCCCTTCAGAAAACAACCGAGACTCGCGATTATTCGCTTATTTTGTCGGCACCACGAGCGAGTAGCGCTCGTCGGCCGCCAGGCATTGCGCGAGCGGGAAGCCGTGTTCCTTGCGCACGATATTGGTGCCGAGCACAAGCGACACAATTTTGTAGAAGGCGTGCCGCCGGCTCATGCCCTCGCGCCCCATGCCGCAATCGGTCGAAATGACCAGCCGTTCGGGCGGAATGAATTTGAGCGCGGCGCGAATTTTCTCGGCGACCTCCTCCGGGCTTTCGACCTGCAGCGTATGGTGATCGATGACGCCGATGGCGATCTTCTTCTCGGTGATGGTCTTGCCGATAGCTTCGAGATCGATGCCGCCGGAGCTCGACGACTCGAACGTAATCACATCGGCATCGACGGTATTATAGGTCTCGAGCGCCGGCTTATAGCTCTGCACCTGTGCGAACATGCGCTGCTGCGACGGGTTGCCCCAGCACGAATGCGCCCATACCTCGGTCTTGGCGCGCAAGCCTTTGACCGTGCGATTGAAGACTTCCACCATCAGTTCCGGATTGATGACTTTGTCGACGATCTTGCGCACCGCGATCAAATGAATCTGCGGCTCTTCGATCTGGATCACCGGACAGCCGGCATCGGCCAGCTCGTGATATTCCTCGTTGAAAGCATCGGCGATGGCGAACATGCGATCGGGCACGCTCTTGTAATGCCGGTCCTGCAGCGCGAAAGCGACGATCTCCGCCGACACCGCGCCGAACTTCACCGGCTTCTCGGTGAAGCGCTGCGCCGCCTTCCACATCGCGGTGTATTGCAGATTGCCGCGCCCGATCGGGCCGGTGATGATCGGCATCACGCGCGATTCGAGATAATCGTGCAGGATGTGGCCGCGCGGAAACCAGATGCCGCCACGGCCCGCCGGCGTCGCCACCGGATGCTCGATATCGAGACCGGACATGTGCATCGGCGGATAGGCGGTCCAGCTCTGGCCGCCGACATCGTCGTCGAAACGGCAGTCGCCGTCGGTGACGATATCGAGACCGGCGAGCTCCTGATCGCGCAAATAGCAGGTCAGCGCGTCTTCATATTGCTCGCGAAAACGCCGGCTCACCATGGCTTCGAGAAAATGGCGCGTACCGAGATTTTCCGTGTACCAGCTCGGCCGCGGCAGCGAACCGGTGATCGTTGTCGGTAACTTGATGTCCTTGGTGCCCCGATACATTCTCTTCGCCTCCCCGCTAAAGCATGATCCCGAAAAGTGGAAACCGGTTTTCGGAAAAGATCGTGCTCGATAAAGTGCCGCGAGCTATTGAGCTGCCCGCTGATCGATGCACCTAGCTTAGCAAGGCCTGCCTAGCGTTGATAAGACAGGTCGTCGCGAATTCGTGGCGCGGCCGCGTCCTGCCCAAATCAAGGTGGGCAGAAGTGGGCAGCGCTGGTTTGCTCGGGGAAATGCTTGGTGGGGCTTTGAGCCGCGCGATCAGGTGCCGGTGAAGACCGGCTTGCGCTTTTCCATGAAAGCGGTGCGGCCTTCGGTGTAGTCGCGGCTCTTGAAACAGGCCTCGACCAGTTCGGCCGAGCGCGCGAGATTGCGCTTGGAGTCTTCTTTGACCACTTCGCCAACCGTGTATTTCACCGCCCTGATGGTCAGCGGCGCATTGGCGCAGATCATGTCGGTGACACTCTTCACATAAGTCTCAAGCTCGTCTTTCGGCACTATGCGGTTGACAAGCCCCATGGTGGCCGCCTCCTGCGCATCGAACTGCCGTGCGGTGTAAAAGATCTCCTTCGCAAAGGCCGGACCGACGATGTCGACCAGCCGCTTCAGCCCATTATAGCCGTAGCCCAGGCCGAGCTTGGCCGCCGGCACCGCAAACCGTGAATTGTCCGTGCAAATGCGCAGATCGCAGCAGGTCGCGAGCCCCAGTCCGCCGCCGATGCAATAGCCGCTGATCATGGCGATGGTCGGCTTGGGAAATTCGGCGATGCCGGTATAGGTCGCATCCGATTTGGCATTATAGGCGCGCACCGCTTCGAGTGTGGCGCGCTCGCTTTCAAACTTCGAGATGTCGGCGCCGGACACGAAGGCCTTGCCGCCGGCGCCCGTCAGCACGACGACGCGAATATCGCCGTCGGCGACAAAATCGTCGAGAATGCGCTTGGCCGCCTCCCACATTTCGAGCGACACCGCATTGTGCCGTTCCGGATTGTTGAAGATGACGAAGCCGACGCCGCCTTCCTTGCGCGACAGCATCTTGTCGGTCTGCGACATTTATTACTCCCAGGTTTCTTCGTAAGCCGGCGTGGCAACGATGAATTTTAAACCGCCTTCGCCTTATGCAACGCCGCGATATCGCGCTTGCTGAAGCCGAGCTCCTTCAAGATCGCATTGGTATGCTCGCCAAGCTCCGGCGGCCGCGCCACCAGACGCGACGGCGTGCGCGACAATGTTACCGGCTGAGCGACAAGCTGCATCTTACTTTTATCTTTCTTGGTCACGCTCTGCGCGATGCCGAGATGCTTGACCTGCGGATCGGCGAACATCTCGTCGATGGCATAGATCGGACCCGACGGCACGCCGGCTTTGTTGAACCGCTCGACCCATTCGGCGCCGGTGCGCCCGACGAGCAGCGTATCGATTTCGGCATTGAGCGCGTCGCGGTGTTTCGAGCGCAAGGCAGAGGTTTCATAATCGGGGTTCTTCAGGAGTTGCGGCGCATCGGCGGCTTCGCAAAAACGCTGCCAGATGCGCTGGCCGGTGGTGGCAATATTGATGTGGCCGTCCTTGGTCTTGAACACGCCGGTCGGAATGCTGGTCGGATGATTGTTGCCGGCCTGTTTCGCCACTTCGCCGCTGACCAGATAGCGCGCGGCCTGAAAATCCAGCATGAAGATCTCCGCCTGCAACAGCGACGTCTCGATGTGCTGCCCTTTCTTCGATTTCTCGCGCTCAAGCAACGCGACGAGAATGCCCATCGCCGCAAACAAGCCGGCGCTGAGATCGGCAATCGGGATGCCGACGCGGACCGGGCCCTGCCCCGGCAGCCCCGTGATCGACATTAAGCCGCCCATGCCCTGGGCGATCTGATCGAAGCCCGGACGGTTGGCATAGGGTCCGTCCTGGCCGAAACCGGAAATGCTGGCATAGACCAGCTTCGGATTGATCTTGCTCATCGCCTTGTAATCGATGCCGAGCCGCTTCTTCACGTCGGGGCGGAAATTCTCGACGACAACGTCGGCCTTCTTGACCATGCGCTTGAACGCGGCAAGCCCCGCCGGCGTCTTCAGGTTGAGCGTCATGCTGCGCTTGTTGCGGTGCAGATTCTGAAAGTCGGGCCCTTCACGCGGGCCGCCCATCGGCTCCTCGATGCCGGGCGGCGTCTCGATCTTGATGACGTTGGCGCCCCAATCGGCGAGCTGGCGCACGCAGGTCGGACCCGAGCGGACGCGGGTGAGGTCGAGAACCGTAAAACGTGCGAGAGCCTTCGATGCGTGCGGGAAAGCCATTGCTGATGTCTCCAACCTGCGGCTTGTTGGACGCCGCTTGAGGGCCAGAACTTGGGGGCCGAACTTGTGAGCCGAACTTGGGGGCCAGAACTTCTCCGATCTTGTCGCCCTTGTCTACCGGCTACCATCCGCCCGACCGGTCGCTCCGCGTCGGGCAATCCACTAAACTGCTGCCGGGAATGGTCATCTTTCCGGCACTTTCACTAGGCGATCATGAACGAAGATGAATTCAATGTGAGTGTGCGCAAATTCCTCAAAAAGGTCGGCATCACGTCGCAACGCGAGATCGAGCAGGCGGTGCGCTCGGCCGTTTCCGGCGGCCGCCTGAAGGGTAACGAGGCCCTGCCGGCCAAGATGGTTTTGACCGTCAGCGGCATCGGCCTTGCCATCGAGATCGAAGGCGCGATTGAGCTTGAGTGAAAACCGCCGCGGCGCACAGCGGCAGAATTGCGGGAAACTGACATGCTTGATTTAAGCCGCGCTCTTGTTGCGATCGTCCTTCTGACAACCGCGGGCGTGGCGGTGGCGCAGGATCACGGCGGCGACCATTCCGGCCGGCCGGGCGGCCAGCAAGTCGGCGGTCAACAGGGCGGCTCTGGCGTGCTCACGCTCCTGCCGTCGGATTCAGTCACCGAGCACAGCATCGACCTGCCCTCCGGCAAGCTCGCCTACACGGCGACGGCGGGCACTTTGTCATTGTTCGATCAATCCGGCGAACGCTCGGCAGCGATCTTCTATACGGCTTATGTCGCGAAATCCGACAATCCGGCGCAGCGACCTGTCACCTTCGTCTTCAATGGTGGCCCGGGCGCGGCGTCGGCGTTTCTCAATCTCGGCCTGGTCGGGCCGCGCATCGCCGAATTCGGCATGAACGGCCGCGACGGTTCGAGCGTCAAGCTGATCGACAATCCCGACACCTGGTTGGCCTTCACTGATCTGGTCTTGATCGATCCGATCGGCACCGGCTGGAGCCGCGCCGCGAAACCCGATGGCGCCAAAGCGTTCTGGGGCGTCGACGAGGACGCGCAATCCATGGCCAAAGTCATTGCGCTTTATGTCGCCAAGAACAGCCGCGCCGCCTCGCCGAAATTTATTCTCGGCGAAAGCTATGGCGGCTTCCGCGCCGCCAAGGTCGCGCGCGTCCTACAGAGCGATCAGGGCGTCGTGGTGTCGGGTGTGCTGATGCTGTCGCCGCTCCTTGAAGGCGCGTTTGTGTTCGGCGGCGACCGCTTCGCGCTCGGCGCCGCCTTGCAGCTGCCTTCGCTCGCAGCCGCCAAGCTCGAGCGCGAAGGCAAATTCAGTGCCGAGGCCCTGGCGCAAGCCGAGCATTTCGCACTGACCGATTATCTGGCGACGCTTGCCGGGCCGCCGCTGCAAGGCGACGCCGCCAAAGCGTTTTATGCACACGTCGCCGATATGACCGGAATATCGGCGGATGCGCTCGCCGAAACACATGGCTTCATCCGCGACGACTACGTCAAGAATCTCAATGCCGCCGACCATAAGATCGTCAGTCATTATGACGCGACCTTTGCGTCCGACGATCCCTATCCGGAAACGCCGGTGGCGCGCGGCCCCGATCCGATCCTCGACGGCGTCATCCGCGGCTATGGCAGCACCTTCGTCGGCTACGCCCGCGACGAACTCGGCTTCAAGACCGACATGACCTACAACCTGCTCGATTCGACAATTTCCAACCGCTGGGATTGGGAGGCCGGTCATGGCCAGCCGAGCGTTGCCGATGATCTGCGTGTCTTGCTGGCGCTAACGCCGTCATTCCGGCTGCTGATCGCCCATGGCTACAGCGATATGGTGACGCCGTATTCGGATTCACGCTATGTGCTGCAACATCTGCCGCATTTTGATGGCCAAGAGGGCGACCAAGAGCGCGCCGAATTGAAACTCTACCGCGGCGGCCACATGTTTTATCTCGATCCGGCGTCGCGCAAGGCCTTCACCGCCGACGCCCGGAACGTCTATGTTGCGCCCTGAACGAGCGTTTCGCCCAATGATCGCGCAATTGCGCTTCAACCGCGCCAAAGAGGCCCGACGGAATTGGATGCGATAACGGATACGCCACGACCGGTTGCGGACGAGGGAAGCGATAAATTCATCCCGGTTCGCAAAGAAGAGCTGCTCGGCGCTCTGGTCAAACAGGGTGCATTCGCCGACACCGCAGAATGCGCGCTGTTTTGGCGTTTCGCGCGCACGCTGCGCACGATATGCCACTACGAATATTCCGAAACACTCGACCGGCTGCGTGACGATTACTACTATTTCAGTCCGGAGGTCGCCGGCCTTCCGTCGACCGATCGCGCGAAGAGCGATTGCGCTTACGACGATCTGATCCGATCGCTCGACAAGGTCCTCAAGGACGCCAATTTCAAGGAACTGCCGCACGAAGACGTGACCGATGCCCACCGCAAGCGCACGGTGCCGGTCGAGGTCAAGGCGGAGCACGACGATTTCCGCGAAGTGCGCTTCTACCGGCGCGGCCACCATGTCGAACAGATCGAGAGCGCCGAATGGTTCGGCCTGCGGCGACATAAGGTCGAGGTCGATGTCTTCGACGACGTCGTTCTCGTGGTCGCTATGAAGACGCAGGCCGAGATCGGCTCGCGTCGGGAAGTGCGCTTCTTGGAGCGCCACAAGGTCGTTCCAGGTTCGGTGCTGCTGAAATATTTTCGCAACATCGCCTGCGGCGATCTCTATGCGCTGTTTCCCAATGCCCGCGTCGTCATGAGCAATTTCGACAGGGCCTTTCTCAGCATTCCCGCGATCGCCGGCGGCATTCCCATTCTGATAAAGCTCTATGCCACGATTTCCGTGCTGTTCCTCGTGGTCGGGATTTTTCTCGGCGGATCGAGATCGGTCGCCGACGCCGACATGAAAACCGCACTCGCCGCCCTGATGGGGATCGTTGCGCTCGGCGGTTTCGCCACACGGCAATGGCTGAAATTCCAGCACCGGTCGTTGAAATATCACATGGAGCTTGCGGAAAATATCTACTACCGCAACATCAACAACAATGCGGGCATCTTCGACTATTTGATCGGCACGGCCGAGGACCAGGAGACCAAGGAGGCCGCGCTCGCCTATCATTTCATACGCACCGCGCCGTCGGCGCCGACAGCGGCCGAGCTTGCCGGCCGCATCGAAGCGTGGCTTGCTAAAAACTTCGGGGTTAACGTTGATTTCGGGGTCGCTAGCGCGCTGGCAAAGCTCGATCGTTTCGGCCTGCTTCGGCGCGAGGGGGAGCGGCTCTTTGTCTCACCGCTCGACGCCGCAATCCCGCAATTGCACCGGGTTTGGGAAGATTTCTTCAAACGCGAGCAGGCAATTGAGTGCCAGTAAGCGCCGGCCGGCCAGCGCGCTTCATCAAGTCTGAAGCCTGCGTGCTCGAGCGCCAACGCCTCCGCCGCGAACTAGAGTTGGGCCGTACGGCCCGTCGGACGGGCGCCTAAGCTGCCCACTTTGCCACCCTTTGCGCATTGCATTTCGCGCCACAATACGACATTCGTTTTATTGAAAAGGCACGGCCATTTAAGGATAGATGGCTGGCTTTAAAAAGACGACCAATAAGACTTCAAGGGAGAACGTAATGTCCAAGGAGATCATCGGCGGCCGGATTCCGCGCCGTACGGTACTGAAGGCCGGTCTCGCGATCGGTGCACTGCAATTCGCGAGCCCGTTCGTGGTCAAGTCGCTCGCCGACGAGCCAGTCAAGATCGGCCTCGATAATCCGCTGACCGGCACTTATGCGGCGCTCGGCAAGAACGAGTTGATCGGGGCCCAGCTCGCGCTCGCTCAGATCAATGCCAAGGGCGGCATTCTCGGTCGTCAGGCCCAGCTTCTGATCGAAGATTCAACGAGCGGCGACGCCGGCACGGCGGTCGAAAAGGCGCGCAAGCTGATCGATCGCGACCAGGTGAATTTCCTCGTCGGCAACATCAATTCGGCGCTCGCCGCGGCCATGGCCAATGTCGCTTATGAAAAAAGCATCTTTCACATCGTCCCCGGCGGCCACACCGATCCGGTGACGGGCACGAATTGCCACTGGAATGTTTTCCGCATTTGCAACACCACGCAGATGGAGGCGAACGCCGTCGCCGGCACGCTGATCAAAACGGCGGGCAAGAAATGGTACTACCTCACGCCGGATTACGCCTTCGGCCACACGCTTCAGGCCGGCCTTGAAAAGGCGGCGGAAAAGCTCGGCGGCACCAAGGTCGGCGCCGACCTGACGCCGCTCGGCACTACCGACTTCTCCTCCTATCTCATCAAGGCGCAAGCTGCGAACCCCGACGTCATCATTTTCCTGCAAGCCGGCGACGACGCGGTCAACGCGCTCAAGCAGGCCGTGCAGTTCGGGCTCGACAAGAAATTCCATCTCGCCGGCGCGCAGCAGGAGCTCGAAGTGCTGATCGGCCTGCCGCCCGAAGCCCGCATCGGCACGTGGGTGTTCGAGTGGTACTGGAAACAGCCGAACGTGCCGCATGTCAGCGACTTCGTCGCCGATATCCGCAAGGCAAGCGGCGGCCATGTGCCGACCGCGCGGACTTGGTTCGGCTATGCCGCGGTCTGGACCTGCGCTCTCGCTGCGGCGCAAGCGAAGTCGCTTGACGCGGTGAAGATGGCGAAGGCGATGCAGGGCTTCAAACTGCCGCCCGAAGTCTCCCTGATGCCCGACGGCGCGTTCTTTCGCGAAGGGCAGAACCAGCTCATTCCGAACCTCTATGTCGGCAATGCGCAGGCGAACGGCAGCGATCCCGAGGACCTGTTCAACGTCACCGAAGTCGTGAAGGGCGTCGATATTGCCGGCACGCTTGAAGATACCGGCTGCAAGATGACTTGGCCGGCCTGAGTTTCGGAGCTTAGATCGCGAAACCTGGCACTGGCCGGTTCGTCCGGCTCAAAAAATTATCCGGGCGCCGTTGGGAGGCGGCGCTTGGAATTCCAGAGCATGTGGGGGGTTACAATTGGCGTTCAGGGAATGTGATGGCGCGCGCGCTGGGCTGGCGCATACGGCAGTCGCGCCGCGTCGTGCAACGGTGTTGCCGCACACATGACACAGCTCGTCCTCTTCAACATCTTCAACGGCCTCATCGTCGGCGCGTTCTATGCGCTGATGGCGCTCGGCCTGTCGCTCATCCTCAATCTGTCGGGCGTGATCAATTTCGCCCATGGCGGCTTTCTCGCGATCGGCGGCTATATCGCTTTCACGCTATTGCCCTATGTCGGCTTTTGGGGCGCGCTTATTCTATCGCCGGTCCTGACTGCATTTCTCGGCATCATCGTCGAGCGCTTTCTCATTCGCCGCCTCTATGGCCGCGACCCGCTCTATAGTCTGCTCCTGACATTCGGTCTCGCCTTCATCATCGAAGACGGCACGCGGTTCATCTGGGGCGCGCAGAGCCTGCCGTTCCAGGTCCCGAGCTGGCTCGTGACTCCGCTGAGCGGCGACTATTTTTTTCTCACCGGCTACCGGCTGTTCATGGTGCTCATCGTCGCACTTGCGGTCGGTGGGCTGTTCTTCATCTTGACCTATACCCGGCTTGGCATCCGCATCCGCGCCGGCACGCTCGATCTCGAGACCGTCGCCGTGCTCGGCGTCAATGTGCGGATCTTGCGCAGCATGAATTTCGGTCTCGGCATCTATCTCGCCGGCCTCGCCGGCGTGCTCGCCGTCGGGCAACTGGGGCTGCAGCCGACAATCGGTTCATCGCTGATCATGCCGAGCTTCGTTGCCATCATCGTCGGTGGCCTCGGCAGCCTCCCCGGCACGTTGCTCGGCGGCCTTCTGATCGGCGTCGCCTCCGGCATTACGACCGTGTTCTTTCCGTCGGCCACCGAGGCAGTCATGTATGTGATGATGGCGGCGGTGCTCATGGTTCGGCCGCGCGGACTTCTCGGTGAGGAGGGTCGATTCTAGTGAACGCGAGCGCACTCAATAAAAACGCAGCCAACGCGCTGGTATGGGTCTTGCTGCTGGCGATGCCGTTCTGGCTGCCGTTTGTCGGCGGCTATATCGAGCTTGGCGAGCGCGTCGTCGTGCTCGGGCTCGCCGCGATGTCGGTGAACTTTCTCCTTGGCTATACCGGGGTGTTGTCGTTCGGCCACGCCGCTTATTTCGGCCTTGGCGCCTATGGCGCGGGAATGACCATTCGCTATCTCGTGCCGAGCACGGGCGCCGGCCTTGTGGTCGGCATCCTCGCCGGCACGCTGGCGGGCGCGATCATCGGGCCCCTGATCATTCGGCTACGCGGCGTCTATTTCGCCATGGTGACCATCGCCTTCGGCCAGGTATTCTACTTCATCGCCTTTCGCTGGAATAACGTGACTGGCGGCGACGACGGGCTTCTCGGCTGGACGCGCATGCCGCTGAATCTCGGCTTCACTACTGTCGATATCCTGCACAATCCGCGCGCTTTCTATTATTTCATCCTGGTGATCTTCGCGATTTCGGTCGGCGCGATGGCCTGGATACTGCGCTCGCCATTCGGCCGTACGCTGATTGCGATCCGCGAGAACGAACGGCGCGCCCGCTTCCTCGGCATCCCGGTGGACCGGCACATCTGGATCTCCTGGGTGATCTCCTGCTGTTTCGTCAGCGTCGCCGGCGCGCTCTATGCGCTTTTGAACAATTTCGTCGATCCCCGCGCGCTCTATTGGACGCAGTCCGGCGATTTCGTCATCATGGCGGTGCTCGGCGGCATGCGCTCGTTCTGGGGCCCGCTGCTCGGCGCCGCGATCTTCGTTCTGCTCCAGGACTATTTGTCGAGCCAGACCCAGAACTGGATGTCGTTCGTCGGTCTGTTCTTCGTGCTGGTGGTCCTGTTCTTCCCGCGCGGCATTCTTGGCGCAATCCGGCGTAAGGTGGCGTGATGAGCCTGCTCCAAGTCAAAAACGTCTCGAAACACTTCGGCAGCCTGATTGCCGTCAACGATATTTCGATGACGGTGGCACCGGGCGAGCTGCGTGCCATTATCGGCCCGAACGGCGCCGGCAAGACCACGTTCTTCAATCTGATCACCGGCTTCTTCACGCCGACATCGGGCAGCATCGTTTTCGACGGACAGGACGTCACTCATCTCCTGCCGGCGCGCCGCGTCTGGTGCGGCATGGCGCGCACCTTCCAGGTCACCGAGATCTTCCCCGAACTGACGGTGCGGGAGAATCTGCGCATCCCGGTCGAGGTCGCCTCGGGGCTGCGCCTGCGCGCCTGGCTGTCGCAAGCCGACGACGTGAAAATCCGCGAGCGCGTCACCGAACTGCTCGCCATGGGCAGTCTCACTGACAAGGCCGAGCGCCCGGTCGGCGAACTGTCCCACGGCGATCAGCGCGCCACCGAGATCATGATGGCGCTGGCGCTGAAGCCGCGCTTGCTGCTGCTCGATGAGCCGACGGCCGGCATGGGCGATCAGGAAACCTACGACATTACCCAGCTCATTCGCCGCCTGCACAAGGACGGCAAGCTGACGATCGTGCTGATCGAGCACGATATGCGCGTGGTGTTCCATCTCGCCGACCGCATCATGGTGCTCGATCAGGGTAAATTCCTTGCCGAAGGCACGCCGCCGGAAATCGCCGCCAACAAGGCGGTGCAGACCGCCTATCTCGGACAGGCGGCGTGACGATGCGGCGTAAGGATTGCAGCATGAGTATCGCAGCATGACCGCAGCTTTGATTGCCGACGGCCTCCACACTTACTACGGCAAGAGCCACATCCTCCACGGCGTCAGCCTCGAAGCCGCCGAGGGCCAGGTGACGGCGCTCCTTGGCCGCAACGGCGCTGGCAAGACGACGACCTTGCGCAGCCTGATGGGGCTCACACCGCCGCGCGAAGGCCACGTCAAGATTTTCGGCGCCGAGACGACGGGCTGGCCGTCGTTCCGCGTCGCCGCGCTTGGCGTCGGTTATGTGCCTGAGGGCCGCAAGATTTTCCCGAACCTCACGGTCGAGGAAAACCTCCTGGTGCCGCTGGAGCGCTCGGGCCCGTGGACGCTGGCAAGCATCTATCAGCTCTTCCCTCGCCTCGAGGAGCGCAAGTCCAACAAGGGACGACAGCTCTCCGGCGGCGAGCAGGAAATGCTGTCGATCGCGCGCGCACTGCTGCTTAATCCGAAGCTGCTCATTCTCGACGAGCCGTCGCAGGGGCTGGCGCCGCTGATCGTGCGCGAAGTATTTCGCATCGTGACCAAGATGCGTGCCGAAGGCATTTCGGTCCTGCTCGTCGAGCAGAATGTGCGCATGAGCCTTGAAGTCGCCGACTACGCTTATGTGCTCGACGACGGCCAAGTGGTTTATTCAGGGACCGCCCACGATCTCGCCGCCGACGAGGCGCGCGTGCAGTCGCTTGCCGGCGCCAGCGCCGAGGAATGGTCACCGCGAGCGTAGCGACGCAACACCCGCTGGTCCCCGCAGAAGCAAGAATCCCGCCTGGATTTCCGCTCGCGCGGGAATGAGCGTATTCGAGCGTCTAGCTGGCGCTTTTCGGATCGAGGCCGTATTTCGCGCACATCTTGGTGACGATTGCGAAGTCCTTGCCGCCGGCAATAAGGCCCATCACCGCACCGGTGACATGACCGCCCGAGACATTGGCCTCGACGATATAGGCCTGCGCGCCGTTATAGGCGGGGTATGGGCTCTGGGCATCAACGACGCCGCAGTAATTCACCGAATCCTCGGTCACGACAGCGGGAAACTTTGCCCATTTGTATCTTGCCGAATTCGGATTGCGCAGCGACGGCGAGATCGCGTCGATGATCGCCTTCTTTTCTTGCGGCGTCAGGTCGCGCTGCGCCACGCCAGACGGCGTCGCTGCAGGCATTTGACCCGACATGGGATTCGCAGGCGAAGATGAGGACGCTGCTGTCGTTACCGGAGACGTTGCGCAAGCCGAAACAAAAAGGCCGGCCGCCAGCGCGGCAAACGCCGTAAAGCTTGATTCTTTCACGCGTGTTCCGTCGTTAGTGCGAAGGCACGGATGCGGCATCCGGGCTCGTGGTTTTGCTCGACACCCGCACGGCGCCGACGCTGACCTTAGGCGTGACCGAAGGCTTCGGCGGCGTCGCGGCAGCGACATCCGTGACCGGAGTGCCGTCCGGACGAATGGTGTGAACGCCGCTCACGATCATCGCCCGGCCATCGCGCGTGGGACTGCTCATTTCCTTGACGTTATCGCTCACCAGCGTTTCGTCGGCGTTCGGATTTGACGTGTTCATCATACGAAGGTGGTTGATGAAGATCTTCGGATAGATCAGCGTCGAAGCCGGCGCCTTCAGGCCCATCTGGTGGGCGATGTCGGCAACAAAGGCGTTGCAATTGTAAAGCTCCGCGCTCCAGGTGTGCGAACGCCCCTGCAAGTCGCGGACATAGGCCATCATGCGATCATATTGGTCTTTGCTCATCAGCACGCGGTAGCGCGCGGTAACGTACTTGTCCTCGAGATCGCCGTCGGTCCAGCCGGTCTCGGCGGGCACCGGCACGTAATGCCCGATCACCCAGGCGGTCGAGTCATCGCCGACAGGCGAAAGACCGGCGACACTGGCGTGGGTCGGCGCCTCGCCGACGCGGCCATGCACGATATAGGTGTGGCCATAATCCCAGGAAAACCGTGAGCGGAATTCAATGTAGTAAGGACCCGAGCCGCTGGTATAGAGCGGCGCGCCCACGCCGGGCTGCCGCACGATTTGCGGCGGCTTGAAGCCGCTGGTTTGCGCAATATTCTGGGCAACCGCTGGATGAAAGCCGAAGCTCGCAAGGGCCGCCACCGCGACCACACCCGTCAGCCGTACAGTACGGAATCGGTCGATTAGCTTGTGTCGCATGATCCCCTCCACGTGACCCATCGCGAGCCATCTAAGGTCACGGACTTGGTGCTTGACCCGGCGATTGACCCTCGTGCCCCGTTCAGCAGAACGGAGCCACGGTCGATCGCGTCCATTGCCTTAATGGTATCGCTAATTGGCCCTCCCCCGATGGCAAATGTTCGGCAGCCCCAACAGAATTGTGCTGTGCGTCATATTTGCAACGTTTCCGGGCCGAGAACGTCAATTCACGCGGAATCCGAGGAAATTTCCGAAGACCGCAGCGCTCAGCGGCGGATTCGGGCACCCCTTCCCTGAGAGACTAGGCCAAAGGCCCACTCTCGAGCGTCCGCCGGTGTTTTCCTACCGTTTCGGCGTTGAAATAGGGGCCTGGAACCCGAAGTGCGGTGCAATCAGATCGAGACTGTGTCTTTTCAGCACTAGAGGATTGGGGCCGTCTTTTGTATGGTTAAGCGTGTCATGACAAGGGGGAGTTCTCTTCATGAAAAAGCTCGCTCTAGCAACGGCCGCGGTGTTGGCTCTCCTGAGCATCGCTGGCTGCGCTCAAGTCGGCAAGGGTAAGGCCCCGCCGCCGGTCGTTACCAAGGGGTAAGTTGCTGTACAGCAATTGTATGGGGGAAGGGCCGGCCTTTGTGCCGGCCCCTTTCTTTTTAGCGACCCCTTTTCCGGCTTCCCGGCTGATCTCATTGTCGCTGAACAAGCCAGTCTGTGGAGACCTGTGGAAAACGCGGCCGCTTTATTCAGCCGCGCGTTTTTGCATGAGCGCGGCTGCGGCTTTGTCATAGGCCTCTTCCCGCGCCAATTGGTCCTTCAAGCCGACCAGATCGTAATACTCATCGAGCGTCAGCAGCTGATCGAAGGCCGGCGTCATCGAATTTTCGCGCTTGAGAATGCGCAGCACGTTCCGCACCGCGTGTGCGGCGGCGAAGATCGGAAGCGATGGGAACGTCGCCGCAACGACGCCGGCTGATGCCAGTTCCTCAAGGCTGCGTTCCTTGCGGCCGGCCGCCTGCGACAGCGTCGCCATATGCGGGCCCGGCACTTCACGGATGACCCGCTTGATGTCGGCGATATTATCGACGCCGATCGGCTTGGCCATGTCGGCGCCGGCTTCCATGAACAGCCGGCTCCGCTCGATCGCGGCATTGAGGCCCTCGACGCCCATCGCATCGGTGCGGCCGCAGATGAAGAAATCGGGATCGGTGCGCGCGTCCAGTGCAGCTTTGAGCTTGGCCAGGGCCTGTTCGATCGGGATGATCTGCTTGCCCGGCAGATAACCGCAGCGATTGGGGAAAACCTGATCGCTGATGAAGACCCCGGCGGCACCCGCGGCCTCGAAGCCGCGGATCATCTGCCGGACATTATTGACGCCGCCGAAGCCGGTATCGGCGTCGACATAAACCGGCACATTCACCGCGCCGCAGATACGCGCGTAATGATCGGCATAGTCGCGCATATTCGACTGGCCGGTATCCGGCTGCGCCAGCATCGAGCCGATGCCGGCGTTGCCGCCGGCGCAGATCGCCTCGAAACCCTCGGCTTCGATGATACGCGCCGACAGGCCGTCATAGGCGCCAGGCATGAGAACGAGCCGCTTGCCCGACATGATCGCCCGCAGCTTTTTGCGCACACTCATTGTCCGGTCTCCTCCATTGCAATCGCCCCGCCGCAACCTCTTTGGTCGCCGGCGGGGAACGTGGTAAATTGCGGGCGGGCGATCATGCTCGAGGGTGATGGGGCGTAATTTTCCAAATCGCATCGCAAGTCGCATTGTTGGGCGGCTCGCAGGACGCATTCTATGCGACCGGCGGCCGCTTGAACACTCGGCCGCTTTGCGCATGCCGCGGTGCGGCACGGAATTGAGAACGAGACCGCTATGAGAACCGCTGCGAAAACCTGGCGCATCCTCCTGGCCATCGCTTTGACGCTTGCCACTTTCGCGGCACGCGCGGAGACGATCGAAATCAAAGAAGATCGCGGCGGCTTCGTTTTCCTTTATCTGATGAAATGGCAGAAACTCGCCGCGCAACATCCCAACGTGCGAATAACAGGCGTTTGTCTGTCGGCATGCACCGTGCTGCTGGGATATATTCCGCGCAAGAACATCTGCATGACCGACAAAGGCGTTCTGGGCTTCCATCTCGCCACCGTGTCATTTGCCACCAGGCAATTGTTGGAAGTCTATCCGGACGACATCAAAGCTTGGATCGATAAGCATGGCGGCCTGACCTATCAGGTGATGTGGATGCAGGCGCCTGAGACCTATCATTATTTCCAGAAGTGCCCGGCGGGATAGTTCAACGCCGGTGATCGGCCGCTTGCTGCAGCCAGGGCTGCGCCTTGGCCGCCTCTCGCTCCCAACTCACGATCTCATCGACATGTTTCATCGTCATGCCGATATCGTCGAGGCCTTCAAGAAGGCGCGTGCGATCGGCACCCGGAATTTCAAAGCTGATATCCGGACCGCCCGGTCCGCTGATGCGCTGCGTTATCAGATCGACGGTGAACGGCGCGGCGCCGTCAGCCGCGACGACGCGAACGATAAACGCGTCCGCGACGCCGGCATCAAGTACGATCGGCAATAAGCCGTTCTGCAGGCAATTCTCGCGATAGATGTCGGCAAAGCTTTTGGCGACGATGACGCGGATATTGTTGGCAAGCATGCTCCACACCGCGGATTCGCGCGACGACCCGGCGCCGAAATTGTCGCCGGTCACCAGAATCCCCGCGTTGCGGAATTGCGGCTTGTTGAGCACGAAGTCCGGAATTTCACCGCCATCCTCGCGAAACCTTTGGCGGTTGAACAGCATCACCTTGTAATCGTCCTTGAGGCTGCGCGACGGCAAGAACGGCGCGATCTGGTCGGTGTTCATGTCGTCGACCAGAAGCGGGGCGGCGATGCCGCTATGGGTGGTGAATGGCTGCATCGTCCCTGCCTTCAATGGCTTCCGACCAATTGCCGCACATCGGCGATGCGGCCGGTGATCGCGCTCGCCGCGGCGGTCGCCGGGCTCGCCAGATGCGTCCGCACCTTCGGCCCCTGACGGTTTTCGAAATTGCGATTGGTGGTCGAAACTACGCGCTGGCCGGGCTCGGCGCGATCGCCGTTGCCGCCCGCACACATCGAGCAGCCGGATTCGCCCCAGAAGAAGCCGGCGTCACGGAATACGCGGTCGAGCCCCGCCGCTTCCGCCTCGCGTTTCACGCTCGACGAGCCAGGCACGACCATGGCGAACACCCCATCGGCGACGCGCCTGCCTTTGACGATCATGGCGGCGACTTCGAGATCGGGAAGCCGGCTATTGGTGCACGAGCCGATGAAGACACGATGCACCGGAAGCCCCATCAGCGGCGTCCCGGGCTCTAGCCCCATATAGGCGAACGCGCTTTCAGCGGCGGCGCGCCGGCTCGCATCGATCGCGGCCGGTTCTGGAACCTTGCCGGAAATGCCGACGACCTGGCTCGGATCGGTGCCCCAGGTGATCTGCGGCTCGAGCTCGCCGCAATCGAGCGTCACCTCGCGACCGAACACCGCGCCGTCGTCGGTCGTGAGCGTGCGCCAATGCGCGAGCGCGCGATCCCACATCTGGTCCTGCGGCACATAGGGACGGCCTTCGAGCCAGGCGAAGGTCTTGTCGTCGGGCGCGACAAAACCGGAGCGGCCGCCCATCTCGATATTGAGATTGCACAGCGTCATGCGCTGTTCGATCGGCATCGCA